>CAYJNJ010000003.1:0-93189 GCA_964371595.1 uncultured Bacteroidales bacterium | reverse complement strand
TAAATCTGATTTACTAACACTATCACCTTTACTTTCATTTATTTTTTTCTGTAAATCCCATTCATCCTTAAGATACTGTTGTTTCATCTTATCAAGTTCAGCATCTTTTTCTTTTAGTTTAATCATCCCAGCTTCCTGTTCTGCTAAAGAAAGTCCTTTATTTTTAGCATCAGTCATAAAACCATCTATTTCAGATTGTAATCTTGCCCCTTCAGTTTGTAGTCTTAATTTTTCTTTAAATAATCTATTTTCTTCTTCTGCAAAACCAACAAATTCTTCAGCATCCGCTTTAATTTCATCAAGTAATCCACCCTTAAAAGCGTCTTGCATACTTTTTTTAAACCCTTCAAAATCACCTGATAATAAACTAACTATGGCTGAACCGAATGCGTTAACCCGTTTAATTAAAGCATTGAATGTTCCTTTCATATAACCCATAATAACATTCAACTTTTCAGCACCAGCTGCTGTTCCAGTTAAATAACTTGATAGTGCTGCGAATGCTACACCAATAGCTACCACAATAGCACCAATACCAGATGAAATTAAAGCAACCTTAACGCCATTAATAGCTGGAATCATAGCCCTAAACGCTGATATTCCACTCATTATGGATGAACCTAATGTTCCTATTTGTGAATTAACTGAACTACCAATAACATCACCCATACTTTGAAAAGATGATGATATGCTTTTACTAGCTTCTTGTGTTCCTTTTTTAAAGGATTGTGTTTGTTTTGAAACTTTATCTAATCCTTTGGTAAAGCCAGCAGCGTTTAAACTAAGTGTAGTTAATAATGAAAAGTTAGCCATTCATAATTTCTTTTTTTATAAATACATTTTTTTCATTGATTTTATTTAACATTCTTTCCTGTATAGCTTTTATTTCTTCTTGTGTATATTTAATTGTTACAGCTTCTTGTTTTTCCCAATTAAACTTCATTAAATCTTCTGGTGATTTAATCTTTTCAACACCATTAGAAGCAGCAACTACATAACCCAACCATCTAATAGCTATCCATTTATCCTTATATTCTATATTAAATTCTTCAATACTCTCATTATGAGCATCAATTAATAATCCAGCTTCATATGTTGACATTTCATCAAGCATATAAGCTGGATTAATTCCACATTTAAAAACTAGAATTTTATATAATTCTGAAACTTTTAAGCTCTCTTTTTTTTTGGCTTATCTTTTTCTATAGGTTGTTCAACTGTTGATAATAAATAATCATTAAATAATTCAACACTATCTGGATTATCATCTATTGTATCAATAAATTCATCAAATGAAAAATTGAATATATTTCTATTATTAGCTTTAATAATACAATAAAATAGTTTTATAACATCATTAAGTGTTTGATCCATTTGATAAACACTCTTACCTGTCATTTCTTCAAATAACATTAATGCTCTAAAACTTTGTTTAATCTTATATTCTACTCCATTAATTTTAATATTTGCTTCATTCATATGATTAATATTTTTTATATAAATACATTAATAAATGATGAAATAAATAACAATTAAAAAAAAGGTGTAACCCATTGTTACACCCTAACCAAATAATTAAACCATGAAAAGAAATATTAAGTAATTGTTAATGCGCTTGCTCCTTCTAATGAAATACTATATGTAGCATTATCATTATCTGGTGCATTCATTGAAAGGCTTGTTATAATTGCTGAACCAGAAAAATACTTTTCTCCAGTATTAAGTTCCCACCCAGGAGTTGTTCCACTGGCTATACCAAATGTTACACTTACAGGATTTCTTTCTATCATTATTGCGAATAAATCTTCAACATCCCATGTAGTCGCTGATAAACTAAATGCCATCAAACCTTCTGTATCAGCTTTCCAATCCCATTTACCACCAGCTTTTTCTTTCCAAATCCCAGAGTCCTTTGAAGATATTTCTCTTATATCCATTGTTAGGTCTAATTTTGCTGATGTTGAAAAAGCTACAGGATTTGTAGTAGCTCCACTTGTAATAAAGATCATCATTGACCCACCATAAACTATTTTACTATTTTCTGCTGCCATTATTATATTTTATTTTTTTATTATCACTTTTCATATAAATACATAAAAAGTTGAAATACTTTATTAATTATCTACACTTAATATCATAGGTTAAACGTTGTGCGAATACATCTCCAGGATCTTGGTATACTTCAGCCACGCTAGATAATCTAATTTTCACGAAGTTTACACCACTGATTGTACCATTATATTCATTTAAAGCTGTATTACAAGCTTCTGCTATATTAATTGAATTAGCGTAATCTTTTGATATTATAGTTAAATATACATTACAGTTATAACCACTATTAAAATCCTTTGTGTATTCTGGGTCACTTTGCCTTTCATATATAACACATGGAAGACTTATTTTTTCAGGTCCAACAAGTGGAAATATATTGGTTGATACTAAGTTTGTTACACTAGTACTACCTGTTAAAATTGAATAAATTCCTTTTCCTATTGAGATCATTTTATTGTTATAATTTTTTATGTTCCATTTTATGGCATTCCTTACAAACACTTTTTAAATTGTTCCAATCAAACCCAAGTGTTTTTCTTTCCATTATATCATTTCCATTTGAAATTGGTATTTTATGATGCACATCAACAGCACTTTCTATTATTCCTTTTTCAATACATACTTCACAAAGCGGTTGATGTATTAAATATTCTAATCTAATCTTCTTCCAATTGATCGTATTATATACAGCCTTATGAATTTCATTATAAACTTTAGGTGTATTTGGTTTTTTATATTCCCTTACTTTCTTTTCAGGTATATTAATTGTTGGCATATCATTGTTGTAATTTTTTTAGTGCATCTATTATTGATTGGTTAATTGTTCGCTTTGATTCTTCTGTTTTAGATGTAACAGCATCATAAAAAAAGTGTGTTGGTTGAATTCTTCCAGTTGTATGTTCTTTCTTATTTCTTGTTATATAAGTTCTTTCATTTGTTCCCCATTCAATCCAACGATATTTATAAGCATCAGGACCAGTTAAACCAACTTTAACAGCTATATAATCTTTACCTCTCATTGGTTGAACTTTAAACATGGAATTAAAACCAGTATAACCAGTTTTACTTTTATTCTTTTTTCTACTTTGAAATAATGATTTAGCTTCCTTATTAATGGCATTACCAGCTTTTCTTAAAGCGGATATAATAACTTTTCTTTCAGTTATGTTATTTAAATTTTCAACATACTTTATAAAATTATTTTCATCTATTACTTTTATATTAACTTCTCCAGTTGCCATAATTCATATTTATTTTTAATATTCCATTATATAATAATATAAAGTAATATTAGCAGTTCCATCTCCATTTATGAACGCCACACCAGTTCCAGTTCTTAATTCAACTCCTCTATTTAATTCCGCTCCACTTATACCAGCTGAACTTAATACTCTTAAATATCTAATTACACTTGTTGATTGTAATCCCGAAGCCGGTAAAGCTGATGTTAACGCTGTTGTGCCTCCACTTGATTGATAAGGAACTATTGTTGAGCCATTAGTATAATGAGTTGTTCCTGATATATATTCAAATAAAATAGTATATGGAATTGCCATTTTATTTGTTCCTGGTGATGCAATAATTTCAACAGCTGTAGTATGTAAGTTTAATATATCATTTGATGATAAAGTTTTCTCAGTTCTTAAAAGTGTAGGTACATTTATTAAATCATTATAATCACCTGAAAAAGCTACATCTGCAAATTCATATCCACTTTGGCTTATTAAAGTTGAACCACTTATAAATTGGACATTATCACCTACAATACCTTGAATCAATTCAGTATTAATTCTTAAACCTTCCTTAAAACCAATTTCAGCTATTGAATTAATTGAATAAAATTTATTATTATATACTATTCTACAAGTTTCTGGAATAGTTCTATAATAGGTAGTAAATTCAACAAATTCAACATTAACTAATGCGCTATTTTCAACTTGTTTTGTTCCAGATATATACTTTACACCAGCACGTAATTCTAAATAGTTAACATATACTTCTTGTTCGGCTCCATAACTATCTTTAATCTTCTGTAGTTGTTGAACTATTATTTTATATTTTAAATCTCCTACATTCATTATTAAATAATTATTTTAAACTATTGTTCTATCTCTATAGAAATCCAATAGGAATTTAAAAGCATATGGAATTTCTGCTGATATATTTCCAAATCTTATGATTTCTCTATTCACATAGTAATGAGCTATTAATAAAAGTGTTGCTTGATATACTGTTACTGGCATTTCTGTACTACCTGTATAACCAGATAAACCACTGTTACAATATTCTGATACAGCTAGTTCTGCTACTGATATTAAACTTTCTATGTAAATATTATCATCTGTAAATCCAGATTCAATATTTAAATGTTTCTTAGCTTGATCTAAAGTTATATATGACATGAAATAATCGTTTTTATTAAATACAATAAATCGGAAATATTATATTGGATTTAATAAAAAACCTTACCGCTACATTAGCGGTAAGGTTTAAAAATTGAACTAAAAATGAATATATATAAAAGTAGTGCTTAACAAATATCAGCTACACGATATGAACCTCTCCTAAATTTACCATCCCAATAAGTATTAATAACTAATCTTATTTTACCATAATGCGCTACTGTATAAGGATCGATTGTTAAATCAATTCCACCCCATTGGGCAATTATCATATCGCTCCAGTTAGCAAACGCTAAGTGGCCATATTCAACTGCATTAGTAACTTGGTATTGATAACCCATAAGTTCATTACCCATTAAAATTGTATTATAAGCTGTTGAACCAGTATTTGATTTAAGGAATGCTTTAGCACTTGGAGATAAAATGAAACTATATGGACCGTATGTAGAACTTTCCTCTAATGATTGTTCCATTGCTACTAATGTGCCCCATGCTCCAGTTGCTCCAGTTATTTCGGTTTGACCATAGAATATTCCACCTGGAAATTCTGTATTACCACTGGCCGATCCTAAAAGTGTTTTTTGTAATTTATCAGTTACAGCATTAACCATATCGTTCATTAATAATTGATCAGCACTTATTGAATCTTGAACTAAAAATTGTTTTGATACATCGATATAAGCTGTTAATCTCTTTGGAGATAGAGTAACTTCACTAAATGCTCCTGCTCCATCTGCTGCTATTGTAGTTTCACCTTTCCAAGCCGCGCTTGTGCCAGCATAAACTGGAATTGAAACATCACCTACTAAACCAGTGATTAAGTTTGCCCCTGCTAAAGTGAGAACTAATTTATCTCTTAGTGGCCCAAGTAAACTCCATTTATCTTCTGTTACAATTTCTTGACCTTGATATTGCGTGCCGGCTAAAATATCTGAACGAAAATCCATTGGTAATACCATATCACCACATTCTAAGTTTGTTTTTCTCATTTCTTTCTTACCAGCTTCTAAAATTTCAGCATATTCATCAAGTGAAGTGTGATTGAGTCTAGCTTCAATTAATTTTGTTAATCTAAATTTATTTTCCATTTTTCTTATATTTATTTTATTGTTTTTTATATTTCTTTTTTCTTCAATCTGTTTATCTAATTCATCTATTTCATCCTTTACTTTATTGAATGCTACATCTTCAACATTAGATAGTTTTCTTTTTTCTAATTTAACACTTGAAAAAATTGATTCCAATTCTTTAAGTTTATCTTTTCGTTTTTCTATTAATTCATTTTGATCCATAACACTTAGTTATTTTTATATAAATACATAAAAACTAAAAAATTTTTATTTCAATTTTTAAGTTTATCTATAATTATTTGATATGAAGTATAATATTCTTCTAATTCATTTTTTACTGGTTCAACTACTGGTTCTACATTTTGTATTATTGTAGGTTCTACCACTGGTTCTATAATAGGTTCAACTCTTTTTTCAAGTTCTTCTTTAGCTTTTAATTCATCTAATCCTCTTGTATTTATAATTGTTGATTGATATGCTGGAAAAGGAACAACTGAAAAATCTCGTATATATTCAATTCTCAATATAGTTCTTTGATAATTTCCATCTGGTAATTTATCCCAAAGATCCTCATCTACTGAAAATGCAAATGAACAACTATCTAAATCTCCGGCTATAATAGCTTCTAATACTTCATCACCTAATGAAGTTTTTCTAACTTTAAATGAAAAATCAACACCATCACTAGTTAAAATTACTTTTAATGATCCTTTACCCTTCTTACTTCTAGCTAGTGGTACAAGTGATTCTTCGTGATTATATAAAAAAACTATATCACTAGAATCAATTAATTCTTGTGTTATAGCACCAGGTAATATAATTTCAGTATATCCCATATCAACTGAAGGTGAATTAAAAACTATGGCAGTACCTTGGATTTCTCTTGAATCACCAACAGCCCTAATTTCTCTTATGTATCTTTTTTCTAAATTTCTATTTTCCATATTTTTAATTTTATTTTAATCCTTTATTCCAAGGAATTCTATTCTTAGCTTTATCACTCATTTTTTTCTTTGTTTCTTCAGTGTGTGTAATGCCTATATGTGAATTACGTATTTTCATTTTAGTTTCTTCACTATGTTGAACAATTTGTCCAATATGTGATAAACTTAGATTCATTTTATGTTCATCTGTAAATGGTTTTTTCTTTTCTCCTTTTCTTGATTTTCTTTCCTTTTTTGATTCATCTGAAAATTTAAAAGATTTACCACCACTTATTAAATTATATCCATTTGGTGCTAATGAATTATATAATTTAATAAAATCAGTTTCAAATTCATTTAATATATAGTTTATATTAGTCATATCTGTTGAACTCCAAAGTATATTAAACTTCATGTTTTCCCAACCATATTTTTTAATTGCATTATAAATCCATCTTTGGCGTGGATGTGGATAACATTCATAAACTTTTTTTCTTCTTTCTAAATTTGTAGTTTGTCCAATATACACATTTCCAGAAGGACTTGTTATTTTATATATAGCAGCCACTTTCACTCATCTGAATTACTTTTTAGTTTATTATCAATCTGTTTTCCTGGGTCTCCTTGTTCAGCAATTAAAGCATCTGATGGTTGAACATTATTATCAATGAATGCACGATTACCACCAATGACAGGAAAACCAGCATTTAATTTTTCCCTTATTTCATTTATTGTATAACCACCAACTCTAAATAGCTTAGTATAATAATCAGCTCTTGTATTAGCATCAGTTCTCATTAAGTTTTCTGTATCGAATTTCAAGTCACTATTCATCCATTCAGAAGGTAAATAAATCTTTCTAAAAAATTCATTTTCTATCTTTTCAATTAAAGGTGTTAAAGTGTTATTTAAATAATCAATCTGTTGTTGCTCAGCAGTTGAAAATTTACCAGTTTCACTAAACGCCATTGTTGGAGGCACACCAAAAAATCTACATACATCAATTACATTAAATTGTCTGGATTCAAGTAATTGTGATTCCTTTGGTGAAATTGTAATTGGTTGATATTCTAAGCCACTATCAAGAACTACAATTGAATTTGAAGTACCATTTAAATCACTATCTAAAGCATTTAAGAACGCGGCTTTTGCGGCTGTTGCTTTTGCTGTATTAATATTCACACCAGCTATAGGTCTTAATATACCAGCTAAATTTGCACCACCTTTAAAAAAGTTTGAAGTGTGTTCTTCTGAATTATATGAAATACCAAGTGAAGTAGCAGCATATGTTAATGTACTTATACCATTAATACCATTAGTTGAATAGTTTACTAAATGAATGATTTGTGATTTATCGTATAATTTTTTATTATAAGAATCTTCATAAACTAAATCATCATTTACAATCTTTGGTGTTATATAATCTGATGCTAATAATATAAGGTTTAATACTTTACCGGTTTTATCCCTATCAATTAATACATAAGCATTTCCCTTTAATAACATATTTACTATTAACATTTTCTTAAATGTATTTGAACTCATCAAACCATTAGGTTGAATGTTTAATAGGTTATAATAGTTATCATTATAATTTACATACTTCCAATTAGTAACCTTACCATCCCTCAAATAGGTATATGGAATTATAGGCATTGAAGCAATCGAATCTGAAATCAAATTAACACAACGATAAACTGTAGAAAGTTTCATCGCCTTCACTGAAGTGTATGAAGTAGGTGAACTTATATTTAATGTTCCTATTATTGGATTAGTCCATTCATCAAAACTTCTTTCTTCTATTTTCTTATTTCTTTTGAATACATCTAAAATTGACATTTAAGTTTATTACTTTTTATTAAATACATTATTTCGATGTATTTATTACCAAACATTAAAATAATTTGGTGATGTTATATATCCACCTAATGAATCAATCATAGCTGCTACACCATCTATCTTTTTATTCTTTGAACTTTTATCAATTGAATAATTACCCATCTGATTTATCTTCAATACAACATTGTTCAACATCCATTTAGTTATAGGATTTCTTTGTATTATTATTCTATTTGATTTTATAAGTCTTTCAAATTCTTTTAACGGTTTATTTAAGGATCCAGCTAATTGTGAAAATTGTTGCATATAAAAACCAACATCAGTAGCATTTATAGCAAATTGAGTTGAATTATATTTATCGTAATAAATAGATCTTACTTCATGAATTTCATTTCTTTTTTGAATATCCTTAAGTATTATATTGTAATCTACAACATTTCCCTCTGTTATATTTATATGGCCAAACTGTCCACTCTCTTTATACATTTCCCTATTATAGTTTGTTGATACTGAACATTCTGGTATGTAATAATCGTTGATAAAATAGAACACATTATCAACTGGAAACATATATGAAACAGCTGTTATATCTGATACTGATGATAAATCAACACCAACAATACATTCAATATCATTAAACATATCATCATTAAATGATAATTCCTTCATTGAATTATTTATATAAACTTCTGGAATCCATATTTCAGCTGTATTACTTTTCATCCAACAATTAAAATTCTTTACAGCTACACCACTTCTTTCACTTTCATTATTTACAGCCTTATTTACTGCTTCTTCTAAAGCATCATACCTAACAGATACATTTAAATTTGGATTAGCCTTTAACCATATATCTTTATCTTCTATCTTATCTTCTGGATCAATAGTATATATAATAGCAAATTGTGTTTCATCTGATTTTTCACCTGAAAGTATTTCTGTACATGTGGTTCTTATACTATAACAAAAACTTTCAGTATCAAACCCAGCCGTTGTTATAGTCATGAATAAAGGTTCTAATCTTGATCCCTGTGAAGATTTCATAACATTATACATCTTGTTATCTGGTGCTTCGTGTAACTCATCTATTAAACAAAATGAAGCATTCAATCCATCAAGTTTACTTGGATCACTAGCAGTTACTATTAATTTATTTCTACCATATTGGATTGAATTATAATAATGAATTATGCGTTTTTGTTTTGGATCAATCTGTTCACTAAATTGTTTTACTTTCGGAAAATCAACTATCTTAATTTGATCCCTTGAATTAGCAGATAATACAACTTGTGAATCACTATCATATAATAAATGATACACTGCTAATACTGTTACCAATTCTGATTTTCCATTTTTACGGGCAAGTTCTATATAAGCATTTCTATACTTTCTAAATTCATTACTTCTTTTACATATACCATAAATATTAGCAACTATGAATGTTTGCCAAGGCTCAAGAATAAAGTGTTCTGGTTCGCCTTCTTTTGTAAAGTATAGTTTATTTATAAACTTAACAACGTGATCAACATCTTCTGAATTATAAAAATATCTATCACTATCTAAATCATTTAAGAAACGTTGTGCAGATTGCTTTACATAAATACAGGAAGGAATTATATCATTGATTACATCATTAGCATATTTAACTGCTACTTCTAAATTATTCAACTACATGACATTCTTTTTTCAACATCCTATCTATTAAATAAGTTCTTTTCCAATTTATAAAATCCTTATAATTTGGAAAAAATAAACTATCATATTGATTATCCCATCTTTCAAAATACCAGTTTGTAAAACCATTAGGTTCAATTGTATATGAATTAATTCTTTCAAACTTATAACCAAGTTCAATAAAATATTTTGTTAGTAATTTCAACTCATCACTTATAATTTCCATTATAGTTAATTACTTTTTCGTTACCATTTCCACTCCATATTCAGTTAGAATACAATATGGTAAGTTTTTTATTTCCATAATTTCCACTACTTCATCGTCATTAACTTTTTCAATCCATCTATTTTTTAACCATTCTTCTATTTGATCTTCAGTTGGTGGAATGAATTTAATTTTATCTAATTCTTCTTTCATTAACATTTTTCCCATTCTAATCATTTTCTTAATAATTATTTTTTCATATCATTCATAAAATTATCGAATGAATCATCTTCACCTGTTTTCTTATTTTGTTTCTTCAGTTCTGATAATTGTTTAACAACCAATCCATTGAGTTGATACAGTAAATAAATATCACGACCTATTGTGTTATCATTATACTTATCTATTAAATCATTATACTGTTGAATATTATTTACAATTAATTCAAAACTTGTATTATCAGCGTTTAAGTTGTGTAGATCCTTTTTTGCTTTTGTTAAATTTATTTTTTTCATTTTTATATTTTACTTTTTTGATTCCCCCCTTGAATCCAAGAAATTGTAAATTCCTTTTAGTTAGGGGGGTATGTAGGGATTTTAATGTTTTAGCTACCCACACCCCTTATATATTGCTAACTATTTATTCATTAAATACATCACTCAAACAACTTTGTTGATATTCTTAACCTAGAACATACACCAGTGAATGTCGAGTTCCTTATATTCATTATCTTAGTTACATATATTTTAAATCCATTTGGATTAAAGTTATTATCAAATAAGTATTGTCTTAATAGTAATAGGAATATAGTATTAGTCTTATTCAATATCTTTTCCTTTCTAATCATATCATCTAAACCATATAGTATAGCCTTCCTTACTACATAATACTTTTCCCAGTAGTTTATATTATCATCACTATTAACATCACATACTACTTCTATATCTACATCAGTGTAATCTAACTTATTCTTCTTCATTACTATGTTACTTATGATATAGTTTCTACATGATGTATAAGCATAATGAAGGAATGTTGAGGCTCTATCTATATCAATGGATGGTAGTATCTTAGTGTATAAGTGTATAAGTATATCATTGATATAGTCCTTATAACTATCACTCATTGGTACTCCTGTTGAATATAAGGCTTGACTAGCCATATGTGATAATGGCTGGTATAGTATGTTATTAAATAAATAATGTTGTGTTATTCCACTTGTGGTTGCTGATACACAAGTAATATATTGTAGTAGTGCTGTTTGATGATATGGTTGCCAGTAATAGTTAGGATTTTCCTTCATTATATATTAAATATTTTATTTTTATATTTTTTGATTTATTATTATTTAATGTTTGAGATGAGTACTTTTTTAATTTAATCCTTATGTGATTTCTAGGTATTTGCATCACGCTTTTATAATCTTCGGGAGTATAATAAATTACTTCATATAATTCGATTATATTAAACTTCTTTCCTTTAATAATAAAAACCGATTTTTTAAATAGATCTTTATTAATTTTTATTCCTTCTAGGTTTATAAAACAATCAAATATGTTTTGTTTAATATACTTATTAAGTAGTTCATCAGTTAATAAACCATTAGAATAAATTCTATTGGTTATATCATATGTTTTATTCATTGATTTCTGGTGTATTTTGTTGATTTTGTTCTTTATATAATTTTAGTGGATCTTCGGCTATACCATCTAAGTATTCCCATTGTTCCTTTGTGAAATTGAACATCTTTACAATCTCTTCTATGTAATTTCTAAGTACTGGTGTCATTGTTTTCTTCATTATTTTTTTGGTGTTTCTTTTCTCTCCATTTTTTCTGTGCTTTACTGTGTTTAAATGTTTCCCAAGTTAATTGTGATTTTGTTTTAAGTGCTTCATCATATTCTATTAATTCAATTATATATTTTCTAAACTTTGGTGCATTTTCTAACTCCTTTTTTTTAGCTTCATATTCCCGTTGATTTGGAGATGATGTCATAATAATATATATTATATATTAAAAATGGCTTTTCACTAAAATATTAGCTTAATTTATATATATTATTGAATAATAGTTAGTTATACACTATTTAGGCTGATTATAAATTATATTATTTTTTTACCCTCTGGAAAGCCTTGGTGCCGTTGAATCGAAATAGGAACACAGATCATAGTATATCTATATCTATTACATTACAGGTGTTTTTAATGATTGTATGACTATTGGACTAGTGGACCAGTGGCCTTTTTTTTTTTCTTTTTTTTCTCTTAAATTTTAGGACCAGTGGCCCGCGATTTTTCGCCAGGATTTCACACACTATTTAGGCTGAATATAAATTAGGGTCCGAACTAAAAATAATTCCAAAAAAGACCTTTTCGGCTAAAACAATTTAATATATACGGAATATAAAGTGTGTATTTAATATAAAATAATCAATAAATAAAATGGAATTTAATGTTACATATAGTTCAACATCCACAGGTAGTTTTAAAATCATAATAAATACTTTAGAAGAATTATTAGATTTTGTTAGAAAACAAGAAGAAGATAATTTAACTAATAATGTTATAATTAATAGAATAACCTATATAGAAAATAAAATATCATACGAAGAATTTGAATTAGAAATTTATGATACTTGGCGTGAATAAAAAATAACCAATAAATAAAATGAGTAAAAAGTATTTGATAAAATTAGATGGATGGATAAAAGATAGATTAGAAATCGAGGCATCCAAGCGTATATTCACTTATACCACCATTATTAAAATGGCATTATCAGATTTCTTTGATAAGCTAGATGAAGAATCAAAAAAATAACCCCAAATAAAAATGAAATGGTTTAAAGGAAAAAAGAAAGTAATTAAAAATGATGATTACTATTATAATGTAGGATTAGATGGTCCGTTTTACTTCTTTGACCAATTTTTAGAATCTTATTATGAAGATGAATTATTTAAAAAATATGGTATAAATTCTGAAAATATTAAAATAATAAAAATGTTTAATATGGAATATGAACCATATGTATATATTATGGATTCAAATAAAAGTGGTTATAATTTAAACATGCCTTTTAGTGTAGCAAAAAATCTATATGAAGAAAGTACTTTTTATAAAAACTTAAAAAGAACAAAATTAATAGATGAAATTATTAAAAACATTAATTAATAAGAAAAATGAATAAAACTAAAGAATGTATGTGTATTAATGATTATTCAGTTACCTGTATAAAATATTTAGGTGATGGAAAGCATACTGATATATTAGATTTAATAATATTCATAGAGGGTCAAACTTATTTTTATGATATAGTAGATGGAACATACTTTATAGCAGAAGATAAGAAATATTTAAGGCATAAAAACGATTACAACACTGAAGTATATGATATGGATGTTGATGAATTTAATCAGCATTTCATTAAAAAATAATCAATAACTAAAATGAAATGGTTTAATAAGAAAAAGAAAAAAGAAATAGATATAGAAAATACTCCCGAAAAATGGGTAGGATATGAAAAATGGGCTGAAGACGATTATAAAAGTGAAATCACAACACTTCAAGAAGCTTATGAATTAGTATTAAATAAATGGGAATATATTGTAAATAATAATGGATCAATAGAAGGATTAAATGATGCTTTACCAGAATTAAAACATCTTATTAGTAGATGTGGATATTGTGATTATTTTTTAGCTAAAAATGATAATAAAGCAGCTTGTTATAATTGTCCACTAAATACTAAACCTAAAATATATGATGATTTTATATGTTGTATGCCTAATCATCCCTGGATGATATGGTTTGAATCAAAAACAAAAGAAAATGCTGAAGCTATGTTGGATTTAATAAAAAAAACTAATCCTTCATTAAAAAATAATAACTAAGAAAATGATAAAAAATGAAGAAACTATAGAAGATTTAAAAGATTGGTTTGATCAAGTCACAATGGAAGATATATTTGGACCTAAAAAACTTGATTATGAATTTCACGATTTAGCAAACTTTTTCCCTATGATGAATGATAATGATTTCAATTCATTAGTAGAAGATATAAAGGAAAATGGATTATTAAATCCAATTAATTTATATGAAGGAAAAATTATTGATGGTAGGAATAGATATAAGGCTTGTAAGAAAGCTGGGATTGAACCTATTTTTAATAGAGTAAATCCACCTAATATTTTTAAATGGATTATATCACTAAACTTAAAAAGAAGGCATTTAAACGAAACCCGCAAGGCTTAAATTGCAAAAAAAATTGCTAATTAAAATAAAGGACATAACCAAAATAAACGTGGGGGGCCCCCAGGGCCGACCCTCGCAGCTCAAATTTCACAGAAAGAAGCGGCTGAATTTTTAGGAATAGGTGAAGGAATTATTAGGAGAGTTAAAAGGATTGAAAAAGAAGCACCTGAAAAATTAGCTGATATTGCTTCTGGTTTAAAAACAGCTGGTGAGACTGAAAAGGAAATTAAAACTGAAAAGAAAGAAGCTGCTAAACAAGAGTTTATTGAAAATGCTAAATCAATTACTATTAAAAATGAATTAGTTGATTTAAGATTAGGTGATTTTAATATAGTGTTAGATGATATACCAGATAACTCAGTTGATTTAATATTAACTGATCCTCCTTATCCTTATGATTATATAAATTGTTGGTCAGAACTTGGTGAATTTGCTGAAAAGAAACTTAAAGATGGTGGATTCTTAATTGCTTATTCAGGTCACGCTTATCTTCCTGAAGTTATTAATAGGGTTCTTGATAGTGGTATGAAGTGGTATTGGATAGGCTCTTGTCTTCATACTGGAGCTGGTTTATCTCAAGTATTTTCAGTTAACGTATTTGCTGGACATAAACCAATTTTATTTTTCTATAAAGGAAATAAACACAAACAAGATGAATGGTTTAATGATGTTTTTAAAAGTAAAGATGAAGAAACTAAGGATTTTCATGAATGGGGTCAAACAGTTGATGTATTTGATGAAATAGTTAAAATATTTAAACCAAAAGTAGTTGTAGATCCTTTTATTGGTGGCGGCACAACAGCTATTGCTTGTATGATAAATGGAGTAAAATGTATTGGAGCTGAATTAGAAGAAGATAGTTATATGATTTCCAAAAAAAGAATAGATGACTATGGAAAATAATGAATTAGACTCATTTTTAGATGATTATGATATACTGAAAAGTACTAAATATATTCAAAATGAGCATAAATCAGAATTAACAGAAAAAGATAAAAAATATATTATGGAAAAGAAAACAGAAGGTTATTGGTATAACCACGAAGCAGAAGAATATTTTTCATTCCTTTTAAGGGATATGAAAAAGCCAGGATTGATAATAAGTGATTTGGATTTCGCTTTCCTATCAACAAATAATAAGAACTTTTTTTTACTGGATCATAAAACACATAACGCTGGTTTAAGGACTGGACAAGAAAAGTTATATAGGGTCCTAGATCTTATTTTAAGAAAGCAAGATACGGTAAAGTATCTAGGATTCTATTTATTAGTTTTTGAAAATTCGACTTTCACTAACGGTAAAGCTTGGTTGAAAAAACCATTTGATGAAACTTGGGAAGATAAGCTTATACCAGATATGGATTACTTAAAACAAAAAATTAACATTCAGATGTAAAAAATAATCACTATGGAAATGATACTTAAAAAAAGGGAAATATGGGAATGTTTTTTAAACCAATTAATACAATCCGAAAAATATGAAGATTGTTGTATAGTAAGAGATTATTTATCAACAGTAGATCTAACGGATGTTTATGATGTTGATGAGGATTTTAGTGAATTTGATTTAGATGAAGATGTAGATCCAAATGATATTGAATTTTATAATTATAATGACGAATAATTTTTTTATTCATAAAACATCGTTAAATTAGCGATAATCAATTAATTAAAAATAAATAAAACAATGAAAACACTTAAAATTATTTTTTTAACGCTTATTATAGGTTTATTTAGTTGCCAGAAAGAAACTGATGATAGTTTTAATACTAATTATTTAAATGATAATAAGCTATATTATTGTGAAAATATATGTGATACTTTAGATTTAAATTCATTTACATATAGGTTTAATTTTAATGGTGATTATTGTGAAATATATATAGAAGACACATTAAGTGATAATTTTATTAGTATTATTATACCCGCACTTAATATTGGAACATATTACGATCCAGTAGTTAATAGTGGAACATATAATAATCAAAACCTATTTTTTCAATTATCAAAATTTGGATTTCCATATCAAATTATACTAAACTCAACATTAAAAATAAACACATTAAATAATGAATTTTTCGATGGTAGTATTAAAGCTGATAATTCAGAATACTCAATTAAATTAAAAATAAAAATAATGAAATGAAATTAAAAAATCCAAAATTATATGTTAATGATACAGAATTAGTATATGAAATTATACTTTCAAAAGGTAAAGGAATGTTAACTAAAAAAGCTGAAGATATGTTTTTAAAGATAGCAACTAATTTCATGTATAACTTTTTTTATTATGATAATGATTATAGAGACGATTGTTATCAACAAGGAGTGGAAAGTATGTTTAAAAATTGGCGAAAGTTTGATGAAAAAAAATATATAAAAGCATTACCTTATATATCAGAATTATTCAAACGAGGCTCAGCTTTTGGATTTAATGAATTAATTGGAAGAAAAAAAGGAGTGAAATTAGAATTTATATCAATTAATGAATTGATATAAATCTAAAAAAATAATAAATAAATATGAAAACACAACAAGAGATTGAAGAACTAACTGAACATATTGAAAATTTAGTTAAACAACATAACTTAAATAAAAGGGAACACCAAATCCTATTAAATATGTTAGATTTCGATGATATAACTATAGGTGAGTTAACCAGGAAGGCTATTTATTTAGATTAAGAATATAAATGTTCAACTACAAAATAATCGGATTCAGTTAGTTCTTCAACCCCTTTATTATAATAAACAACATAACATTTCATATTTTTTAATTCATTCTCATTTAGTTCAATCTTTATCCTTTTATTATATACGTGAATCATTTCTTCAGGTGATTTAAAATAAAATTCCTTTTCGCCAAATGTGAGTTTATAATTATAGTTCTTCATATACATTTAATGTTATATTATCGAGGTCTTTTTCAAAAAGTTCTTGAATTGGTAAAAAATTAATGATCCCGTTACCCAAATGTTCTGCCCTTCGAATATTCCATCCCTTTCGTTTATAATAAAGCTGATAAAATATAATTATTACAATATCCCCGTTATCATAATAGATCCTATCAAATATAACATCTTGAATATTAAACCAGCTGGCCCGCTCTACAATCCTAAATGCTTCAATCGTATGGAGAGTGGATTGGTAATATCCACCAATACAATCTTCACTGTCAGTACTCCTAATTTCAATAACCATTTTCATTAGGTCGATGTCCAATTAAATTTATATATGAAGCTTACTTCATTTTTTCAAAGATGACCATAGCTGTATAAATTTCACGAGCGCCCTCATCTATAAATGTTTGAAAATGCGAAGAATGAGTAATTTGTTTTAACGTCCATCCATTAGCGGCGTTCTCATTAATTATTCTTTCAGCCTCCTGAGTAAGATGAAGGAAATTTTCTGATTTAATAGCAGCAACTGTAATCATAATTTTAATTTTTATTGATTTAGATGTAAAAATATAATAAATTATTTGAATTTTACTACTGTTTATTGATTTTTAATAATTTATGTTCTATTTTTACGTCTAAATATTTTTATTATGAATGATGAACAGCAAAGAATTTCGGATTATCTTTCGGTCCATGCCCTTGGATTTGAAAATAGAAAAACATCAGGTGTTATTAGAGATGCCTGTGGTTTAGAAAGTGGTGGAGCCACAAATGAGCATGTTAGATTTCTTATTAAGGATATGATTTTAGATCATGAATGTTTAATTGGTAGCAAAATGTGGGTAGATGGATATTGGGTTATCCAAAACGAGGAAGAACTTGAAATGGTTTGTGCTAGTCATGAACAAAGGGCAGATAGGATGAGAGCAAGAGCAGACGCTTTAAGGGAAAGTTGGGAGAGTTTACATACCTAACCCTTAGCTAAAAAATAAACTTTTGTAGGTATTCAAAGAAAATTATTTTATCCTTTTTTAGTTCTTCCATGTATGGCCTGGTATTATTAACCCAATTAGTAATTAAAACTAATAATTGATTTCTATCTATCACTTTCCCATCTTCTCCACTTACTAAGTCATTCTTTTCAATATCAAACCCCATTGTTTCATGTAATATTAATAGTAAATTTTGTTCGACTTTTCTGGCTGTGTGATGGGATGCTATATTAGGAAAAACATACTTATTAGCTGTATCTATTCTTGCTTTGAACTCACGACAACTATTATAAATTTTCCCTTTTAAATATCCCGATTTCTCTATATTCCCTAAATCCTCCATCACATAATTACTAAACTCATCAACAACTTCTTTAAGTTTTACATATTCTTCATATCTTAATTTCTTAATGAAGGTTAGTTTATTTGATATAAAATTAAGTAAGAGCTGAAGTATACCGAATAGAGCGCCAAATGAACTAATTAGAAAAGTTATTTTATCAGTTTCTTCCTTCACTATTTTTCTATCTATGAACAGGTAATAAATAAGATAGATACCAGTAAAAAATAAGACCCATATTAACCCAGTGTAAATCTTCCACTTATAAATGGTCCAAACTTTTACACTAAACTCGTATGTGGATTTATATATATGTTTAACTCTTTTCATGATAAAATTATTCTTAAACTAAATTCTATAATCTCTTTATTATAATTTTCCAGAAGGTTCAATTCCTTTTGGACCATCTATGTTCTCATCTTCATCTTTAAAGTATTTTATAATTTTACTGAGTTCCTGTTCTAATTTATAATTTAATTCTATTGAATTTTTAGCTAACTTTTCTTCTAAATTTCTTACAATTCTTTCCCTCTCTAATTTTTCATTATTTTTCTCAGTTTCAATCTTAATCAGTTCTGCTTCAAGTTCTTTTATCCTAATTTCAAGTATTTCCTTAGTAGCTAAAAATATCTCCTTTACTTTATCAGAAGTGAAATCTTTAAATGTTTGGACCTGTTGTTTCAAAGCTTCAATTTGAGCTTCTTTAGCTTCCTTATATTCCTTACTCCATTTCAATTTAGCAATCCAGGCTAGTATTCCACCTATTAAGCTCAAGATTGTTATAATGCTATAAATTATTTCTATTGTTCTCATTAGGATTATATTTTATAAGGCGAAAGTTATAAAAAATATTAACCAGATAGGTAATAAATATTTACGCTTACAGTCACAATCCTATTCGTATCGTTATATTTGCCCTAAACTTATTATATGCTGACCACCCATAAATTCTATTTCATTAATTCTAAGGATATTAAGTCCATTTTAGATGGATCTGTTAATCTTATCATAACATCACCGCCATACCCAATGATTGAAATGTGGGATGATATCATGGGACAACAGAACCAAGAAATATCCAAATCATTAACTAGTAATAGAGGTTATGAGGCTTTTGAACTGATGCACCAGGAGCTTGATAAAGTTTGGGATGAAATGATAAGGATAGTTAAAGATGGATCTTTTATATGTATTAATATTGGAGATGCCACAAGAACTATTAACAATGATTTCTACTTATATCCAAATCATTCAAGAATCATTAATCATTTTAGGAAAAGAGGATTAAACAACCTACCTAATATAATTTGGCGGAAACAAACCAATAGTCCAAATAAATTCATGGGGTCTGGAATGTTGCCAGCTGGTGCATATGTGACATTGGAACATGAACACATTTTGATTTTCAGGAAAGGAAGCAAGAGGGAGTTTAAAAGTGAAGCCGATAAACAACTTAGAAGAGAAAGCTCTTTCTTTTGGGAAGAAAGAAACATCTGGTTTTCTGATGTTTGGGATTTTAAAGGCGTTAAACAAGTCTTAAATAATAAAAATAGTAGAGAGCGTAGTGCTGCATTCCCATTTGAGTTGCCTTATAGATTAATAAATATGTATTCTGTAAAAGGAGATGTTGTTTTAGATCCATTCGTAGGAACAGGCACAACTTCATTAGCTGCAATATTAACTGGAAGAAATAGTATTGGCGTTGATATTGATACACATTTAATGGATAATATTTCAGATCAATTGAATTCTTCTAATTTAATTCACAATCTAAATTTAATAGTCCAATCCAGATTATTGAATCATATAAGTTATATATCTACAAAAGAAGCTGTTAAACATATAAATCAAAACTATAAGTTTCCAGTTATAACTAATCAAGAAAAGGAATTACTGATTAATTACGTAAAAACAATCATTAGAAAAGATAATTCTTTCGAAGTCGATTATTATGAAGATCCTTTAATTGAATCACCTACTATTGATCAAACAAAGTTGTTCTGAACTCAAAATCATATTCAACAACAATCTCGGTTTTCTTCTTATCGTAATAAATCATCGGTATTTTAATACTTTCATTCAATCCGAGTTTTGCCTTATATGTAATTGGCTTAATACTTACTGGCTTATCCCCGATATATCCATCAATTCCTTGACTTTCTTCTATTGGAGTTGATAGTCTATAAGTTGTATTATTCTTTTCCGCTATCTTTTTTAAAATCGCTTCTTGAAACTTAAGGCCAGTAAATGTTTTAGTTATAACCAAATCTTCAACCCAATTTTTAACAATCTGCTTATCAATCTTTTCAATGCTTTCTTTCAACAACTCCACCATTTTATAAATCTTTTCTGTTGCATCATCGATAGCAGTTGGTTGTAGATCTAAATACCACTCCTCCCATTCACCTAAATTCTTACCTTCAAACTGCTGTATTAAGTCAGATAATTGACCAACTATTTTTGGTCTGGTTCCTTGAGCGTTTTGATTTGCTAGATTAACAATCTGAGTAGCGTACTTTGGATACTGAATAGATTTTCCAGAGAGTAAATTTTGAACTTCCGCGTTGGGAATTTTAATTTTAGCCATAATTTTAAAGTTTATGGCGTAAATGTAGTAAGCGTAGTTTAGAATTCCAAGAAAATTAATTATTCAAAAATCATTACAACACTATAAACATCCTCTTCTGGCTCACCAAAAATTCTTGATTTTTTATGTGATGAATAACATATGTGTTTAAGATTCAATCCCATATCATTTTTATAATCCATAATGGCATCTTCAATCAACTCTCTAAGTTGATCAAACTCATTAGTTTTTACTGTTGCTACAATCATTTTATTGGATTTTATTTATTAAATCGTTTTAGATTGAACCTAAACCCTCAAAAGATATATCTATCAGTTTATAACTTCTTAAAGATGTTTTTAATATCCTTCTCTAATTCCTTCTCAACTTCTTTTTTTAAAAGGAAACCAGTATCTTTTTTAATCTGTTCTAAAAACTCATCACAACAAGTTTCTACTCCTATATTTGGTTTTTCAGAAGTTCCAGTTATTTTAAATTTACCATGTTTTTTATGAACATGACAAGTTTTCTTTTCAAGGTCTCTTTTAACCTTTTCCATTATTAATTTCAAATTCATAATTTTAATAGTTTAAGTTTATTTAACAACCTCCACATAAACAGAACTTGAAATTATTTCTTTTCAGGAGTTGGCTTAACTTTAATTCTCCAAATCCTAATCCAATTTTCTTCGATGTTTTTTCTAATAGTAAACTGATAAGCGGTGTTTTCTTTAGAAAACTTTCTAACTGCCTGATAAAGGGAAGCATAACCACCCTTTGAATAAGGTATGGCAAAACTATCATTTATTTCCATTTTACTAAACGGATACTTACTTTCCTTACTGGATACTTTCCCAGGTAAAGGAATATTCTTTTCAATTTTAATTGGTTTTGAATCTTTCATATTAATAAGTGTTAAAGTTTAAAAGCAAATATAACAATGTTTTATTAGGCTGCATTTTTACAATACCTTAATATAAAATCAACTTCTTTTAATTTAGAAAAATTTAGTTCCGCTTTATATATTTTTAAGGCGATTCTTTCCGCTTCTTGTAAATTTTTTATTAAAGGTAGAACCTTTTCGGTTTTCATTTTCAAATAATTTGTTTTTAATTGTTTAATGTCATTTTTCATATCTTTTATATTTAAAGTTTATACATATAAAATTACTACTATATATTGGAATAAAAAAATTATTTATACATTTATCATAAAATTTAAAAATTTTTATTATGAAAAAATTTAAGATGGAAGAAAATATTCCTATTCCTAATAGGACAAATGGTAAAGAATCCATATATCCATTTATCAAAATGAAAATTGGTAATAGTTTCTCTATTAGGCTAGCTAAAGGTGATAATTCAAAAAGTGTATATTCTTCCCTTCACCAAGCTTCAAAGACATTTTCAAAGAATAACCCAGATTTCGCTTTCACTATCCGTAGAGATGAAAAAGTAGTTAGGATCTGGCGCATTGCTAAAACATAAATCCTACCACAACAAATATATTTATCACTGATGCAGGCCTGGTGGGCGGCGGGTCCTTTCCGCAGCCCGGCGAGATATCGCTGGCGCAGAACGGGGTGCTGTTCCTGGATGAACTGCCGGAGTTTAAGCGCTCAGTTTTGGAGGTATTGCGCCAGCCGATGGAAGAGCGCGTGATCACGATCAGCAGGGCCCGGTCGGCGATAGAGTTCCCGGCCAATTTCATGCTGGTAGCAGCGATGAATCCCTGTCCCTGCGGCTATTACAACCATCCCACACAGGATTGCGCCTGCTCTGCCGGAATAGTCCAGAAATACCTGAACAAGATCTCAGGCCCGCTTATGGACCGTATCGATCTTCATGTCGAAGTGATCCCGGTACCGTTCAGGGAGCTGACCAATTTCAATAGTTCGGAAAGCAGCGGCACGATCAGGGAGAGGGTGATCAGGGCAAGGAAAATCCAGGAACAGCGCTTTAAAGGTAGCCATGGCGTCCATTGCAATGCGCAGATCCCTTCTAAAAAGCTGCATGCCATCTGTGCGATCGGGGAAGAAGGACACATCCTGCTGAAGAATGCCATGGAAAGGATCAATTTATCCGCCAGGGCCTACAACCGTATCCTGAAAGTTTCCCGTACCATAGCTGATCTTGACGGCAGCAGTCCAATCCTCACCGAACACCTGGCCGAGGCTATCCAGTACCGGAGCCTTGACCGTGAAAGCTGGGGATCGTAAATCAGGATATTTATTAACATCCGGTTGTCGATCTTTTTATATCTACGTATTGACATTGCTAATAAATAAATTTACCTTTGTTAATGAATAAACGATAACTAACCCAGAGAAATCAGGAGATAAATTATTAAGCAGGTACTAGTTTGGATTATTATGATATCTTTCTATCTTTGCATATAGTATAAAGCCAATTACAGCGGATTAACTTTAAATTTTACTTATATGAGAAAATTTTACCAATTACTTGTAAGTTGTGTAATAGTAACGATGTTTGCCATTATGCCCAACCTGACTTTTGCCCAGGATACAGTGGCAGAGAAAAAAATGACCCATAAAGAGAAAAAAGAAGCTTTTGACAACTATTGGTTTATCAACCTTCACGTTTCAGGAGTACAGCAAAACACTGACGTTGTCATCAATAAGTATCTATCACCGATCTCCAACTGGCGTTTTGGCTGGGGCGGGAATTTCGGCTGGCAGTTTCACCCGATCTGGGGTCTCAGGGCCGGTTTAAATTTTGGTGAATTATATGGCCAGAGCAAGAAAAATGTCTTCTGGATGCAGACCCTTGACCCAAGATTTGCCAACGGTATATTTTACAGGGCTAAATTATTCGATTATAACCTTGAAGGAACTGTAAATTTCAGCAACCTGATCTCAGGTTATAACCCGGACAGGTTTGTTGATGTCTATGGCATCGTCGGATTTGGTTTTACGGAATGGACATCAGAAGGGTACTATTTTGAAGATGACGGTACCGCCACATTACGATGGGAAGATGGCAAGGACATTGCACCTGTAGGCGCCCTTCCTTTCGCGAATTACAAAGGCTATCATGGTGGATTTAAAGACGGATGGAACAGGAAATCACATATCAGCGGTGGGATTGGTGGTGCATTCCATATCATTCCCCAGTTAGATGCTAATCTTGAATTCCAGTTTAAAACGCTGACCGGTGGTAGTGCAACAAATCCCGGTGGCGGCCATAATCCCGAATTCAGGCATGGAGACTTCCTCGACAACATGGAAAATGGCGAGCAGATGGTATATAATGATATGTACAGCTATTTTTCAGTTGGTTTGACCTACAAATTTGTGGAATCGAACCCGTTGAAGAAGATGGAAAAGAATTACAGCCAGGTTATCTACAAGGCTGAACCTGATCCGCTGGAAGCTCATGGCGAGAAAGTTGCCATCAAAGTTACCGGCACCTTCCCGGAAGGTTATTTCCACCCGAAAGCCGCAATGTGGGCTGAACCTTACCTCGTATGCGACGGAAAAACCATCGCGCTGAAGCCAATCCTGCTTAAAGGAACTGAAGTTGGCGGCGAAGGTATCGTGATCTCAAAAGATGGTGGCTCATTCACATACGAAACCGTAGTCGATTATGATGAAGCTTGCCGTGCAACCGAATTATTCATCGAACCGGTGGCCTTTATCCCGAAATCTGATTTACCGGCCGACCTGACCAAAGAGAAGATCCTCGAAAACTATAAGAAAAATGTTTCGCTCCCGGCTACCAAAATTGCCGACGGCACCATCATTACCCCG
The DNA here is from genome assembly GCA_964371595.1 of uncultured Bacteroidales bacterium. Taxonomy (GTDB): domain Bacteria; phylum Bacteroidota; class Bacteroidia; order Bacteroidales; family JAGOPY01; genus JAGOPY01. Next base: position 68,210 of record CAYJNJ010000003.1, on the reverse strand, counting down.
CAGAAGTTTGTTTTCAACCAGACCGGATCTATTGTTCCTCACGGATATGTCCTGGAAACAATCCTCACCAAGGAAGCTAAAATCTATTTCGAGGTCAATAAATTCAATCTTAACTGGAATGTGCCTCTGAATAAAGTAGAAGCCAACAAAACCGCCCTGCAGGATATGATCAACTTTGTTGCCCTTGGTTACAAGATCAAGGACATCAATATCGACGGCTGGGCATCACCTGAAGGTGAAGAAACCTTTAACCAGGGCCTGTCTGAAAAGAGGACAAAGGCTGCCGAAGGTTATATGGTCGACAAGATCAAAGGCCTTATCAAAGCTAAAGAGACCAAGCTGACCATTAAAGATGCCGCCAAGGATATCCAGTATAACCTGGTACACCACGGACCGGATTGGAACGGCTTTATCACCAGCCTGCAGAATTCCGATATCAAGGAAAAGAGCAGTATCCTCAATGTGATCAACTCAGCAGGAACACCGGCAAAGAAGGAAGAAGAGATCAGGAACATGATCAAGATCTACCCCGAAATCGATGTCAAGCTCCTCTATCCTCTCAGAAGGGCTGAGATCGTAGTGAACTGCTATGAGCCCAAGAGGACCAAAGAGGAAATCATCGCCCTCTCAACTTCTAATCCATCAGCACTCGACGAGAAAGAACTCCTGTATGCCGCTTCACTGCAGACCGACAAGAAAGTACGTCTTGGCATTTACAAAACTGCTATCACACAGTTCCCGACCAGCTATAAGGGTTATGCCAATGCCGGAGCAATCGAGATCGAACTTAATGAAATGTCAGCTGCCAAAGCACATCTTGAAAAAGCTGCCAGTCTGAATGCCAACAGCGGTGAGGTCCACAACAACCTCGGCATTGTTTATGGCCTGGAAGGCGATTATGTTAAAGCTGAAGAACACTTCATCAAGGCTAACCAGTTGGGAAGCGACGCCAATTACAACCTGGGCGTGATCAGCATTCATAAGGGAGACTATGCCAAGGCCCTCAGCCAGTTCGGCAATAAGACCTGCGATTACAATGTAGCCCTTGCTTACATTGCATCCAAGAATTATCCTCCTGCTGAAAAGCAACTGTCATGTGCTCCGCCAAACGCAGCCACCCATTACCTGATGGCAATCCTTGGATCACGCACAAACAATACCAGCATGTTGTTCGAAAACCTCGGCAAAGCTATCCAGATGGATGCTTCTTACAAAACCGAAGCCAAGATCGACAGGGAATTCATCAAATACTTTGCAGATCCGAATTTCACCAGCCTGGTGAACTAATCACAAAATAAATAGTTTTAAAAGAGGACGACTCATCAGAGCTCGTCCTCTTTTTTTTATATCAACGTGAATAAAATGGTATATCAGGTAACTTTAAAGTGCAATTTAAAGTATGCCTTGTGGATGATTATAATTCCATTTGGTATTATTTTTAGCCATTAAATAAATAATAAAAATGCTGACTTATACTGTGCTGATCATTTTGAGCAGCCTTGTGATTTTTTCTTATTTATTCGACATGATCGCAAGGCGGACAAAACTGCCTTCTGTTCCGCTACTTTTGCTATTGGGCATTCTCATCCGCCTGGTAGTTGATTATTTTAACCTTCCAACATTCAATTTTCTTAACCTGCTTCCTGCCCTCGGGTCAATCGGACTAATTCTTATAGTCCTTGAAGGATCTTTAGAGCTCAAATGGGACCGGGAAAAGAACAAAGTTATACTGAAATCATTTCTTGCCGCTCTTTTTATTTTATTAGCGACGATAGCCGTAATCGGATATATTTTCCAAATAGCCAGCGGAGCCGGCTGGAGCCATTGCATTATAAATGCAATACCCTATAGTATCATTAGCTCAGCAATTGCTATTCCCTCAGTCGCTAACCTTTCTGCCAGTAAGAAAGAGTTTGTCATTTACGAATCATCCTTTTCAGACATTTTAGGTATCATCGCATTCAATTTCTTCCTGTATAACGAAACCATAGACTTTACTTCTTTTGCGATCCTGGCATGGGATACTATTCTGATAATCATGGTTTCCGCAATTTTTTGCCTGCTTTTGCTCTACATCATAGGAAGGCTTAAACATCAGGTTAAATTTTTCCTTATCCTGTCTATTATTGTGCTCGTTTACGGTGCAGGCAGGATATTGCATTTACCTTCACTTATTATAGTCCTCGCATTTGGTCTCTTCCTCAGTAATGCCAATCAGATCCGAAACAAAATATTTCAAAAATATTTTATGTATAAGGGCTTCGACACCGACCTTAATCAACTTTACAGGATGTCGGCAGAAAGTGCATTCCTGGTAAGGACTTTCTTTTTTGTCATTTTTGGGTTTATAATCGAATTAGGTGTGTTAAATGATCTGGATACATTAAAAATAGGCTTGTATATTATTCTGATCGTTTATTTCTTGCGGAGTTTTTACTTAAAATTTATTGGTAGAATTCCATTGCTCCCGGAATTATTTATCAGTCCCCGTGGGTTGATCAGCATCCTTTTATTTCTAAGTATCCCGGAGAAATTTAATATTCCTGAAGCCAATACCGGATTGTTATTTGTAGTAGTACTGTCTACCAGCCTGATTATGTCGCTGGGACTGGTCTCAATGAAAAGCAAAACATTGATACAGAAAGATGGCCTTCCCTGATCATTAATCAGGAAAGGCAGAGCGATCTATGATTTTATCCTCCTCAAAATCAAGTGATCCAGGCTGAATTTGCCTGCGCCGTTTATGAGAAGGGCAACCAACATGATCATATAATAGAGAGGGATCTCGTAACCATTGTCGCCGGCATTAAATCCATTTCCAATATGGACCGTTACAACGGCTACTACCATAGTGAACATTAGAGGGATCGAAATAAAACGTGTGGCAAGGCCCAGGGGTAATAAAATTACAGCAGCCATTTCCGTGGAGGCTGCAAGGTAAGCGTTCAGGAATGGCATCGGGATGCCCATGCTGCCAAACCATTCGGCAATTCCGCCGATGTTTTTCCATTTCATCATGGCCGGGGTAAAAAATCCTACCGCCAGGATCAATCTGAATAATAATAAGGGAAGGTCGTGTAAATTCGACAATTTGCCGGTAACTTTTTGATACATTTGAATTGCTTGCATTTTTATCATTTTTAAAATTTGACTTAATTTCATGAATTGTCGGTCAGTCAGACTGATCCTGACATCCCTGTAATAAAGAAATTTATCAGTTGCAAGCTGGGATACAAATTATTTCGATTCCTCCATTTTTCTGAGGATATCCTTTTTGAACGCGTCAAGGTCCAGGGTAAGATTTTCGGGATTTGCCTGATTTTGCATCGCTTTATCAAGGATGGTGCTCTGATGCTCATAATTGGTGCAGGCATCACACATCATCTTGTGCATTTTCAATTGCATTTTTTCCCTGTATGATAGTTTGAAATAGAGCTTCTTTTCAATCAACTCGGTGGCTTTCAGGCAGGAAAGGAATAATATGTGCATTAATTTTTTCATCGCTCACATCAATTTTGAAACCAATTCTTTTCAACGCAATCCCTTAACTGGAGTTTTGCCCTGTGAATGATTTGCCAGAAATTAGTCGTCGTCAATCCAACTTCCTGACAGATCTCATCCCCACTTTTTTCGGTAAGGTATTTCAACCTGATGCAGGTATTCCATTTTTCCGGCAAAGCTTCAAGACAATATTTTAGCACTAACTGAAATTCTGCATTATCAAAAAGGTTTTCATCCTGGTCATGCCAGTCTTTCGGTCGTTTTTCAAGCTGCCAACTCCCTTCTTCATCAAAAAAATCCAAAAACCCTGATGGCTCGCGGGTAATCGGCTTATTTACTTTCTTCCGGTAAACATCAATGATTTTATAATTCAGGATGGAGAAAAGCCAGGTCTTCGGGGAACTTTCACCTTTAAATTCCTTAACCTTCTCCGCCGCAGCCAGGAAAGTATCCTGGACAAGGTCTTTTGCAAGCTCATCATCCGACACCTTATAATATGCCCACGAGTATAACTCATCGGTATAATCCAGTACCCAACGTGTCAGATTGCTTTTATATCCGGTCATGATTTAACAGAAATTTTAAAACAACATAATTTATCAATAATTTTTTTTTACAGGAATAGTATTGTAAATCAGTAACATATAAATTATATCAAATTATTTTATTCATTTTTGTCAGGAAAGCGGCACTTCGTCTACTGTTCGGGCAGAAAACAAATTTAATCACTTAAATACTTAAAAAAATGAATAACACAAAAAAATCAATCGTTGCCGGCACCCTGATCGCCGGTGCAGTATTCGGAGCAGCAAATCTTAATGCAGCTTCAAGCGACTTATTCCGCTTCAATGTACTGGGTTCCGGATCAATAGTGCGGGCAAACCTTCTCAATCAGTCTGAAACCAGTATCAGGAATTTCCTGCTGGAGCTTACCTGCGGTGAAGATGCCAAGAAAGCTCCGGCAGATACTAAAACTGAACCTGCCGCTAAAAAGGCCGACGATAAATCGACTGAGGCCAAATGCGGCGAAGGTAAGTGTGGAGAAGGCAAGTGTGGAGAAGGCGATTCCAAAGAAATGAAGGCCGGTGCAACTGCTGATACTGTTTCTGCTGCAAAAGACAGCAAGAGCACTGAAGCTAAGTGTGGTGAAGGCAAATGCGGGAACGAATAAAATGGTAGGCATTGGATTTCGCCGGGATTTTGCGGGTGAGTTTCTCCAGGGTGAGAAACTCACCCCTGATTTCATCGAGGTAGCCCCTGAGAACTGGATAGGAATCGGGGGGTACTGGATGAAAGAATTCAGGAAAGCGCTGGAAAAATATCCGCTCTTTACCCACGGGCTTTCACTTTCCATAGGCAGCCCCGATGACCTTGACTTCAACTTCCTTGGCAAGATCAAATCCTTCCTGGATGAAACGGGAGCCAGTGTGTACTCCGAGCATCTGAGCTTTGCCAAATGTGACAACGCCCATCTTTACGACCTTCTTCCGGTACCCTTTACCGGTGATGCCGTGAAGCACGTATCACAACGGATAAGGACTGTCCAGGAGTTCCTGGAACGCAGGCTGACCATTGAGATTGTAAGTTATTACACATCAGTCGCAGCCGAGATGAAGGAAATTGATTTCGTTAATGCGATCCTGGAAGAATCTGACTGCGAACTTCTGCTTGATGTAAACAATGTTTACGTTAACAGCTTTAATCATCATTACGATGCCAGGCAATTCATCAGCCGGCTCCCGATGGAAAGGGTGAAATATATTCATATGGCCGGCCACCAGAAAGTATCCGAAGACCTGATCATCGATACGCATGGACAGCCGATCATTGACCCGGTGTATGATTTATTTGAATTTACCATGAAAAAACTTGGGCATGATGTCCCGGTCCTTCTGGAAAGAGATTTCAATATCCCTGAACTTGAGGAGCTACAGCAAGAAGTTAACATGCTCAGGGAAATAAAAACAAGATCACTGGTTAAAGAACCCTCTTATGTTGCTTAAACAAAATACAGGCGCCGCACAGTCGGCACTCGCAAACTATTGCCGTACTGGCATTTTGCAGGATATTCCCGGCGTGGATGATCAAAGGGTCCGCCATTACCGGAGGCTGGTGTTCAATATCATCAACGACAGCCTGGCTTCCGCTTATCCGCTAACACGCAATTTGCTTAGCCAGGAAGAATGGGACGGCCTGGCGCATGAATTTTTCGCGGATCATCCATGCCAGTCTCCACAGGTATGGACTATGCCAAAGGAATTTTATGAATATATCGTGGAAGCAAATCATCAGTTACTGGTAAAATATCCGTTTCTGCAGGACCTATTATGGATGGAATGGATTGAAATAGAATTATATATGATGGAAGACCGGCAAGTACAATACCAGGAGCGCGATATTTTCGGAAATGGGAAGCTGGTACTCAATCCGGAATACCGGTTGATTGCCCTCAATTACCCGGTCCACCTTAAGCAGGCCAGCCTGATCCAGCCGGATGACAAGGGCAATTACTACCTGGTCATGCACCGTGAACCGGCAAGCGGGAAAGTTCATTTCACTGGTTTATCGCCATTTTTCACCAGGATGGTTGAACATTTGGCTAACTATTCTGTTGGAATAGATGAGCTTATAAAAGTGACTGCAAAAGATTTTGGATTACCGGAAGAAAAAATGGTTTATGAAAATTCCATAAAATTCATTGAAAACGCATTAAACAGTAAGTTAATAATAGGTTTTACAAACTAAATTTTACAATTATGAAAATGACTAAAATGATTACAATGGCCTCACTGGTATTCCTTGGGGCAGTTACGATTCAATCATGTAAAGAGGATGAGGATGTGAACCAGGAGTTTATCGCCGACGACAATACCTTTACAAGCTTCATGAGCTGGCCGCTTGAGGCTACAAACCAGGGACCTGATCCCTCATTGGGTTCAGGCCATGGCGGGAATGACAGCACCGTGGTCCGCGAGATTTATTTCAAAAATGGCCAGGATCCCAGCAATGGCGTTTATCCTGTTGGCACTCTCATTGTAAAACATTCCTCTAATCCGGGTGCCACTGTAAATGAATTTACCGGGCTTGCAAAACGTGGCAACAATTTCAATACGGATGGCGGAGACTGGGAATGGTTCGTGTTAAATTCAGATGGAACGATTGCAGACGACGGCAGTGGTGGAAAGCTACGCGGATCTGACCTTTTCGGAGGCATGTGCATTTCCTGCCACACCCAGGCAAGCAGCAAGGATTACGTATTTTCAAAATAGCGGTTTTTTATCTCTCAGATAAAAACACCCGGTTAATGCCGACATCGTAATCAGCATGAATAAGATTGAGTATTGCCTGGTAATCTTTATCGTTCTGTAAAAAATCGACAGAATTAGTGTCTATGATCAATATCCGCTGGTTGCTTAACGAACGGAAATGGTTCATATAACCCGCCTGGATATTTTCAAGATATTCCGGCTGGATAGACTGCTCATAATCCCTTCCCCTTTTCTTTATATTATCCTTTAATTTGGGGATATCAAGGTAAAGGTAGACGAGCAGGTCAGGCCGGGGGAGAAAAGCGCTGATAATGTGGAACAACCTGGAATACAAGCTGAATTCATCGGTTTTCAGGTTGTTCCTTGCAAATATCAGGGATTTGTCAATAATATAATCGGAAATGGTAAATGAAGAAAAGAGCTCCTGCATTGCAAGCTTATCCTTTAATTGCTGGTAACGCTCAGCCAGGAACGACATTTCCAGTGGAAACGCATAAATTTCAGGAAATTCATAAAATTTCGGCAGGAACGAATTGTCTTCGAACCTTTCCAGGATCAGGCGGGCATTGAAATCTTCCGACATTCTCTGGGCCAGGGTGGTTTTCCCTGCCCCTATATTGCCTTCGATGGCTATAAAATTATACCTCAGATCTGTTCTCATCAGGCTTGGTTATCCGGCTGGTAAAGATAAACACGTAAAGTATCCCTGCATTCCTTCGCCAGTTCGCCAACTGATTTCAAATATCCGGGGTGAACAAGGGTATTATCAATTTCCGTCAGCGGGATCAATGTAAACATCCTTTCCTGGATTTTCGGATGCGGAATGATAAGTTTATCATCTTTAATAATCTCATTATTATAAAAAAGAATATCGATATCGATTATCCTGGAAACATATTCTTCAGACGATTTACGGATCCTTCCCAGGCGGGATTCAATATCACCGATGATATCCATCAGTTCAAAAGGATCATGACGGGTTTCCACTTTAATCACCTGGTTTAGGAATTGGTTTTCAGAATGGAAACCCCAGGGTTCCGATTCATAAATCGCCGATTCCTTTACTATTTTACCTATTGATTCCGAAACCGCATCCCTGGCAGCCTGTAATGCTGCTAACCGATCTTTAAGATTACTTCCCAGGAGGAGATAAACGATATTCATCAACAAATTGGTTAGACAAATTTTTCTATCAGTTCAACAAGCCTTGATGCGTATCCCATTTCATTATCATACCAGGCGACCACTTTAACGAGCTTGTTCTTATCACCGAGAACAGCGGTCAGTCCGGCGTCGAATACAGCCGAATGGGTGTTTCCAATTACATCTACCGATACGATCGGATCCTCGGTATATTCGAGGATACCTTTCAGGCTTCCTTCAGATGCTTCCAGAAATTTCTCGTTGATCTGTTCCCTTGTAGCCGGATGCTTCAGGGTACACGTCAGGTCGGTGAGGGAGCCGTCGGCAACGGGGACACGGATCCCGGCGCCGCCCAGATTGGATTTCAGATGCGGAAATATGCGGGTAGCGGCTTTTGCGGCACCTGTAGTCGTTGGGACGATAGATGTTGCGGCAGCCCTTGCCCTTCGCAGGTCTTTATGGGGTGCGTCGAGCAGGTTCTGATCCCGGGTATACGAATGGACCGTTGTAATGAAGGCCCGTTCGATACCCCAGAATTTATCAAGGATCATGATGAGGGGCGCGACATTATTGGTGGTACAGGAAGAGTTGGAGATAATGACCTCATTTCTGTCGATGATCTCATCATTAACCCCCAGCACAACATATTTTACGTCTTCACTCTCATTTTTAGCCGGTGCCGAGATGATCACCTTGCGCGCCCCGGCCTCAGTAACATGCCTGATGGCATCGTGCCTTGAAACGAACTTGCCGGTAGATTCGATCACCACATCGATACCCAGCTTTTTCCAGGGTAGCTGACCCGGGTCTTCCTGGTTAAAAACCAGTATCTTTTTCCCGTCGACAATGAGATGGTCGGTATTGTTCAGCACTTTTCCCGGATAACGTCCGTGAACTGAATCGTACTTTAATAAGTGGGCAAGTGTCGGAGTGTCCGCCAGGTCGTTTATAGCAATGACTTCCATTCGATCATTTTCCATTAATTTCCGGAAAGTGATCCTGCCAATCCTCCCAAATCCATTAATCGCAACCTTGATTTTTGACATGATACCGACAGGCTACTGCAATAAAATCTTTCGTACTAAAACCTTTTCTTCACCTATCAGCCTGAGGAGATAAATACCTTTTGGATTTCCATCAAGGTTGAAAGAGCCTTTATATTCACCGGATGCCGGTGTTTGTATAAACTGGCTGTGGATTGTATTTCCCGCCAGGTCAGTAACTTTAAGCTCAACATTACCAAAAATGCCTTCCCATTCAAACTGGGTTTTTCCGCTTGTCGGATTTGGATAAATATAGAAGTGGTCATTATTATCTGCTTCATCCACGCCAAAGCACTGGGCAAAATCGAAGATGACCCTGATGGTATCGGTTCCCACGCAGCCTTCCTCATTTTCCACCTCGACCCAGATCGTTTTCAGGTCAAATCCGATACCGGTCGTTCCGATGGTAATAGTTTGCCCGACAGAACCATTAGACCAGTAATATGACAGCCCGGGATTGCCGGCAGACAGTACAATGCTATCCAGGGGACAAACAGTGGCATCGGCGCCAAGACTTACATAAGGAAGCTGGGAAACCACAACGTTAACCTGTGATTCGGTAGTATTAAACCCATCATTCACAACAACATGATACGTCGTATTTCCTTCTGGAGTAATGATCGGATCACTTTCAGTGGAAGTAAAGCCCGGGGGATCGGAAGTCCAAGAGTAAGTATACACCGGGTTTCCGCCGCTGGGCAGGGCATGTAGCTGGGTAGAGCCGCCACCGCATATCAGCGGGTCGGTGACTTCTGCTGTAACTGCCAGGGGGCCGCCGTTCACTACTACAGTGGCAAGATCTTCCCCATAACTTACACAACCGGTAATATTATCAGTTACCGTTAACCTGAAGAGGGTCGTTTCATACAATTTAACTGTGCTGGGATTCTGTGCAAATGGATTGATCAGTTTTTCAGCGGGTTCCCAGCTATAACTGTAAATACCGGAGCCCTGTGATGCAGAACCGAACAGGTAACCGTAGGTCCCATGATAAATTGTATCATTTTCACCGGCCTCGGGCAATGGCAGCGGGTCTACAATGACCGTGACATTTCCGGTTACGGTGGTATATCCATCATTGACTAAAATGGTATATGTAGTAGTTACATTAGGTTGAACTATCGGATTTTGCAGGTCGGAACTGAACCCAACCGGGACTGAAGACCACAAATAGGTATAAGACCCTGAACCGCCGCCTGCATATGAATTCAGCTGTGAGCTTTCACCCGGGCAGACTGAACCCGGAGTGGCAACCGGTCCCACATTCAGCATGCCACCGGTAACCGTTAGCAACATCTGGTCAATGTCCTGGCACATGCCGGCCATATCGGTAACAGTAAGGGTAAACTGCGTGGTTTGGTCCATAATGATCGTTAGCGGGTCAGCAATATTCGGATTGATTAAAAATGCAGCCGGTTCCCAGCTATACGTATAATCACCTGATCCCTGGCTTGCAGAACCGTCAAGCGTAGTGCTTGTCCCGTAAGGAATACTGACATCGACACCTGCATTGGATTCCGGCCCGTCGACATAAACAGTAATGCTGTCGACCGTTGAGGAATCGCATAGTGCGAAAACCGTAGCGTAATATGTGGTTGTGATCAGAGGGCTGACAGAGATATACTGGGTGGTATCGCCCGTACTCCAGACGGTATGGTAAGGTCCGAAGCCATTGAACCCTTCGATCCCGATCGTGGCCTGGGTGGCACAATTGATGGTGGTATCCGGTGTCATATCCAGGGCAAGCTGGTAATCCTTAAGCTGGATGGTAATCGTATCATAATCCACATCACAAAGTGAAGAATTGTAGACCAGGCGTATATTTTCAAACCATTCGGCAGTAGCATCGGCAATGGTTGTGATGCTGATCCAAGATTCGGTGAAACCCTGCGGGAAAAAGACAGAGTCATTAATTTCCACATAATCCACTCCATTCGTTGCTGAACCGCCCACATTTAGCGGCATCCAGAAGTCGGCATCCGGCTGCACGGAAAGTGTAAAAAGGATATCCACATTATTGCAACCTTCAATGGCAAATTCAAAATCAGGGGCGGAAAATTCCGGCTCTGAGGAGATCCCGACACTGGAGAAACTGTTTGCTTCTAAAAAAACCCCTGAATCGTAAACATGATCTATTCCATCGCCAATAGCCAGTTTAATGTGATACGTCTCACAGGGGATGACATTGGCCCAAGCCCTTAGGACAGTTGTAAATGCGTCATACTCAGTAAAATGCTGTCCCTGTGGATTATTTACAAAAAAAACGCAATTCTCACAGCTTGTACTGCAATTATAAGGATTCCCGCAATTGACATTATTAATCGTAACAGGAATGCTCGTTAGCGGGATCAATGCAATATTTTCACTGTTATTTGAATAAGGACCATCTATCCCGGGCCCACTGATAAAGAATCCAAATGCATCGTTATACTGATTGACATATTCGTGGTATTCCTCAGAGCCAAAGACATACTTGAATGAAACCTTATTTGATTGCGGGATAAAATCAAACTCAAGCACACAGGCATCGAAAGTTGAAACCCCTGCAATAGCGGTAAGGTCAGGATCTCCGGGCTGCCCTGAATCAGCGCCATCACCTCCTGCGTTGTTGGGCCCCGGGGCAATTGTTACATTGCCTGAAGTGAGAATAATCCCATCGGATATACCAATACTACCTGGCCCACCCCAGAATTTCCCCCTGGAGATATTATTACCTGTGTAGGTGATATTACTTGTGACAACTCCGCCGCCTACCAGGATTTCCTGGACCATTTGCTCGGGAGTAATGCTGCTGGAAACATGTAGTGTATCAGCTTTAGCCTGGAAGGAGATGAAACTGCCTGAAAGAAAGACAGATAGCAGTAACACGAACCACTTGATGGAGTATAGTTTTTTCATCAGTGAGAATATTTATAAGCGTTTGATTCTTCGATATTAACAGGATGTGACTACCCGTAAAGTGCAAATATAAATAAAATTAAATCGATTTCGACCTGCTCATTTTTTATCGGCCAGTTCTTATTCGTTCCGTATTTACAATGATCAGGCCTGTTTACAATATTTTACCAGCTTTTCAGTTTAAATTTTTATATTTATCGTTTAGCTTAATTATTTATCAAACATTATAAACAACATCATGGAAGATATTAAAACTTACATCCTTAAGAACCAGGATAGATTTTTAGAAGAATTGTTCAGATTGATCCGGATACCGTCGATAAGCTCTGAAACTTCCCATAAGGAAGACATGGTCAAAGCAGCAGAATACTGGAAGGAAACCCTGCTGAAAGCCGGTGCCGACAAGGCGGAAATCATCCCTACCGCCGGTAACCCGGTCGTATTTGGTGAAAAGATCATTGATCCTGCCAAACCTACCGTCCTGGTTTATGCCCATTATGATGTGATGCCGGTCGACCCGGTCGAGCTATGGAATACCCCGCCTTTTGAGCCGGCCATCCGCGACGGAAAAATATTTGCCCGCGGTGCAGACGATGATAAAGGCCAATCGTTCATGCAGGCTAAAGCATTCGAGTATCTTGTCAGATCAGGCACTTTGCCATGTAATGTCAAATTCATGATCGAAGGCGAGGAAGAAGTCGGCTCAGTTAACCTGGGCAAGTTCTGCGACGATTATAAGAGCATGCTGAAAGCCGACATTATCCTGGTTTCCGACACTTCCATGATTGCCCCGGATATCCCTTCCATTACAAGTGGTTTACGCGGATTGAGCTATATGGAAGTGGAAGTCACCGGCCCGAATAAAGACCTTCATTCCGGACTTTTCGGAGGGGCTGTGGCTAACCCGGCCAACATCCTGGTTTCGATGATCGCTTCACTGAAAGATGATAAGCAACGCATCACCATTCCCGGTTTCTATGACGATGTGATGGAGCTTAGTATGGAGGAGAGGAAAAAGATGGCAAAAGCGCCATTTAATTTGGATGCATACAAGAAATCGCTGGATATTGATGAAATTTGCGGTGAAGAAGGATATACCACACCCGAAAGGACCGGCATCAGGCCAACTCTTGATATCAACGGGATATGGGGTGGCTATACGGGCGAAGGCGCTAAAACGGTGATCCCGTCGAAAGCCTGGGCAAAAATCTCCATGCGGCTGGTCCCAAACCAGGACCACCTCAAGATCGGCAAGCTGTTCGAAGTGCATTTCAAGGCCATTGCACCGCCTTATGTGAAAGTGAAAGTTACGGCTTTGCACGGCGGGCAGGGCTATGTTTCCCCTACTGATATGCCGGCATATCTGGCAGCAGAAAAAGCGTATGAGAAATCTTTCGGTAAAATGCCCGTCCCTGTAAGAAGTGGCGGCAGTATCCCGATCATCTCCACTTTCGAAGAAAAGCTTGGCATTAAATCTATACTTATGGGCTTCGGCCTCGAATCTGATGCGATCCATTCGCCGAACGAGAACTATCCTCTGAACCAGTTCCTCAAAGGGATTGAGACGATCGTTTATTTCTATGGATTTTATGCAGATCAGATGAAATGATCTTCAACTGCTGATGCCACTGCTTTATTTAATCGGATCCGTGGTCATTCGTTACATTCGCGTCATTCGTGTTCCTTGATATAGAACACGGATTACACGGATGCGACGGATTATCACGGATTTTTTTAGTCTATAATTTAATTACCAGAGTTCTTCTTTCAATTTTATTTTTTGTAACAAAAAGAAGATAAGTACCTGGTTTTAAATTACAGACATTAATATTCACAAGCGATTGCTTTACCGGTCCGGTAAAAAAGATTTTGCCGCAAAGATCTGAAATCACAATTTCTCCGGAAGGATTGCTCTCATCAAATTGAATAGTAAGCTGGTCAATTGCCGGATTGGGATAGACGAAGAAATCTCCGGCGGTAATGTTATTTTCATTAATACTAGTGGTAGAAATTGTGAAGCTTTGCTCTTCAGAAAAGACCGATCCTTCGAAAGCCTGGTCGATAGCCTGGACGCTCCAGTAATAGGTTCCTGCATCCAGGCCGCTAATTGCGACAGCAGTATTCTGGCCTGCATTGCCAGGAGAAGTAACCATCCGGTATCCAAATGCCAGATCAGCCATCGGGGATACCAGGTCATTAGCACCTGGCCGGGTACCAAGCCTGAAATTATAGCTTAATCCGGCAGCGGGGGTTTGTGCGTCACTTGCTGCCGACCAGTTGAGAACAACCTCTTCTCCATCAGTATCCGAAAAGAGGTCAACAGGGGCTGCCGGTGCACTATTTGCTGCAAATTCATTACTCCCCGATGTGTTGCGGTACAGCTTTGCAAAAGGAACTTCGACTGCATTCAACCCTGAGATCAGGAAATCCAGGTCACCGTCGTTGTCGTAATCTGCCCATGCCAGGGCACAGCGGGTAGCTGTCGTCAGTTCCTGCGGAATCTTTGTAAACACATCATCGCCCTCATTCCGGTAGATCCCGGAAACTATGGCACCGCAACCGGTGGCCTTACCTGACATCAGCATGTCCGGGTCGCCGTCATTGTCATAATCGCCCCAATCTGAATCACCTAGCGCAAAACCGTCAATTCCTGCATAAACAATCTCAAATTGCTTGTCAGTGTTTTTAAAGAGATAAAAATTTGATTCCAGGGCATCATTATTGCCGGATATCGCAACATCAAGGTCACCGTCAAGGTCATAGTCAACAAAATCGGTTGTGCCGGCCATCAATCCCGGGAATACGATTCCTGAATCAATAAAGCTGCCCTCTTCATTGGAAAAAATCCTTGTAACCGCCCCTGCCCCGCTGTCGCCATTGATCAGCAAATCCAGGTCCCCGTCATTGTCATAATCGCCGAAATTAGCCGCGCTCCCTGAAAAATAACCGAAATTCTGGCCAGCGTCCGTAAAAGCCCCCCCGCTGTTCATATAAATTTCTGTGATCCAGCTTCCACTGAGGAAAATATCGAGGTCATTATCATTATCAATATCAACCCAAATTACGACACCCTGCTGAATGCCGGGTATACCCGGGTCAATTTCCGTGAAAACACCCGCATCGTTGCGGTAAATCCGGGTAATATCACCCGCGTCAGAATTTCCGGAAAGCAAAAGGTCCTTATCTCCATCTGCATCATAATCGCCCCAGGCAGATGAACTTTCATCAACCGGAACAAAAGAAGCAGAAATTTCAGTAAAGGAACCTTCATCATTACGATATAATACGGTCATCCTCTGTTCACCTGTCCCACGGCCCGTGAGCAGGACATCAAGATCATGATCATTGTCGAAATCGCACCAGGAGAGGTCGCACCTGCCGGCACCGGGAAAAAACAGCCCGGTTTCTTCAAAGGCCTGGGAATGCAAGGATGGTATCTGCGCCAGAAGGAATATAATTGCGGCAAGGGAAAATAATTCTCTATAGAATTTGCTCACCATCATTTTCTTTTATTTCGAAACTCTTCCACGCCTCTGTCCAGGAAGCCAACGTATTTGTCAATGTCACGCTCAAAGCCGACAGATTCTGTAAGCTCTTTGCCGTCATGGTCCAGGAGGACGTAATAGGGCTGGGCATTAACCCCAAAGCGGGTGATCTGGAAATCAGTATTTTTCCGGCCGATCGTCTTTTTCACCTTACCATCGAACGTGGAAGTTACCCATTCATTTTCAGGTAATTCATAATTGTCATCGACATAAAGTGCGATAATGACATATTCATCCTGCAATCTTTTCAGTACTTCCGGGTCCGACCAGACATTTTTCTCCATGACCTTGCAATTCGTGCACGCATGGCCCTTAATATCAAGGAAAACGGGCTTATTCAGCTTTTTTGCACAGGCAAGTCCCTGCTCATAATCAAAGTAACCCACCAGGCCATGGGGCAGCTCAAAGAGGTCGGCATATTTAGGCTCGTCGCACAGTCCGGCAGGTTTATGGCTCCCTGGGCTTGTACCGCTGAGGTTACTGGTGCTTTCGCGGATAATTTCGTCAAGGTCCCAGGAAGTTTCAGACGGCAAGTAACCCGAAACAGCTTTCAGCGGGGCGCCGAACAGTCCGGGAACCAGGTAAATGGCAAAAGAGAAAGCTATCAGCACCAGGAAAAGCCGTGGCACGGAAATGTGCTCGACGGGGCTGTCGTGAGAGAATTTGATCTTACCCAGCAGGTAAAATCCGAGTAAAACGAACAGGACGATCCAGACGGCAATAAAGACTTCGCGGGTCATCCCCCAGCCCAGGGCCTGGTTGGGAACGTTCAGGTATTTCATACCGATGGCAAGGATCAGGAAAGCCAGGACGACTTTTACCGAGTTCAGCCAACCGCCGGATTTGGGCATTTTATTGAGCCATGACGGGAAAAGGGCAAGGATAGTGAAGACGATCCCGAATGCCATCGAAAAGCCGAACATCCCGATGGTTGGCTTGAGGACCTCGCCGGTGGCAGCTTCCACGAGGATACCGCCTACAAAGGGCGCGGTACAGGAGAAGGACACCAGCACCAGCGTGAGCGCCATGAAAAACGCACCGATGTACCCGCCTTTGTCGGCCTGGGCATCCGATTTGTTGGTGAGCCAGGCCGGGAGCACCAGTTCGAACATCCCGAAAAAAGATGCGGCAAAGAAAGCGAACAGTGCAAAAAATACAATATTGGTAAGCCAGTGCTCACTGACCTGCTTGATCGTATCGGCACCAAATAAAACCGAAACCAGGATACCAATAACGGTGTAAATAAAAATGATCGAAAGGCCGAAGAAGACCGCCTGCGATTTTGCCTTCAGCTTGTTCTGGCTGGCATTCATGAAGAAAGTCACCGTCATGGGGATCATTGGGTAAACACAGGGTGTGAGCAGCCCGATGAACCCGATTCCCATGGCAAGGAAGAAAAATGACCAGAGGGAGTTGTCGTTCTCAGCATCTTTGGAATCTTCAGCGGTATCAACAACATCTCCACCAGGAGAAGTTCCAGCGTTTGATGAAACTTGCTCACCACTGGTAATTTGAGACTTGCCGGCTGGCAGATCAAAGGTAAACTCAATATATTCCGGCGGCAGGCAACTGCGGTCATTGCAGGCACAAAATTCCAGCTCCCCCGTCACATTATAAGGCACATCAGAGTTTATCCTGATCCTTTGTATAAATGTTGCTTCTTTCTTATAAGATGGAAGCACCATTTGTTCAAGGCTGTCAAATTTCTCTACCGGCTTTGGAATGATCAGCCCGTCAACCATTTGAAAATTGGAAGCCGGGTTGAACTTAAATGACACCGGCCTGGGCCCTCCTTCAGGGATAGATGTTCCATACATATACCAGCCTGCTTCGATTTGGGCTTTGAAGATCAGATCAAATTCAGTCGCGTTCACCTGTTTCTTTTCGAATGACCATTTGACAGGCTGAAGGATATTTTTCAGCGGATCCTGAAAAATATCAGCTGTCGCTATTTCCTTAATCCCCGGCAGATCAAATGAGAACTCCACGTACTCCGGCGGCAGGCACCTGCTGTCATCACACGACATGTATTCCAGTTCGCCGCTCACTTTAAACGGCTTGTCCGCTTTCATTTTAACCTTCTGGATAAACTTCGCATTATCATCATAATAGCGCAGGTCCATCTCAAAGGCATTGTCATATTTTTCAATAGGAACAGGGGTTTCCAGTTTGCCTGTCATTTCATAATCAGTAGATGGCGTGAATTTGAAAGACGTTGGAATGGGCCCGCCTTCGGGAATATCGATGCCGTAAATATGCCATCCTTTATCCATCGAGGCTTTCAGGATCAGCTCAAATTCTTCATTGTTGATCTGCTTTGATTCAAACGACCATTTAACAGGCTGAAGGATCTGGGCATTTGTGGTCAATATCAATGCCAGGAATAAAAATAAGGTTGAAAAAGCGGATTTCTTCATTGCTAAAAATTATTCGTTCTCACAGGGCCACAAAAGTATAAAATAAGGAGTTGTGAAGGGTTGGCTAAGTCTAATTTATAACATATTTTAACAAGGCATTAAAGTGATTTTCAAAATCCTGTTGCTTGCTTTATTAATCTTAAACCTGTCATCAATCCTCTTCCCGGTAATCCAAACGATATCATTACCGCTGCACAGGAGCCATTGATTTTCTTTATCAAACTTTGAATATTTCAGGTCGATAAAAAAATCGCTGATTTTCTTCGGTTTTGCCATTCCTAAGGGGAAGAAAAAGTCACCTCTCCCCCACTTTCGTAATGTCAGCGGGAATTCCAGCTTTTCCAGGTCAAGGTATGCTGAAATAGCAGGATCATCATATTTTTCAGGAGTTTCTTCAAGAATTTCGAAGGTAAGATGGATAGGAGACAGTAATTCATGATGAAGGTCAGAAGCGGAAATGGAATACTTCTTTTCGTCTCCAGGATTTTGCACCGGGATGATGAGTAAATGCTCCCTATCCCTTACCAGCCGATGGGTTGCCGATAAAACTTCCTTGCCCGGGATTGCGCCCTCCAGACTGATTATATCATTCACATTCGAAAGATTAAACCCAAATGGTGATAATAATTCATAGGCCCAGGTTTCAAGAGGCTCAAGGCTGTAGAATTTGCTGACCGGAACAGAAACAACATCACCCCTCACCTCGAATATCGAATATCGTTTCTCTTCTATCGCATTTCTGTATACCGTTTCGGCATCCCGGATATGCTTTATAGTTTCCGTAAGCGCCTGCCTGAAAGCAGGGTTTATCTTTTCCAATTCCGGTATGACATTGTGCCTGATCCGGTTCCGGGTGTACTTGTCAGAACGGTTGGATGAATCTTCAACAAATTCAACCGCATTTTCAATTGCATAGGCCTCAATCTCTTTCCTGGAGGTGAAAAGCATTGGCCGGATGATCTTTCCCTGCCTGACCGGAATACCGTGCAGGCCTGCAATGCCCGTGCCCCTTGTCATATTGATCAGGAATGTCTCCACCTGGTCATCAAGGTGATGAGCAGTGGCAAGGCGGTCGTATCCGTGCTTTAACAACAACTCTTCAAACCAGGCGTACCTGAGTTCCCTTGCCGCAACCTGGATAGAAACCTTATTTTTCCGGGAATATTTTATCGTATCGAAATCCCGGGTAAAAAATTCCACCCGGTATTTTTCAGCCAGCTCTCTGATGAACTGCTCGTCCCTGCCTGATTCTTCGCCCCTCAGTTGAAAATTAGCATGGGCAATGCCGAAATGATAGCCGGCCTTGTGAAACAAATCAGCCATTACCACAGAATCAATGCCCCCGCTGACGGCAAGGAGCACACAGCTGGTTTTTTCCGCCAGCTTATTATCTTCCAGAAATTTAATGAATTCCCCGGGCATGGGGCAAAGTTACCAAATGCTTTTACAAGTCCAGCACATTCCCGGAATTCATCAGGTCATCCATGCATTTAATACTGCTCTTGGCCTTGGCTGCTTCCAGTTGCTTCTCATACAGCTCGTCATATGGCTCATTGCAATCGCATGAACGTATAACACCCATTGCTACGGGGAATTCGGGCAAGCCCATTCTCACAAGGGTGTAATGGGTCATATCGTCCGGATTGGTCGGATCGTGGCGAAGCAGGTCATCTTCGGTAATCCCGTTCTCCCCAAGCTTAACTACGCGAAGCCTGTTATTCTTCATCATCAGGCCTTTATCGCGGTCCTTTCCGAAGATCATCGGCTGATCGGCCTCCAGGTAGATAATATTATCATCCCTGGTTTCCTTGTTAGTGATCTGGTTGTGGATATGATTATTGAAAATGACGCAGTTTTGAAGGATTTCTACGACGGAAGTACCTTTGTGCAATGCAGCCGCTTTCAGCACATCCTTCATCATTTTAGGCTCGGTATCCACCGCCCTGGCAAAGAAAGTACCCTGTGAGCCCATCACGAGCTCTCCCGGTGTGAACGGGCTCTCTATTACCCCTTCAGGCGAGGTCTTTGTGACCAGCCCCCTTGGTGAGGTGGGTGAATACTGGCCCTTGGTAAGTCCATAGATCTTATTATTGAAGATCACGATATTCATGTCGATATTTCTCCGGATCGTATGGATAAAGTGGTTTCCCCCGATGGCCATGCTGTCACCGTCGCCGGTGATATGCCAGACCTGGAGTTTGGGGTTGGCAATCTTCACGCCTGAGGCAATCGCGGCCCCTCTTCCGTGTAGGCTATGGAATCCGTAGGTATTGATGTAATAAGGAAAGCGGGATGAACACCCGATCCCTGAGACGAATACAATGTCTTCTTTTCTTCCGCCTAATTCGACAAGGACCGAATTTACTGAAGCGAGTATGGCATAATCGCCGCATCCCGCACACCATTTAACCGGTCCCGGGGATTTAAGGTCTTCCCTTGTGATCACGTTCATTACCTGGCTTGAATCTCCTGTCGTCATATCAGTGTTCTTTCAGAATTTCAGTAAATTTATTTTTCAGCTCATTGATCAGGAAAGGCAATCCCTGTACTTTATGATAGGTGAGATATTGGAACTGCGGGAAAATCGAGCGTAACCAGTAAATGAACTGGCCGTTATTCAATTCGCAGACAACAATCTTTTTAAAACCTTTCAGGACATCTTCCGTGTTTTTCGGCAGCGGGTAGATATAATGGAAATGGGCAAGGCTGATGCTGTGGCCTTCCGTTTGGAGGTCTTTAACGGCAGAAATAAGATGCCCGTATGTCCCTCCCCAGCCAACGACCAGCACATCACCTGTTTTCTCGCCATATACTTCGAGTTCCGGGACTGCATTAGCGACCCTGTAAACTTTTTCCTGCCGCTGGCCGACCATTTTCTGGTGGTTCATCGGGTCATGCGATACGGTCCCGGTCACGTCTTCTTTTTCAAGGCCTCCGATGCGGTGCCTGAGCCCTTCCTGGCCAGGGACCGCCCAGGAACGGGCCAGCGTTTCGGGATCACGCAGGTAAGGCCTGTAATCAGGATCGTTATCTTTAACAAGTCGCGGTGTGATCTTCGGCAGGTCTGCCATCTTCACTACTTTCCACAATTCCGAACCGTTGGCCAGGTAGCCATCGGTAAGCAGGATAACTGGCACCATGTGCTCCACGGCGATTTTCGCAGCCATGAAAGCATAGTCGAAGCAATTTGCCGGGGTGCTTGCTGCCATAACGACAACAGGGCTTTCACCATTTCTGCCGAAGATCGCCTGCATCAGGTCTGATTGCTCCGGCTTGGTAGGTAAACCAGTTGAAGGACCTCCACGTTGTACATCAATGATTACAAGCGGCAGTTCTGTGATCACTGCCAGGCCAATTGCTTCACTTTTCAGGGCCAGTCCAGGGCCTGAAGTTGATGTAGCAGCAAGCTTACCTGCAAAGGCAGCGCCAATAGCGCTATTGATACCTGCTATCTCATCCTCCGCCTGCAGGGTTTTTACACCGAGTTGTTTTTGATGGGCCAGTTCCTGGAGAATTTCCGTTGCAGGAGTAATCGGGTAGGAACCAAGGAAAAGCTCAAGACCGGATTTCTCAGCAGCGGCCATCAGTCCCCAGGCAGCGGCAGTATTTCCGTTGATGCTGCGGTATCGGCCTTTCATATCATCGCTGGGCTTGATCCTATAGGTGATATCAAATTCCTGCAGATTTTCAGCGAAATGGTAACCTGCCTCAAGCACTGCCTTATTGGTAGCAGCAACTATTTCTTTTTTCGCAAATTTCTGGTCCAGGAATTTTGTAGCCAGGTCTATATCCTTATGGAACATATAATAAAGCATCCCGAGGGCAAACTGGTTTTTAGCCCTGTCGGCTGATTTAGCATCAATTCCCAGTTCAAGGCATGTGGTCCGGGTCAGGCTGGTAATTGGAGCTTTGATTACTTTATGCCCGTCAAGGGTCTTGTCCTCGAGAGGGTTATTTTCATAGCCGGCTTTCTCAATATCTTTTGGCTCAAAGCTATCAACATCAACAATTATTGTTGCACCCGGCTTGACCCACTTCATATTTACTTTGAGGGCAGCCGGATTGAGGGCGATAAGCACATCGGCAAGGTCACCAGGGGTTTCTATATTGATGTGGCCAAAATGCAGTTGAAAACCTGAAACGCCTGCAACAGTTCCTTGCGGAGCCCTGATCTCGGCAGGATAATCAGGAAAAGTAGCCAGGTCATGACCTTCAATAGCTGTAGTGTCTGAAAATTGTGAACCACTGAGCTGCATCCCGTCGCCGGAATCACCGGCAAGCTTCACCACAACGTGTTCCAGCTCAATGATCTTATGATTCTTATTCTCCATTAGCTTCTGAGTTTAACGGGCAAAATTACGAGTTTTACCTAAGCCGGACAGTATAAATCCCATAAAAATGATAAAAAGAAACAGTCTAAATAATCGGGCGAAAGAGCGATCAGACGATATTCGATATTCGGTTTTTAAAAGTAAAAGCCCGAATGGATGCTGAACGAATTCATATATGTTGCATATTCCAGGCTCATGCCGGAAGAGATTTCACAACCAGCATTGAGGAACAGGTAATTCCTTTTATTGAAATGATAACTCGCACCAATTCGCGCAAATATACTGGCATACCATTTATTGATACGTGGCATTTCATGCTCTATTTCATAACTTGATTCACCAACTACTTCGATAGTTCGATTGACATCAGGATTAAAGGTCCGTATCATTCCACCTCCAACAACGAAATCCGGTCTTAACCTGCCCGTCGGAATGCTGTAGCTGACCGGTAACATCATTTTCAGAAAATCGTAATCCAGGTAAACCGTGTGATATTCGGTTTTATAATAGTAAGTGAAATCATCTTTTCCAACAGTTGAGAAATGCCCTAAAATTGCTTCCAGGTGAACGAAGAAATTATCACTGAACCGTTGCGGATTAAGGCTGATAGATAACCCAAATACAGGGTATTGATCATTATTAAAAACAAACTCATCGAGGTACGGATCATCTTTAACGTTATAAGAAGATGAAAAAAATCCAATAACTGGTGCAAGGCCTAACCTGATCGCAGGCAATGGTTTTTCATAAACAATACACTCCTCCCCATCCCTGCAAGTGTATTGATGATAATCTTTTGTAAGCCTGATCAGCGATTTATGGCTTAAATTCATGTCTTCTATTTCAGGCTGAATCTGAATACAATCGGAAAAGTAATAGTTCAGCATGCCGGTACGTTGATCCTTAGATACCCTTTTCTTTTTATCATCTTTTTCATAAAAAACATCACCGTAATTCGTCAGTTCCAGAACTTTTTCATCGTTTTCGACCAGGTAATGAGGCCCTTCAAAGTCTTTGTAATAATATAGATCAGTCACCCCGTTTACCAGGTATTCGACAAACAGGGTATCTGAATTGTAAAGAACTTTGGAGATATAATATTTGCTGTCGTTTATCCTATAACCGACAATTGCACCCGGGTTATATACAACCGGATCACCTTTAAGATTTGTGCTGAATTCACAGCGCTTGAAATTCCGTGCTTCACTCCGGTTGTTAAAATATCCATAAATGGTATCGTTTTCAAGGGTAATGATGTAGCCGGGAACATCAAGGGTTTGAGAAAAGATGGAGATTGGGATGACAGAAAGTGAAATGACAAACAACCTGGGTAATATTTTCACAAATAATCGAAATAATTTCGGCATGAGATGAATGGTTTGGTGAATTATGAAGCTAAATCATCTGGTTGGCTAAGATAATTAATTCTATTCAAATTAAATCCCCACAGGATTATAGGCATCCAGATCGAGGCTGTCTCAACAGTTCTTAACCACAAAGGAGCACGAAGGAATTCACGAAGGCGCACTAAGGTTCTGATCTGGTAATCAAATACTTTGTGCGACTTAGTGACGTACTTTGTGCGACTTTGTGGTAAAAAGAAGCATTTTGAGACATCCTCTTAGCGGATGAGGTTAACGATCCGAGAGGAGGCCAGGGGGTGAGGTCTGAAATTATTTAGATTTACTATAAATTTAATTTTTCCTCCATAAAATTTATTGTTTATATATGAAAAAACTACATTTGCATAGTGCATTGATAAACAAACTTTTTAAAACACAACAAAATGGCTTACAAAATAACTGATGACTGTACGGCTTGCGGCACCTGCATCGACGAGTGCCCGGTTGAAGCAATTTCTGAAGGTGATATCTATGTGATTGATCCTGATATCTGCACCGACTGTGGTTCCTGTGCAGACGTCTGCCCGGTTGATGCAATTGAACCGGCATAAACTTCTGAACATTTAAGAAAAAGAGGGTGTCCCTAAAATCGGGGCACTCTCTTTTTTTGTACTCCGACGAGTTAAAGAATCAGTGTATCTTTGCAGCATCGTCTTATTAATAGCTATTTATGGACAGGTTTTCATATCTCCATGCTGCGGATCCTGCAGTGGTGGAATCACAATATAAAATGTTCCTGGAAAACCCGGATTCGGTGGATGAGGGCTGGAGACAGTTCTTTGAAGGGTTCGAGTTTGCCCGCAAGAATTATCCACCTGCAAAAAAAGCCGAAAGTACCGTTTATCCTTCCGAATTCAAGGTGATAAACCTCATTAATGCTTACCGGCAGCGTGGCCACCTTTTCACCCCCACAAACCCTGTCAGGACACGCAGGAAGTACTCTCCCACCCTTGACCTTGAAAATTTCGGATTATCGGCTGATGACCTGTCACGGACTTTTGAAGCCGGGCATGAGATCGGCATTGGCAAAGCAAGCCTTAAAGAAATAGTCGGCCATCTCCAGCAAACCTATTGCCAGTCGATCGGCGCCGAATTTTTCTATGTCCGGAACCCTGAAATCCGCTACTGGCTGCAGAACAGGATGGAACAGTCGAAAAATACCTATCCGTTCACCCTTGACGACCGGAAATATATCTACCGCGACCTGGCCAGGGCAGTCCTCTTTGAGAAATTCATCCACAAAAAATTTCCAGGCCAAAAAAGATTTTCCCTTGAGGGAGCGGAAGCATTGATTCCGGCTTTGGACGCTATAATGGAAAAGGGCGCCCTGCTTGGCACCGAAGAATTTGTGATCGGCATGCCGCACCGCGGAAGGCTGAATGTGCTGGCCAACATTCTGAAAAAGCCTTACAAAGAGATCTTCAGCGAGTTCAGGGGTATGAAATATGATGATGAAACCCTCCTGGGTGATGTGAAATACCACCTCGGCTATACCGTGGAAAGGTCGACTACCACCGGGAAAAAGATGAAACTGACACTGGCCCCGAACCCTTCTCATCTCGAAGCTGTCGGGCCTGTAGTGGAAGGCATCGTCAGGGCCCATGCCGATAAAGATTATAAAGGTGATTTCAACCGGATCGCCGCCATCCTGATCCACGGCGACGCATCGATCGCCGGGCAGGGCGTGGTCTATGAAGTGATGCAGATGTCGCAACTTCCGGGTTACAAGACCGGCGGGACTATCCACCTTGTCGTCAATAACCAGCTCGGCTTTACGACCAATTACCTGGATGCCCGTTCCAGCACCTATTGCACTGATGTGGCCAAAGTGGTCCAGTCACCCGTTTTTCATGTGAATGGAGATGATGCCGAGGCTATCGTGGCTGCCGTCCAGCTGGCTATGGAGTTCAGGGCCAAATTCCAGCGCGATGTATTCATCGACATACTTTGTTACCGTAAATACGGCCACAATGAAGGCGACGAGCCACGGTTCACTCAGCCAATCCTATACAGTATCATCGAACAGCACCCCTCCCCGATGGAGATCTACCGGAAGCAACTGCTGGAAAAAGGTTTGCTGGATGCCTCCTTCTTTGATATGCGTGATACCAAAGTTCAGGATACGCTTGAACTGGGCCTTGAAGAATCGCAAAAGATCGAAAAGGCCCATATCAGTTCGTTTTTGAGCAGTACATGGGAACACATCCGCAAAGCAAAACCAGAAGATTTTGAGACCTCGCCGATCACCGGAGTTGAACTTAAAAAGCTGAAGGCCATCGGCCGGAAAATAGCCCATGTTCCGGAGGGCGAGAATTATTTCCGCAAACTGGTAAAATTGCAGGAAACCCGCCTGGAGATGATCGAAAAGACCGGTGTGGTCGACTGGGCCATGGGTGAATTGCTGGCATACGGCACCTTGCTCGAAGAAGGCTTTCCTGTCCGCATCAGTGGCCAGGACTCGATCCGCGGGACCTTTTCCCATCGCCATGCTGTGCTGAAGATCGAGGATTCCGAAAAAGAATTCTACCCTCTAAGCCATATCAGCGATAAGCAGGCGCGATTCGAGATCTATAACTCCCCCCTTTCGGAATACGGAGTATTAGGGTTTGATTACGGCTATGCACTGGCTACACCGGATACGCTGACCATCTGGGAGGCCCAGTTCGGTGATTTTGCCAATACGACACAGGTCATTTTCGACCAGTTCATCTGCAGTGCCGAAGACAAGTGGAATGTGATGAACCACCTGGTAGTCCTGCTTCCCCATGGCTATGAAGGCCAGGGGCCGGAGCACTCCAGCGCCCGGATTGAACGGTTTCTCATCCTCAGCGCGGAATACAATATGCAGATAGCCAATGTGACCACACCGGCCAATTTCTTCCACCTTCTCCGCCGGCAGCTTCACCGTGATTTCAGGAAGCCGCTGATCGTATTCACCCCGAAAAGCCTGCTCCGCCACCCGCGCTGTGTTTCGCCACTGAAAGAGTTATCCACCGGGGGCTTCCGTGAAGTGATCGACGATGAGGCAGCCGATCCCAAAAAAATTGAAAAAGTCGTATTCTGCACAGGCAAAGTTTATTATGACCTCCTCGAAGAGAAAGAGAAGATCCATGCAGACAACACGGCGATTGTGCGTATCGAGCAATTACATCCTTTCCCCCTGAACCAGGTAAGGAAGCTGATGGCAAAATACCCGAAAGCCGCTGACCTCCTCTGGACACAGGAGGAACCGGCCAACATGGGTTCCTGGACGTTTATACAAAATCAGATGCAGGAGTTTAGCCTGCGGCTGATCGCCCGGCCTGCCAGCGGGAGCCCCGCTACCGGCTCACCGCAGTTTCACGAGATCAGGCAGCGCAAGATCATTGAAAAGACCTTCAGCAGTTGCGATTGTCCGAAAGTGGCCGAAGAATGCCGCATGATATGCATCGGGAACCGCTGGAAAACCTTCGAAAAACAGCTCGAGAAGACCGGTGTGCCAATCAAATCAAGTTCAATATCCGCAGTGAAAAAATTAGAAAGCAAATAAGCCTTACCATATGATCATAGAGGTTAAAGTTCCCAGCCCGGGAGAGTCGATCAGCGAAGTGCAGCTAGCCAACTGGCTGGTGGAAGACGGCTCTTATGTAGAGAAAGACCAGGAAATCGCCGAGATTGACTCCGACAAAGCCACGCTGAGCATCAGTGCTGAACAATCTGGCATTATAAAGATCATTACAGCCAAAGGGGCGACAGTTGATGTCGGATCGGTGGTAGCTAAAATTGAAACCGACGGCAAAGCGTCAGTTTCAAAAGCCAAAACTGAGGCCCCTGTTGCGGTTGCTTCTCCCGTAGTGGATAAAAAAGCAGAGCCGGTACCGGCAAAATCGCCTGAGCCCGTTGCTGAAATCAGGCCCCACCTTTCTCCCCTGGCTCAAAAACTCCTCGAAGCCAGCAACATGAGCGAGCAGGAATTCGTGGAATTCATCAAAAACTACCGCTTCTCAAAAAGTGATGTAAGCTTTATACTGGAAGAGAAAAGCAATTTCGCGGAGTCCCGCCAGGGACGACAGAATGGTAGCGGGGAAGCGGGGATGCAGGGAAACAGGGAGTCCCGCCAGGGACGACAGTTTGGTAGCAGGGAAACAGAACGCCAAAAAATGTCGACATTACGATTGAAGCTGGCGGAAAGGCTTGTTTCGGTTAAGAATGAAACAGCCATGCTGACCACCTTTAATGAAGTGAACATGACCCCGATCATGAAGATCAGGCAGCAATACAAAGACTTTTTCAAAGAAAAGCATGGCATTTCACTGGGATTCATGTCTTTTTTCACAAAAGCCGTCACCGTAGCCCTGCAGCAATTCCCGCAGGTAAACGCCCAGATCGACGGGGATGAAGTCATTTATTTTAAATATGCCGATATCGGGATAGCAGTAAGCACGCCGAAAGGCCTGATGGTACCCGTTCTCAGGAATGCTGACCAGATGACGATAGTTGAAATAGAACTGAAGATAAAGGAACTGGCAACGAAAGCCAGGGATAACAAGATCAGCCTGGACGAGATGAAAGGCGGCACATTCACGATCACAAACGGCGGGGTATTCGGCTCGATGCTTTCCACACCGATACTGAACCCGCCGCAGAGCGCTATCCTGGGCATGCACAACATCGTCGAGCGACCGGTTGCGGTTAACGGACAGGTGGAGATCCATCCCATCATGTACGTAGCGCTATCCTATGACCACCGGATCATCGACGGCCGTGAATCGGTCAGCTTCCTGGTGAAAGTTAAAGAGATGCTGGAGGATCCGGCGAAAATGATGTTTGATGGGAGTGATCCTGTTGCTAAATTATTGAATTTATAAGCCCTGATCTAAGGCTCGATTGTTCAATAGATCGATTGTTATTGTGTAACCTGACATTAGAACAATCGAACAATAGAACACTAGAACAATGAAACAATAGAAGTAATGCGCAAAATAGTTGATTTCCTGGTTATCGGGTCGGGCATTGCCGGGCTGAGTTACGCACTGAAGGTTGCGGATCATGGGAAAGTCCTTATCATCACCAAGGCAAAGGCTGATGAAACAGCGACGAAATATGCCCAGGGTGGCATTGCCGCCGTGATGTATAACCCTGATACTTATGCCAAGCATATCATTGATACGATGAATGCCGGTGATGACCTGTGCAACCCTGACATCGTACGCATAGCCATTACCGAATCGACGGAAAGGGTAAAGGAACTCGTGGAATGGGGCGTGGAATTCGACAAGAAAGATACGGGCCGCTTTGATCTGCATAAGGAAGGCGGGCATTCGGAATTCAGGGTGCTGCATTACAAGGACCAGACGGGAGCGGAGATCGAGCGTGCCTTGCTGAGCAAAGTCAAGAATCATCCCAATATAGATATCCTCGAAAATCATTTTACGGTCGACCTGATCACCCAGCACCACCTGGGCATCGAAATCAACCGGCGGACGCACGATATCACCTGTTACGGGGCTTACGTCCTGAACCCGGAGACAAAGGAAATCCATACGATACTTTCAAAAGTTACCCTGCTGGCTACGGGCGGTGCAGGCCAGGTATATGGCAATACCACCAATCCCGAAATTGCCACCGGCGACGGCATTGCCATGGTTTACCGAGCCAAAGGCGTGGTTGAGAACATGGAATTCATCCAGTTCCATCCTACCACACTTTACAATCCTGATGAGAAGCCTTCTTTCCTGATCACTGAAGCGCTCAGGGGATTCGGTGCGATCCTGAAAACCAGGACAGGCCAGGAGTTCATGCATAAATATGATGAGCGCGGGTCGCTGGCCCCGCGTGATATCGTGGCCCGCGCTATTGACAACGAGATGAAAATATCGGGGGATGATTTTGTAAGCCTGGATTGCCGCCACCTCGACCCCAATGAACTCATCCAGCATTTCCCGACGATTTATGCCAAGTGCCTTACCCTCGGGATCAATATCACGAAGGAAATGATCCCCGTTGTACCCGGGGCTCATTACACCTGCGGCGGGATCAAAGTGGATGAATATGCCCGCAGCTCCATAAAACATCTTTATGCAACAGGTGAATGTGCATCGACAGGACTTCATGGGGCTAACCGGCTGGCTTCGAATTCCCTTCTTGAATCAGCAGTCTTCTCACACCGGGCTGCCCTAGATTCCGGTGCTTTAATGCGCCATTTAGAGATCAACCATGATGTGCCCGACTGGAATGCCGAGGGGATGATCCTGAACGAAGAAATGGTTTTGATCACCCAGAGCCTGAAAGAAGTACAGGCCATCATGACCAGCTATGTCGGTATTGTAAGGTCGGACCTGCGTTTGCAGAGGGCATTCGACAGGCTCCAGATCATCTACCGTGAAACCGAAGATCTTTATAATAAATCGATCCTGACTTTTAAATTATGTGAGCTGCGTAATATCATCAACATAGGTTACCTTATCATAAAAATGGCACTGGCCAGGAAAGAAAGCCGGGGTCTGCATTATTCCATCGATTATCCTCATCCTAAGCAAAATGAGAATCACATTTTGCCTGAGAACGGGCTAACAGATTATTAAAAACGAATTGCTATGTCCCTGGTAAAAGCAGTGAAAGGCATTATTCCGAACATCGGGAAACGGTGTTTCCTGGCCGATACGGCCACGGTGATCGGGGATGTAGTGCTTGGAAACGACTGCAGCGTGTGGTTCAATGCCGTGGTGCGCGGCGATGTGCATTATATCCGGATCGGGAACAATGTCAATATCCAGGATGGTGTGATCATCCACTGCACCTATCGCCAGGCGCCTGTCAACATTGGAAACAATGTCTCCATTGCGCACAATGCTATTGTACATGGCTGCACCCTCCACGACAATGTACTGATCGGAATGGGGGCAATCATCATGGACCATGTGGTGGTTGAGAGCAACAGCATAATTGCAGCCGGTGCGTTGGTAACCAAAGGCACGGTGGTTGAGGCAGGCAGTGTTTATGCAGGCACCCCGGCCAGAAAGATCAAATCAATCGACAAAGGCCTTTCCGAAGGGGAAATACAGAGAATTGCAGGGAGCTATAACATGTACGCGGAGTGGTATAAGCTTTGAGGGCGTAGGGCGTAGGGCGTAGAGTAGGGGGTAATATCAACAAACTCTAAGCCCTAAGCCCTAAGCCCTAAGCTCTATGCTATTAAAGGCTTTCTATCACATTTTTCAGCATTTCCGTTACCTGGGTTGCAACTTTTCCCAGCCCCGGATTTTCGATGGCTTTCATGGATTCGATCGGATTGACTGCAGCAATTTCGATATTGTCATCTCCCAGATCCTGGACGATCACATTGCAGGGCAGCATCGTCCCGATCTTGTTCTCCGCCTGGAGGGCTTTATAGGCAAAAGCCGGGTTGCACGCACCGAGAATGGTATATCTCTGAAAATCTACCCCGAGCTTTTCTTTTAACTTTTCGTGGATCCTGATTTCTGTAAGGACACCGAAACCTTCGGTCTTCAGCGCATCTGTAGCACGCTGGATTGCCTCTTCAAAAGAAGCATGAATTGTTTTGCTGAAATAATAAGACATGGGAATTTCAAATTTTGAATGTTGAATGTTGAATTTTGAATTAGGACCTTGAATAAACAAAAAAACCGCTCCAAAGTTAATTGAAAGCGGTTTGAAAATGGGTTTAATTTATATTATAATCCCAGTTTGGCCTTAACGAGGGGGAGGATATTGTCTCCCTTTTCATAATAGAGAAATGCGCCGGTACCTATATCAAAAATATAAGTGTAGCCATTTTCTTTGGCGACGGTATTAATGGCATTCTTTGCTTTATCCAGGAGCGGCTGCAAAAGTTCAACCTGTTTTTCCTGCAGGTCGGTATCGGCTTGCTGCTGGAAAGTCTGGATACGTGATTCCAGGTCTGCAAGTTCCTTTTCCTTGGTCTGGCGGATAATATCCGACATGGTGCGGGCGTTGGCCTGGTAATCCTGGAGCTTGGTCTGGTACTCGCCGTACATGGTCTGAAGCTGTGTTTCAAGCGACTTACCATAATCCTGGATTGCATTCTGGATAGAATCCTTTCCCGGCATCATTTCAAGCAATTCATTGGAATCGATATAACCTAATTTCGCATTAGCCTGGCTGAATCCAATGCTCATTACTGCACAAAACATGATCACCAGGAGGGGTCTTAGAATGTTTTTCATCTGAAATATGATTAATAATTTTTAAGATCGACAAATATAGGGAATTTTTTATTTTCTCATCATTTCTTTTTTTCGCCGGGTGGGGGTGGCATCGGATCATTCAAAGTATTTGTCCCGGTTTTGTCATAAGACGTTCCGGTGGCCCCGGCAGGTCTTGGAGATGGCACCATCTGGCCCGGCTGCGCGCCTGTGCCCGTGGTGGTGCTTGATCCCAGCTGAACAGTTTGCCGCTGGCGGCTTTCCCTCCTTACGGTTTGCATTACCGTACCAATTTCATCCAACACATCATCGCTGAGATCATATTTTGAGTCGGCAAAAAGCAATGAAGCGCCCGATGCTTTATCAAAAATGAAGGCGTAATTCCGGGTCACGGCCATGTCCTGGATAGCATTGAATATCTTTTCCTGGATCGGCTGGACCAGCTCTATTCTTTTCTTGAAGAGGTCCCCATCCTTGCCGAAGCGTTTCTTCTGCAATTCCTTGGCTTCCCTTTCTTTTTGAATGATTTCATTTTCCTTTTGTTTCTTAAGGTCTTCGGGCAATAAGATAGATTCAGCCTGGTATTCCCTGTATAATTTATCAATTTCCTGGAACTTAGCCTCGATCTCTTTCTGCCACTCGGCTGAAAGGTCATCCAGCAAAGCCTGTGCATCGGTGTATTCCGGAATATTGTTCAGGATATAGTCTGTGTCGACGAAAGCGTACTTCTGGCTGATGCCGGAAAGAGATACGATCATTAACAATGTTGTGATCAGGATGATTTTTTTCATGGTGATTTCCTCCTTTATAATTTAAAATGAACAGCTAGTAATTGCAAAAAACCTGCCATTATTTTGTGAATGCTAATCGATTGAAGAATTAATTGAAAAGTGGAATTGTGATCCGTTAGCCGCAGGGATACCTGGCACATCGTCAAATCCGTAGCCCCAGTCGAGACCCAGCAGGCCGAACATCGGAAGGAAGACCCTCAGGCCAAAGCCTGCAGACCGGTAAACGGAGAACGGGTTAAAATCGGCAAAATTGAACCATGAATTACCGCCTTCCACGAAAGCCATGGCAAAGATGGTGGCGCTTGGATTGAGTGAAAGCGGGTAACGCAGTTCCAGCGTATATTTTGTATAGATGGTACCCCCGATATTCTTGCTGTAGAAATAGCCCGGCGTGATGGTTTCATTCATATAACCCCTCATACCTACAATTTCACGCCCATCGAGGTTGTTATAGCCCGACAGCCCGTCGCCACCGAGGTAGAACCTCTCAAACGGCGTGATGCCCAGTTCCTGGTTGTAAGTGCCGAGGAACCCCAGCTTTGCCCTTGTCATGATCACTGCCTTGGGGAAAATTTCCGTAAAGAAGGTCGCGTTGATCTTCCATTTATGGTATTCAATCCAGCGGTATTTATCTTCGGCGCTCATAGCCGTGTAATCCGCATTATTAAACAGTGAATACGGCGGTGTTAACTCAAGGGAAACGTTCACATCAGAGCCGAAAGTCGGGTAGATCGGCTGGCTGATCGAACTTCTTCCAAAAATGATATTATAATTGAAATTATTGTAAACTCCGGTGCCCGAGCCAAACAGGAAGATTTGAGAATAATTGTAAAGGTCGTATCGCTGTAGGGTAATAGCCTGGTAAAGGGTAAAATAATCATCGGGCCAGGTCAGCCTTTTGCCAAGACCAACTGTCAGACCGTTAATGATAAACTCAGACCTGAGCGGGTCGTTTTTGGATTTCCCGTTAGAATAAAGGGAATGCCAGTAGGTGACACTGAATGCATTGGCTTTCCGTCCGCCCAGCCAGGGTTCCGTAAATGAAGCGCTGTAGCTGAGGTAACCTTTTCCGTATGATTGCAGCCTGAGGCTCAGCTTCTGGCCATCACCCGAAGGAACCGGCTTCCAGGCTCCCGGGGTGAAAACATTCTTTAAGGAAAAATTATTGAAAGAAAGTCCCAGTGTACCAATGATCCTGCCGTATCCCCATCCCCCGCTCAGCTCGATCTGGTCGGAAGAGGTCTCTTCAACTTTATAGGTGATATCGACAGTCCCGTCGGCAGCATTTGGAACGATATCCGGGACAATCTTCTCCGGGTCGAAATACCTTAGCTGCGCAAGCTCACGGGTGGTCCTGATGATATCGCTGCGGCTGAAAAGCTGGCCAGGCCTGGTCCTTAATTCCCTGACCACAACATGGTCGTTGGTCTTGGTATTCCCGCTGATCATCACTTTGTTGATCCTGGCCTGCTTGCCTTCCCGGATGCGGACTTCAATGTCGATCGAGTCCTTTTCTACATTGATTTCAACGGGATCTGCCGAGAAGAACAGGTAGCCATCATCGAGGTATAAAGAGCTGACATCGGTCTCATTCGGGTTAAAAGAAAGATTGGTCTCAAGCAGTTCCCGGTTATACACATCACCTTTGTTGATGCGCAGCACAGCATTCAGTTGAGCGGCAGTGTATTTTGTATTCCCGACCCAGGTGATATTCCTGAAATAATATTTTACCCCCTCATCGATGGTCAGGGCGAGGTTCAGTGATTTTTCATCATTCCTGTAAAGGGAATCTTTGACGACCATGGCGTCCCTGTAGCCGAGGCTGTTATATTTATCGATCACCTTTACAATATCTTCCTCGTACTTATTGCGGATAAAACGGGAAGGCTTGAAGATCCTGATCTTAACGGTCCGGTTCAGGTGCGCCATTGTGGAATCGACAATTCCCTGCGGGTTCAGCCGGAAAAGCTCGCGCAGGTCATAGAGCAAAGCAAGTTCAATATCATTGAGCGGCTCGAACTTGCCCATCTCCTTGGTCTCTTTCATGCTGTTCTTGATCTTCTGGGCCGTTAGCTCCTTGTTGCCATAAATAAGGATTTTGTTGATCCTCAGCCTGTTATTTTTATTTATGTCGATCTCGAGGATGACATTGTTGGGACGGGTGGTATCGGCAATTTGCTTAATATCGACTTCCGTATCAAGGAACCCTTTATCCCTGAAATGCTCTTTTATCCTGTGCTTGGCGCTCATGAGCAGACTTTCCGTAACTACATCGCCCCTGGTGAGGTTCAATTTTTCACGGATGTTATCAGCCTCGGTCTTATTAATGCCTTTCAGGGAGAATTTGGTGAGCCTGGGCCTTTCTTTCAGCCGTAATTCCAGGAATACCAAATCACCTTTAATATCTGTGATATAAATTCCGAGATCTTCAAAAAGTCCCTGGTCCCAGAGCTTTCTCAAGGATTTGGTAATTTCTTCCCCTGGTATCGTGACCTTTTCCCCGACATTCAGTCCGGCAAGCATGACGAGTACCGCCTGGTCGAGGTATTCGGCACCGGTAACCGTAATGCCGCCGATTTCATATTCAATGGGGCGGGTATAATCGACTACATTTGAAGTTCCGATCGATACCTGGGCGTTGACCGTACCGGCAAAGAATAAGGTAAAAAGCAGGGACAGGAAGGCAATCCGATGGATAACGGCAGAACCGGCCAGGGCTGAATTAGTATACTTTACAGGAATCATTCTTCTGATTATCATCCTTTTTCATTTTTCCTGATCTGGTCACTCGTCTTTCCAAAACGCCTTTCCCGATGCTGGTAATTATAAATCGCTTCAAACAGGTCTTCTTTTCTGAAATCAGGCCAGAACTTATCGCAGAAGAATAATTCAGAATAGGCAATCTGCCATAGCAAAAAATTACTGACGCGATACTCGCCGCTGGTCCTGATAAGCAATTCCGGATCCGGCAGCGGATAGGAAGGCAGCCGCTTCGAAAAGGAATCTGCCGTAATATCATCAAGGCTGATCTTGTTTTTCGCAAGATCCCCGGCTAAACTTTTCACTGCTTCAAGGATCTCCCAGCGGGAACTATAACTCAAGGCCAGGGTAAGTGTCATCCGGTTGTTGCCAGAGGTGTTTTCCATGGTCTGTGCAAGTTGCCTCTGGGTGCTTTCCGGCAAGGAAGCCAGGTTTCCAATGGCATTGAGCCGTATATTGTTCTTATTCAGGGTTTTTGTTTCCTTGTTGATGGTCTGTAAAAGCAAATGCATCAGCGCATCGACCTCAAATTTAGGCCGGTTCCAGTTTTCGGTGGAAAAAGCATAGAGGGTAAGGTATTTAACGCCGATCTCGGCAGCAGCTTCGGCCGCTTCCCTGACCGAAGTCACCCCATGCTTATGGCCGAAAGTCCTTGGCTTTCCCTGTTGCTTTGCCCACCTTCCATTGCCATCCATAATGACAGCAATGTGGTTCGGCAAATTTTCCAGATCAAGTTTTTCTTTAAAGCTCATTGCCTTTTTTGCGCCTGCAGTTGGTTTAAGTGATCATTTATCATCTTCTACCGGGCCGAAATTATTCGGACACTTGTTTTTATTGTATAACCGGAACTTATAAGTCAGGTTGACCCCCGCAAAGCAATACCAGTCGTCAGTAGCCGGGTTGCCCCTCTCCTGCATTGGTTTATGCTGAAAGGTGGGATCCGACAGTACCTGCTCTGCGTTGTTCGGATCAATGCTGGCACCATCAAGGTAATAAGTAGTGCTGACATCATCAATATAATCGGTGAAAGCCTTCCTTAATCCCCATTCCCCTGAGAAGCAAATCCGGCGGTTGAGGCTGTATTTGAAGCCTACTCCGAAAGGTATGGTAAAAGCTATACGGCTGTAAGGTTTTCTACCTTCAAAACCAACGTTCTGCCCTTCGGTGCCAAGGCTCCTGAGGCTTACCCCATCAGCCCTGGGATCATAAATAACCATCCCGATTCCGCCAAAGATGTATGGT
This sequence comes from uncultured Bacteroidales bacterium, assembly GCA_964371595.1. Classification (GTDB taxonomy): domain Bacteria; phylum Bacteroidota; class Bacteroidia; order Bacteroidales; family JAGOPY01; genus JAGOPY01. The sequence goes on along the minus strand of CAYJNJ010000003.1, from coordinate 31,702 downwards.
GTCATAAGGTTTTTCCGGCTGCCCGTGAAATAATCGAAGAAATTAAATTCCGCGGTGAGTGCGATATCAGTAAGCCTCGTTTCGAATTTTAGCCCGCGCTGTTCATAGGCATTTCCCTTTGAATCATCGCCTTTGACCCGGGCACGGACAAAGCTTGCCCTTGCAACCCACCTGTTGTCGAGGTTTACCCGGCCAACTGCACCCCATGCCGGCCTTGACCCCAGGAAATGTATCCCCGGGTTCAGGTCGCCCAGGTAATACGACAAGCCGCCAAGCAAACCCACCTCAGCCGTCTGGGAAAAACCGGTCAAACTAAAAATGGCAATTGCCAGTGTTAATAAAAGTTTCTTCATTTTTTCGTGCAGGACGCAAAAATATCATTTTTTTTCAAAGAAATGACCAGAGGATCAGTTACGCGAATCCAAACCCCATTTCAGCTTTTCCCTGATGGTCATAAAGAAGTTCCTTCCCGGCATCTGTAAAAGGTTAATCTTGAAATCTTCTTTTTCCACAATCAGCTCAAAGTTGGAATAAATAATGGCTTTCCTGGAATCAAGGCTCATCAGGAACTGGTCCTCCCGGCCTTCCACGATGATCCGTATCTTTGATTTGTCAGGTATAACGACAGGCCTGACGGTTAAATTGTGCGGTGCGATCGGTGTCAGGACAAAATTCTCGGAACCCGGCGTAAGTATCGGTCCGCCGCTGCTCAGCGAGTATGCGGTTGAGCCGGTTGGCGTGGCCACGATCAGGCCGTCGGCCCAGTAAGAAGTCATGAACATATCATCGATGTAGACATGCAGGACGATCAGGCTGGTCGTGTCTTTCCGGGTGATTGTCAGTTCGTTGAGGGCATAATTCAGACCACCGAAAAGGTCTTTGGGCCGGCTGAGCCGGATCAGGGCGCGGGAGTCAATCTGGTAATCCCCGTCTAACACTTTATCAATAGCCGGGAGGATCTCATCTTTTGAAATACTGGATAAAAAACCGAGCCGGCCAATGTTTATCCCCATGATGGGGATGCCCGAATCCCTTACAAAGGTCAGTGCATCGAGTATGGTCCCGTCGCCGCCAATAGAGAAAAAATAATCAACCTGGCCGGCAATTCCTTCGGAATCATTAAATAACCCGATCTCTGCAGGAAACATCACCTGGTCGTGCAGTGATTCGAAAAAAGGCTGATAAACAGTCAACGCGCAATTTTTCAGGACCAGTTTATCAATCACACGCTGAACATATTTGAAGTTATCCGGGGAAACCGTTCGTCCAAACAATGCTATCACCATGATAAGGGAATTTTTAATTCTTTGCTGCAAAAGTAGTTATTAAATAATCAACAGGAAGCGAGAATCATATCGGTGCCCTGAAATGCAGGAAAAACCCGGTCTCATTCAGTAAATTGGCCGAAAACTCGAACCTTACAACGACATCATAATAGGTCACGAAATCAAGGCCGGCACCGTACCCAAAAAGGAAGGCATTCTGCAGGTCATTGGTTTCCTGCCCGAAATCCTGGTTATATATCCCATAACCGGCATCGGCAAAAATATTCAGGTAAAGGGCATAATATATCTTACTGAACTTTTCAGTCCTGATAAAGTTGATCTTTTTTACCTGGTTGGGAATAATGGCAAACTTGATATTGCTTTTCAGTATCCCGAAATGCTGCGCATCGACAAGATAATATTCGTAAGCGCGGACTACATCCCTGTCATATCCGATCCCTCGAATGATGAAATAGGGCTGCAGGCCGGTGGAAACCTTGCCATTCACCCCTGTAGCCACATAGATGCGTGGATGGACCTGCCAGTATTTCCTGAATGTCGCCATCAGGTGGAAGGTGTTCAGCGTATTCTCACGGAAAGTCCAGAGACCGTACTTCAGCAACTCAAAATCGGCATACCAGCCTTTCAGCGGGTAAGGCTTGAAATCGCGGTGGTCATCCTTGAAAACATAATGAAATGACAGGTATTGTACTTTAGTTGAACTATCGGCTGTAAAATTTATGTTTTCAGCAATCAGGCTGTCAGAAAAATTATGATGATCATACGATAGAAAAAACTGGTGGGTGATATAAATATTCCGGCGGATCACCAGTTGCCCGTAAGCGGAGAATTCTTCCCTGGAAAAGCCTGTGGTATCCTTGTAAAAGTCCTGCTTATTGTACATGGTCTGGAAGGCGGTTTCTTTCTGCCGGCTATAGCCAAATCCAAACCCCAGTCCGATGGTCTGGTCCCTGTTCAGGAGCGGGATCAGGTATTGCAACTGGGCCACGCGGTTATATCCCCACTGCAGCTTCATGACCAGGTTCTCCCTCCTTCCCCTGAAATTCCGCCAGTCGATATAAAATCCATAGCTCAGGCGGCTCAGGTCTTTAGTCTCCCACCAGACATTGAAATTCCGGTCGGAGATCTTCAGGATAGGTGTAGGCCAGATATACCAGCGCTCGGTGACTTTCACCTCGACCACGCAGGCTGTGCTGTCGCTGCCCGGAAAGTATCTCCTGATATCCACGAAATTGAAAAGGGAGGTATTCAGCAGGTTTTCCCTGGAGCGGGCCATCAGGGTGTCGAGCCGGCTGGCTGTCATGACATCCCCCGGCAGGAAAGTAATTTCACGCAGCAGGATCCGGTCTTTGGTGACCTTGTTCCCGAGTAGTCTGACCGAATCGATCCGGGTAGAAAAATCATGACCCGCTGCAATGCCTTCTTCCTGTGCAAATCCAACGGAAGCCTGCAGCAACAACAGGAAAAGACCCGGTAATAAGGTCATTTGCCGGAATATGGTTTTCCCGTAACCCAAAGAGTAATGTTTTCAGATGTTAAGATAGTGCATAAGGGCGTCGTAGCGCTCTTTCAGGTCATCCAGGTCATCTTTTTCAGCGAAAGTGGCTTTGATGGTATAATTATATCTTTCAAAAGTCTGGATAACAGGATTAAGGTCGATATTATTGATCTTCAGGGTAAGGTCGATGAGGGTCGAATCGGTCCGGGTGGTGAAGAAAGCCCCGATGATCCTGGCATCATTGGATTCGACGATCTTTGAGATCTCAGCCATAGAATAATTATTTTCTGCCACTTCCAGGATTATGATCCCGCCGGGATTCAAAACGGAAATATTCAGTGTCAGGAAACGACCGAGGTTTTGCGGGGTGCTCAGCCCTGAATAAATATTGCGCTGATCGACCACGGGCAGAACCGATAGTTTCATTTCCGTCATCATCTTCATCACATCAAAAACATGCTGCTGCGACTCAACAGAGGCATTAGGAAGGGAAAGCTTTATATTACCGACGGTATCGGCCTGGTCCGGATGGTTGACAAGATCGAATTCCGAAACCAGTCCCAGCAATTCCCTTTCATTGACGAGCGGGAGATGGTTGACGCGGTATTCATCCAGCGCATTCATGGCAAAGGCGATGGTGTCGTGGACCGTAAGCGGGAGGATATCGTAAGTAGCTATTTCTTTGGCTATCATCTGCAATGTGTTAAATCTGTTTTACTTATCTTCATTCCAGTCATTTCCGTTAAAAATACTTAGATAATTAGCATATCGTGACGGATGAATTTTGCCTTCATCTTTTGCCCTGATAACGGCGCAGTCCGGTTCATGGGAATGCGTGCAGTTACTGTATCGGCAAAGGTGCATCAGGGCGCGCATTTCCGGGAACCTCTCCGCCACTTCACCCTGGTCGAAATTAGTGAGCCCGAATTCCTTGATGCCGGGGGTGTCGATGACATACCCGCCAAATGATAAACGATGCATTTCAGGAAAAGTTGTGGCATGCTGCCCTTTCAGGTGGTAAGTCGAAATTTCCTTGATTTTCAGGTTAAGCCCCGGCTGCAGCTTGTTGATCAGGCTGGATTTCCCCACTCCCGAATGCCCGGAAATCAGGCTGACCTTGCCTTTCAGCACTTCCGTCAGCCGGTCCAGCCCCTGCCCGGTTTTAGCCGATACCCGCAGGCAGGGATAACCGGTATCGGTGTAGATCTTCTCCGTTTCTTCAAGCCAGGGGATCAGTTCGTCGATATAGAGGTCAATTTTGTTGAATACGATAATCGCAGGTATATGGTAGGCTTCCGAAGTCACCAGCATCCGGTCGATGAAACCGGTGGAAGTCCGTGGAAACGCCAGGGTGGCGATCAATAAAAGCTGATCGATATTGGCCGCGATGATATGCGATTCCTTGGATAATTTGGTGGCTTTGCGGATGATGTAGTTGTTACGCTCGAAGATGCGGTTAATGACCCCCATTTCATTATCATCACTCATCTCAACCTCCACTTTATCGCCCACTGCGACCGGGTTGGTAGTCCTTATCCCTTTCAGCCGGAAATTGCCTTTAAGCTTGCAGGGCAATGCAAGTCCGCTCTCAAGGGTCACCATGTGCCAGCTCCCCGTGGAGCGGGTTACGATTCCGGTCATCAGATTAAATTATTTTGTAAAATTACAAATAATGTTAACTTTGAATTTCCAATATCTTACGACGTATGGGGTTCCTCATGTTCATTTCGTTCATTGTGCCGCCAATGATAGCCTTCCTGGTTTATCTTTTCCTGCGGCACAAATTATCAAATCCGGCAATTTCCCTCCTTTTCAAGGCATTTTTATGGGGAATGTTCAGTATAGTCCTCGTGCTGGTAGTGCAATTGACCGCCTCATACCTTGAACTTGACAGGCTCAGCAATATCAGGCGGGTCTTGTTCTATGCCCTGGTGATCATGGCCTTTTTTGCAGAACTTGGGAAATATACGGTCCTCAAGGGATATATCTACCCGAAAGAAGGATTCAGGACACCATTAGACGGGATCATTTTTGGCGTGATGATCTCGATGGGTTTTGCTACCATGAACAATATCCTTTATTTTATCAATATCCCCCACCTGACCGTAAGCAGCGTCAATGCACTGACTGCAGGGCCGGCCAATGTCATTTTCGGGGTCATGATGGGCTTTTTCATCGGGATGGGTAAATTCAGGCGGATGAGGGTGATCGATTCCATGACGGGCCTTGCTGCAGCGATCTTTTTCCATGCCCTGTATGATTTTTGCCTGCTGACAAAGGATTACAGGATGCTCCTGGCATTCTTCATCGGGGCCACGATCATTGGCATCTCACTGATCATTGCCGCTGTCCGCATGCAGTTAGAAGCAAAGAACGACGAAAAATTTTAGCGCTACCCGTTCGCTTTGTATCGCTTCCCGGGAAGGCTCCTTACCAGCCCGTCGAATTCCAGTTTCAGCAATATTGCCGCCACTTTGCTCGCAGTCATGCCGGAGTTGAGGTAGATCCCATCGATATCGGTTTCTTTGGATGATTCGATAATACTGAAGATCTTCCTTTCCTCTTCGCTCATTTCGGTGAACAGCTTCTGCTGCACATGCACCGGGTGCGGCGACTGGTCCCAGCCCATCATGAAGCAGATATCCTCAGCGGATTGCACAAGGCCGGCCTTATTGCTTTTGATAAGCTGGTTGCAGCCGCTTGATTTCGGATCGGTGGTCCTGCCGGGGATGGCGAACACGTCGCGGCTGTAAGAGTTAGCTATTTCCGCCGTGATCAGCGCCCCGCCTTTCAGAGCCGATTCGATCACCAGCGTTGCATCCGCCATTCCCGCGATGATCCGGTTGCGCCGAGGGAAATAGTCGCGGTTCAGCTTTGTCTGGCTGGTAAACTCTGTCAGCAGTCCGCCGTTTCCGACCATTTTCTCAGCCAGCGGGCGGTTTACAAACGGGTAGATCTGGTCGAGGCCGTGGGCAAGCACCCCCACCGTGGGCAGCCCGGCAGCCAGCGAAGCCCGGTGCGCCGCAGTGTCAACGCCATAGGCCAGGCCGCTCACGATCAGGACGCCCTGCTCGGCCAGCCCCTGGACGATCTGCCCGCAGAGCTGCTTTCCGTAATCGGTCGGCATGCGGGTCCCGACAATGCTCAGGATCCGCTTCTGGCTAAGATGGGCCTTACCTTTGAAGTACAGCAGCATCGGCCCGTCTTCGCAATGCTTCAGCCTGTCGGGGTAGTCCGGGTCAAGGTAGAAAAGCGGGCTGACCTGGTACTGCCTGATAAATCCCATCTCTTTCTCCGCCCGGGCAAATACCTCCTTCCGGTTGAGCGAATTGGCAATGGATTGCCCCACGCCGGGGATTTTCAGCAGGTTTTTCCTTTTCTCCCTGAATACGGCTTCAACTCCACCACAATAAGCCACCAGTTTTTTACCCTGCACATCACCGATCTTCGGGATAAGGGTCAGGGCAATCTCGTAAATTAATGATCCTTCTTTCAACATAAAACCTGGGTTTTTCTTTATTAATACCTTTGTTTGGCAAAAAATACCCGCTTGGTCAAAAATTTTCTTACGATTTTAGTCTGCCCGCTCGATTGGGGCATTGGCCATGCCACCCGATGTGTGCCTGTTATCAAGGCTTTGCTCGATAATCACCATAATGTTATCCTCGCTGCCGATGGCAGGTCTTTTGATTTTTTTCAAGGGTATTTTCCGGATTTGGAATTGGTCAGGTTTCCCGGTGTGAAGGTTTCTTATCCCCGGGGAGGAAATATGGCGATGGCGATGGTATTGCAATCCCCTGCCCTGCTTTTTGGTATCTGCAAGGAGCACCGGCGGCTGAAAAAGATCATCAGGGAATACCAAATCGATGTGGTGATCTCCGACAACCGTTTCGGGCTCTGGTCCCACCGGGCCTATTCGGTGTATATGACCCACCAGCTCATGATCAAAGCGCCACGAAGGATGGAATGGCTGGAACCTTTGCTTCACAGGTTTCACGGGTGGTTTATAAAGAAATATGATGAATGCTGGGTGCCGGATTTGCCGGGAGAAAGCAACCTTTCCGGTGATCTCGGGCATAAATATCCACTTCCACGAAACGGTTATTTCCTGGGGCTCTTGTCGAGGTTTTCGGGAGATGGTGCTGATGACAAACCGGATTTACCGGGCCCCGAAGTGCTGGTACTCCTTTCCGGTCCCGAGCCACAGCGGGGCATCCTGGAAAATATAATCCTGGAAGAAATTCAACGGACAAAGGCAAAGGATGTCATTATCCTCCGTGGTTTGCCGGGCGAACCGGTTAAAAATCCAGCTTTCCAGGGTGTAAAAATGATAAACCACGTAGTGGATGGAGAGCTCAGGCAGATGATAAAAGCTGCGAAAGTCATCATTTGCCGTCCAGGATATTCCACCCTGATGGACCTCGCTGCCCTGGGAAGGACCGCCGTGCTGGTTCCCACCCCCGGGCAGACCGAGCAGGAATACCTTGCTGATTATCTATCTTCAGGCGGATTATTTTTGAAGATGGACCAGCGGCATTTCGACCTGGTTGAAGCAATTAAAGCAGGCCAACAGGTAAGCGGTTATTTTAATTTCGATCCGGAAGTAGATCTCCTCAAAGAAAGGATTTCACTGCTTACAGCAAGAACCGGGAATCAGTAACAGAATTGTTTACTTTTGGCCATTAAACATTAAAAATTAGCATTAAAAATTAATCATTAAATCATCAACATCTATGCTCATCACTTCAATTACCTGGGCCGCTGATCCTGAAATTTTCAGTGTCGGCAGATTTGCCGTACGCTGGTACGGGGTACTTTTCGCACTCGGCTTTGCCATCGGCTATTTCATCATGCTGAAATTCTTCAAAAAGGAGAAGGTCCCGGTAAAACTGCTCGATCAGCTGACAACCTATATGGTCATTGCCACGGTAATCGGCGCCCGGCTGGGTCATTGCCTGTTTTACGAACCGGCGTATTACCTCAGCCACCCTTTAGAGATATTAAAGATCTGGGAAGGCGGGCTTGCCAGCCACGGGGCTGCGATCGCTATTCTTATCGCCGTTTATATTTTTTCCAGGAAGAACAAGATCTCTTACTGGTGGAGCATGGACCGGATCGCTACAGTCACGGCGCTGGCCGGCTTTTTCATAAGGATGGGGAACCTGGCCAATTCGGAGATCTACGGACGGGAGACCTCGCTTCCCTGGGGCTTCATCTATGAAAATTCCGATAAGCTGAAGCTGCCCCGCCATCCGACGCAGATATATGAAGGACTTGCCTATTTACTGATCTTCGCCCTGTTGATGTTCATTTATTACAGGAAGAACGGAAAGCCGAAAGAAGGCACGCTCATCAGCCTTTTCCTGCTCCTTGTTTTCGGGGTCCGGTTTTTCATAGAATTTCTCAAAGAGCCCCAGGTTGATTTTGAAAGCCATATGGCACTCAACATGGGACAACTGCTGAGTATCCCATTCATTTTGATAGGTGCAGCCGGCCTTTTCCTGATCTACAGGAAAAAGACGGCTAAATGATCCAATGCATGCATTGAACATTTATCAATAGGAAAGGAATTCATTCTGAAAAGTCAGGTTTATCAATGATGCCACGAAAACACAAAAACACAAAATATCACAAAAAATCTGATTATTAAGTCATTAACCTTAGTGTAATTTAGTGTTTCCGTGTTTTTGTGGCAATAAAAAGGAGGTGCGGTTGCAAATTCTCATTTGATAAGAAGTAAAAATTCTGACATTGTAATGATTTTGGCACCACCAATTGAGGAAAGTATGAGCAGGTCCTTGTCGCCAGTAATTAAATAATCAGCTTTTCCGTCTAATGCAAGATTTAATAAAAAATTATCTTTTTTGTCTCTGCAAAGATCTATATTAGACTCTATATCAATTAACAAACCATCATCAAGGAAAAAATTGACTAGAATATCAATATTATCCGGAGAAAAAAGCTTCATAAATTTTGGCCTTTGAACAACTGAGATAAATTCATCAATTAATTCATCTGAAAAGAGGAGTATGATCTTTCCGGAGAAGATTTTATTATCAAGTTTCTCATATTCCTTTGTAATCAAAAAACTGACTAGGATATTTGTATCCAGGATGATTTTCAGTTTTTTAGATGCCATATCTCGTTTTCCTGATAGTATCAACTTCACTTGCAATATCATCTGCAGATGGTACTAAATCCGGGTATTGCCTGAGTTTGGAAAGAATGGCCCTGATTTCGGATTTTTTCAACTCTTTTTTAATGCTGATCAGTTTTAAATCAGCAAGGTTTTTCAGGATTGCCTTCGCTTTGGGATTTAATATTTCAATTTTTAAAATTTCCATTGTTTGGATTTTTACAAAGGTAAACTGAAAGTTTCTGCATTCGTCCGGAATATGCAAATTCAGGCTGAATAAAAAACAATATCATCATTCTGAAAAGTCAGGTTTATCAATGATGCCACGAAAACACAAAAACACAAAATATCACAAAAAAATCTGATTATTAAGTCACTAACCTTAGTGTAATTTAGTGTTTCCGTGCTTTTGTGGCAATAAAAAGGCATAAATCGCCAAATCGCCAAATCGTCCAATCTTTAAATCCCCGCTCCCGCTTCATCCGCCCTCGCCGAAAGCTCTTCTTCTCCGTTCAATTTAGCTAATTGTGAGAGGTTGCGCAGGATCCGTTTGTTCCGGTCGATATCGGTGGCATAAACCTTATCGGCAAACGAAGCCTTAAGCCCTTTGTAGTACCTCAGATCATCGGCGTAAATTTCGATCAGCTTTGAAATCACGGCATTGGCTTTTTCTTTCGCCCCGGCACCGTAATAGATCTCGGCAAATGGGATCATCATCATATCGTACGGGATCTTATTATCCGGGAAATACTGGATGCACACATCGAGCAAATCAATGGCTTTTTCCTTTTCGCCTCTTGCCAGGAAGCATTCCGCCGCCCTGAGATAGTTCTGTCTCGGAAGACGGCTGTTCCGCTCGCTCTCCCGGTCGACATTCACGTCCGGACTGTTCAGATTACCCCATCTGCAGTTCGTGAAAACTTCGTAGGTCTTTTCGGGATTGACGCCACCAAGGCCCTGGTAATAATTCTCGGCTTTCACCGGCATGAACTTATACACCATCCCTTCCTGGTGCAGGTACTCGTCGATGCCAAGGAAACCGGCCAGGCTGGAAGGATTTGCTGTGTACAGCGCCCTTTCCCAGTCGTTGGCTGCCAGGAAATCGAGGACGGCCAAATCGTTCTTGAACAGGGCATTCTGCGAGATCTCCCATTCGATATAAGGCACGATCTTATCGGCCATCGAGGCAGGGACGATGCCGTTCTCGACACATTTGCGGGCATCAACCGTGAGCCTGACCTTTTTTGACGGGAAGTAATTGATCTTCTTCCCTGCTCCCACCGATATTTTCGAACGGTCATCATCCAGTGCGACAAAGTTTATCAGTTCCGAAAGCTCGGTATATTTGCCCTCAAGGCTGGGATGCTCATAAATGGGGATGTAATTATTGACACCATTGCCATATTGCTCCTTTTTCAGGAAGAAAGGCAAAGGATCGGACTCATAAACTTTTGAGAACATCTGCTGAACGTACCAGTGGCCGGATGCCAGCATATGATTGAGCACCCTCACATCGGTCCTGAATCCTTCAACTTCCTGGACGTACCATAAAGGGAAGGTATCGTTATCGCCGAAAGTGATCAGCACCGAATTGCGGTCACAGCCTTTGAGGTAATTCATGGCAAAGTCGTGTGCAGCGTACTTTCCGGAACGGTCATGGTCGTCCCATCCCTGGCTGACCATGATCCCGGGAACCAGGATAAAGCTGGCTGCAACTACGGCCCCGGCTACAATGATATCATTCTTTTTAATCTTTGACTGCAGGAATTCGATGATCCCCATCACGCCAATCCCGATCCAGATGGCAAAGGCATAGAAAGAGCCGGCATAGGCGTAGTCCCTTTCCCTGGGCTGAAGCGGGTACTGGTTCAGGAATACCACGATGGCGACCCCGGTCATGATGAACAAAAGAAACACGATCCAGGTATCGTTCCGGTGCTTTAGAAAATGGAACGTGATCCCGATCAAACCGAGTATCAGCGGCAGCATATAATACTTGTTATGTGCATCGTTCTCCCGGCTGATGGGCAGGTCCGACTGGCTGCCCAGCCTGATGCTGTCCAGGAAATTAATCCCTGTGATCCAGTTTCCATTCGCCGGGTCACCCTGGCTTTCGATATTATTCTGTCTTCCGGAAAAATTCCAGAGGAAATACCTTACATACATATGCCTGAACTGGTAAGAGAAGAAAAACCTCATGTTTTCCAAAAAGGTCGGCTTGTAGATGGTTTCCGACTCCCCGTCAGAATTCCGAACCGTGATCGGCGTGCCTTTTATGTTGCCATACTGTTTGTAATATTTCACATGCCCGCTTTTCTGGTTGCTCCACATGCGCGGGAAAATCGTCGTAAAGCGGCTGTCGTAAACGGGTTCCGATTGTTTCCTGTCGTCGGTGACCACATATTTGCCCTTGTTCTTGTCTTTAACATAAACCGGCGTCCCGTCTTCATAATCCACCACGGGGGCATTGTAATACTGCCCGTAATAAAGCGGGTAGGTGCCATATTGTTCGCGGTTGAGGTAGCTCAGCAGGCCAATGGCGTCTTCCGGGCTGTTCTCATCGATCGGGGTATTGGCATTGGAACGGATGATCAGGATAAAAAATGAAGAGTACCCGATCAGCAGGAATACGAACGCAAGGATAGCGGTATTGAGAACGTTTTTGGAGTTTTTGACCGAATAACGGTGGCCCCACCAGATCAGGCTGATAAGCAGCGCAAAATATATGATGGTACCGGAATTAAAGGGCATTCCGAGCGAGTTGACGAAGAAAAGCTCGAATGATCCGGCCAGTTTCACGATCCCCGGGATGAAGAGGTACATCAGCAGGGCAAGGATCAATACGGAGATGGCCCCGGCGGTGAACATGCCTTTGCGGGTGGGCTTATATTTCCTGAAATAGTAGACAAAGGTGATGGCAGGAATAGCCAGCAGGTTCAGCAGGTGGATACCGATGGTAAGGCCGATCAGGAAGGCAATGAGGATAAGCCAGCGGAGCGAATGTTTTTCATCGGCCACGACTTCCCATTTAAGTATGGCCCAGAAGGTAATTGCGGTAAACGCCGACGACATGGCATACACCTCGCCTTCCGAAGCCGAAAACCAGAAGGAATCGGAGAAGGCAAAGGCCATGGCACCGATGAAAGCGCTGCCGAACAAGGTGATCAACTGGTTTTTTGTAAAGCTTTCCCCTACTTTCATCAGTTTTCTTGCCAGCAGGGTGATCGTCCAGAACAGGAAGAGAATGGTCAGTGCGCTGGAAAATGCCGACATGGCATTGATCATCATCGCCACTTTTGTTGTATCACCAAAGGCGAACAAGGAAAAAAACCTTCCGAAAAGCTGGAATGTAGGCGCTCCCGGGGGGTGGCCGACCTGCAGCTTATACGCGGTTGAGATATATTCGCCGCAATCCCACCAGCTGGCGGTCGGCTCAAGGGTTATCATATACACAATAAAGGCAATAAGGAAACTAGCCCAGCCTAAAATAGTGTTCCAGCGTTTGAAATCCTGATGTGTGAACATGAGCTGTAATTTGGTGATGCGAATTTAGAAAGAAAATGCGAAACGGCTGAAAATAATCAATCCGGGTAAATAATTCTGCGGATGTTTTCTCTATTCGAAAAAAATATCTATTTTTGCACTCCCATTTTTGGGGATAGTTTGTCCGATGGTGTAACTGGCAACACGTCTGATTTTGGTTCAGAAGAGTCCAGGTTCGATTCCTGGTCGGACAACGGGATTAATCGGTAAGTTAATCGTTGGGAGGGGACAATTGTCCCCTCTTTTATTAATGATTTTCGATTGTCGATTTTCGATTGTCGATTTTCGATTTAAAGTAATAAAGTAGATGAATATCAGTACTATTACGAATCTGGTTGAAGAGCATCTTGCGGGGAGCGACAAGTTCCTGGTGGAGGTATTTATTAAGCCCATCAACCGGATTTATGTTTTCATCGACGGGGACCACGGAGTGACGATTTCAGATTGCGTTGCCCTGAGCCGCCATATCGAATCGAGCCTTGACCGTGAGACGGAGGATTTTGAGCTGAATGTTTCATCGTCTGGCGCCGATTACCCTATCACCTTGCCCAGGCAGTACCTGAAAAATATCGGCAGGTCGCTGAATGTGACAATGAAAGATGAGAGGGTGATCACCGGGAACCTTGAAGCGGTTGGCGAAACCGGCATCACGCTGGTCACAAAGGGGGATAAGAAGAAAAAACTGCCCCCGGAAACGTTATCGCTGCCATTTACCGATATCAAAGATTCTAAAGTTATTATATCGTTCAAATAATTGTTTAACCGAGTTCTAACAGAACCAGCCATGGATCACATTAATCTTGTAGAAACCTTTTCAGAATTTAAAGAATTTAAGAACATCGACCGGGAAACCATGATGCGTATCCTGGAGGATGTCTTCAAACATATGCTTGAAAAGAGGTTTGGAAGTTCAGACAACTTTGAGATCATCGTTAACATCGACCGCGGTGACCTTGAAATATGGCGAAACCGCCAGATCGTCGAAGACGGCGCAGTGGAAGATGAAAACACCCAGATCGCCCTGTCGGACGCAGTAAAAATCGAGCCCGACTTTGAAGTCGGCGAAGATGTTTCGGAAGAACTGAAGCTGCTCGATTTCGGCCGTCGTGAGATCCTGTCGATCAGGCAGAACCTTGTGGCCAAGATCATGGAGTACGAAAAAGACAGCATTTACCGCAAGTACATGGAAAAAGTCGGCGATATCATTACCGGCGAAGTATACCAGGTCTGGAAAAAGGAGATCCTCGTCCTTGATGATGAAGGTTATGAACTGAGCCTGCCGAAACAGGAGCAGATCCCTTCCGACTTTTACCGTAAGGGCGACACCATCCGTGCCGTTGTGGCCCGTGTGGAGATGAAAAACAATACACCGGCCATCATCATTTCCCGGACCTCCCCTGTTTTCCTGGAAAGGCTCTTCGAAGCCGAGGTGCCCGAAATTTACGACGGTCTGATCACCATCAAGAAGATCGTCCGTGTACCGGGTGAGAGGGCAAAAGTTGCCGTCGAATCCTATGACGACCGCATCGATCCGGTAGGCGCCTGCGTGGGTATGAAAGGATCCAGGATCCACGGCATTGTCAGGGAGCTGAAAAATGAGAATATCGACGTCATAAATTTCACCAATAACTCTACATTATTCATCCAGAGGGCGCTGAGCCCTGCAAAGATCAGCACCATCAACCTTGATGATGTAAATAAAAAAGCCGAGGTTTACATGAAGCCCGACCAGGTTTCGCTTGCTATCGGTAAAGGCGGTTATAACATCAAGCTTGCCGGCAAACTTACCGGGTACGAGATTGATGTTTACCGTGAAGATATTGATTCAGAAGACGTTGACATCCAGGAATTCTCCGATGAAATCGACCAGTGGATCATCGACGAGTTAAAAGCCATCGGTTGTGACACAGCTAAAAGCGTGCTTGAACTCGAAGTGAAGGAATTGGTGAAACGGACCGACCTGGAAGAAGAGACTATCAAGGAGGTTGTTCGTATACTGAAGGCCGAATTCGAATAAAAATAGTATCTTTGCAACTTTTTAGAAACAGCAGTATTATTAAATGGTTCATGCATGTCAGATGAGGTAAAACCAACCAGGCTAAACAAAGCCGCTGCCGAATTCAATGTAGGGATTTCCACGATCGTGGAATTTCTGCATAAGAAAGGCATTGTGGTCGAGGAAAATCCCAATACCAAAATCTCCCCGGAGGTCTTTGCTATCCTGGTAAAAGAATATCAATCCGACAGAGCAGCAAAAAGCGAGGCCATGAAAATAGGCCTTTCTTTTGTCAAGCATGAAGCCATCACCATTGAAGAAAAAGGCGTTAAAGCCCGGACAAGCGAACGCGAATCAGAACCTGAAGACCTGATCATCAAAAGTTCTTCCGTAAATTTTGAAGAACCGGCAGCCATTGAAAAGAAACCTCCGGTTAAAAAGCCCGAGGAACCTAAAAAAGCGGAAGTTAAAGAACCTGCAAAGGCACCCGAAAAAGAGCCTGTAAAAGCGCCGGAAATTGCACCGGCTGAAAAGAAGCCGGAAATTGAAGTCCCTGCACCGGTGCCTCCAGTCAAAAAGGAAGAACCAGCGCCAAAACCGCCGGAACCTGTTGTTGCAGAAGAAGAAGTTGCAGAAGGCGGGATCAGGGTGTTAGGCATGATCGACCTCGACAGTATCAACCTGAAGACCAGGCCGGCGAAGAAGTCCAAAGAAGAGAAGAAAGCGGCATCATTACAAAAAGCAGGGGAAAAGAAGGGTAAGAAAGTTGAAGAAGAGGCCCCGCCTGTTGTTGAAGAAGTCGTAGCAGAAGTTACTCCCGAGGTCCCGGTAATTGAAGAAGAACCTGTAAAAGAAGAGGTGCCCGAGGTAAAAGGCCCTGTTCGCGCAGCCAATTTCATCCCGACACGGTTCGAGAAGCTTGACGGCCCGAAGATCTTCGGGAAAATTGACCTCCCCAGTAAAAAAGCCGAGAAAAAGCCGGTTGCCTCTTCCACGGATGAAAAACTTGCACAGAAGAAGAAAAAACGCAAACGGATCAAGTCTGAAAAATTCCAGGAACCGGTAGTCCATCACGAATCAAAGGACAAACCCAGGCCGGGGCTCAAGAAAAAGCAGATATTCAAGCCGGAACCCACAGAAGAGGAAATCCAGAAACAGATCAAGGAAACCCTTGCCCGACTGGCACCTTCGGGCAAATCCAAAACTTCGAAATACCGCCGGCAAAAGCGTGATTCGGTAAGGGAAGAAATTGAAATCGACCGCCAGAAAGCCGAAGAAGACAAAAAGATACTCAAAGTCACTGAATTTGTGACGGTAAACGAAATGGCGAACATGATGGATGTTCCCGTTATCGATATTATTTCCACATTCATGCAGCTTGGCATGTTCGTTTCGATCAACCAGAGGCTGAACGCGGAAAGCCTTGCCCTGGTTGCCGAAGAGTTCGGTTACAAAGTGGAATTCGTTGACGTCAGCGTACAGGAAGCCCTTGAGCTGACGCAGGAAGAAGATAAGGAAGAAGACCTGGAGGAGCGGCCGCCGATCGTTACTGTGATGGGCCATGTCGACCATGGAAAGACCAAGCTCCTCGACTTTATCCGAAGCGCCAACGTGGTAGCCGGCGAGGCCGGTGGCATCACCCAGCATATCGGCGCTTACGAAATGCAGCTTGAAAACGGCAAGAAGATCACCTTCCTCGACACTCCCGGCCATGAAGCGTTTACCGCCATGCGTGCAAGAGGCGCCCTGGTCACCGACGTGGTCATCATCGTGATCGCTGCCGATGACGACGTCATGCCGCAGACCATCGAAGCTATTAACCATGCCCAGGCAGGTGGAGTTTCCCTCGTCTTTGCCATCAACAAAGTTGACAAGCCTTCAGCCCAGCCGGAGAAGATCAAGGAGCAATTAGCCAAAATGAACATCCTGGTTGAAGACTGGGGCGGAAATTACCAGTCGCAGGAGATCTCTGCAAAAATGGGATTGAATGTCAACCTGCTGCTCGACAAAGTATTGCTTGAAGCTGAAATGCTCGAGCTGAAAGCGAATCCGCACCGGCTTGCCCTGGGTACCGTCCTGGAATCCTCGCTCGACAAAGGCCGCGGGTATGTAGCCAAAGTCCTGGTACAGAACGGCACAATGAATATTGGCGACATGGTACTTGCAGGCGCCCATTTCGGCCGCGTCAAGGCGATGTACAATGAAAGAAATCAACGCATTGACACGGCAGGCCCTTCTACGCCTGTCCTTCTGCTCGGTCTTGACGGGGCACCGCAGGCCGGCGACAAGTTCAATGTCATGAAAGACGAGCGCGAAGCCAAGGCTATTGCCAACAAACGTCTTCAGCTACAACGCGAACAGGGTATCCGTTCGCAGAAACATATCACCCTCGATGAAATCGGGCGCCGTATTGCCATTGGCGACTTCAAAGAGCTTAACCTTATTGTCAAGGGCGATGTCGACGGCAGCGTAGAGGCCCTCTCCGATTCATTGCTGAAACTCTCCACCAAGGAAGTCCAGGTCAACGTCATCCACAAGTCTGTCGGCCAGGTCACCGAATCCGATGTACTGCTCGCCTCCGCATCCAACGCAATTATCGTCGGGTTCCAGGTCAGGCCTTCGCTCAGCGCCAGGAAACTTGCCGAAAAGGAACAGATCGAAATCAGGTCGTATTCGATCATTTACCAGGCTATTGAGGAGATCAAAGCCGCTATCGAAGGGATGCTTTCACCGGAGATCGAAGAGAAGATCGTTTGTAACATCGAGATCAGGGAGGTCTTCAAAATTACCAAGGTCGGAACGATTGCCGGTTGCTACGTGCTTGACGGCAAGATCACCCGGAACACCCGGATCAGGATCATCCGCAACGGGATCGTGGTCCACACCGGCAGGCTCGGTTCACTTAAGCGGTTCAAGGATGATGTCAAGGAGGTCCTCACCGGGTTCGAGTGCGGCCTGAACATTGATAATTTCAATGATATCCAGGAAGGGGACATCATCGAAGGCTTCGAAGAAGTGGAAATCAAAAGGAAACTCTAGAAAAACAGCGTTTCTACCCTGTCAGGGCCGTATGAAAGACCGATTACCGGCACTTTGGTCCTGTCCTCAATAAATTTAACGTAATCTTTTAGCGCGCCCGGCATGGATGCCCTGGAGCTGATATCTTTCAAAGAAGAATTCCAGCCCGGCACATCTTCGTACGAAACCTGGAGCTCATTGGAGATCAGGTTATAAGGCACCTGGTTGGTTTGCACTCCTTTGTCAATGTACCCGGTACCGATCTTCAATTTTTCAAATTCATTCAGGACATCGGTTTTCATCATAAACAGGCTGCTAACCCCGTTGATCATGATGGAATAGTTCAGTGCGACAATGTCGAGCCAGCCACAGCGGCGCGGCCTGCCGGTAGTTGAGCCGAATTCATGGCCCTGGTTGCGGAGCAGCTCGCCAGTTTCATCGGACAGTTCTGTCGGGAACGGACCGCTGCCCACGCGCGTGCAATAGGCTTTGAACACGCCAATCACTTCGCCGATGTTCGCAGGATTCACGCCCAGCCCGGTACAAACCCCGCCGATAGAAGTATTGGAGGAAGTCACAAACGGATAGGATCCGAAATCGATATCCAGCAAAGTGCCCTGGGCGCCTTCCGCCAGTACCCGTTTCCCTTCGGAAAGGCTTTTATGGATGAAGTATTCCGCGTCGATCAGCCTGAGACCGGCCATGTACCTTACGGCATCAAGCCATTTTTCTTCATATTCTGAAAATGGGAGTTTATCGATCGTAAACGAATCTGTTCCGAATCCAAGAAAGCGGATCAGATCCAGGTGACTGTCGCGTAATGCCTTATATTTTTCGTTAAAGTTGCTTTCGGTAACATCCCCTACCCTGAGGCCGTTCCGGGCAATTTTATCCGTGTAGGTCGGCCCGATGCCTTTAAGCGTCGATCCGATCTTGGCAGCCCCTTTCATGGCCTCCTGCGCTGCGTCGAGCAGGCGGTGGGTAGGCGTGATCAGGTGGGCCCTTTTTGAAATGACAAGATTGGCGGTAGCGTCAACGCCATGATTTTCAAGGTTAATGATCTCGTTCCTGAAAATAAATGGATCGAGTATTACCCCGTTGCCGACAAGGTTGGTTTTTTCCGGGTAAAAGATACCCGATGGGATTGTATGAAGGACGAATTTCTTTTCCTGGAATTCAATCGTATGGCCGGCGTTCGGGCCTCCCTGGAACCGGGCAACAATATCGTATCGCGGAGTAAGGACATCCACAATTTTCCCTTTGCCTTCGTCACCCCACTGAAGGCCAAGAATAACATCTACTTTCATTTTATATGGTCTGGTAAGAAAATCTAATTATTCAAGGCCGGTTCGGTTTGCTCTTCAAGGCAATAGCCGTAGAATGTCAGGGAATGGTGGGATACTTTGACTTTGAGCGTATCCTCAACAAACCTCCTGATCTCTTCGATGCGCGGATCGGCAAACTCCATGACTTTACCCGATTCGGTATCGATAAAGTGGTCATGCTTCTTAAACTTATAGGATCTTTCGAACTGTGCGCAATTATTTCCGAACTGGTGCTTGGTGACAAGGCTGCAGTCAAGAAGCAATTCGATCGTATTGTACAGTGTAGCGCGGCTCACCCTGTACTTATTGTTCTTCATACGGATATATAGCGTTTCAATGTCGAAATGACCATCAGTGTTATAAATTTCCTTAAGAATGGTGAACCTTTCAGGAGTTTTCCTGTGCCCCCTCTGCTCAAGGTAGTCGGTAAAGATTTTCTTGACAGCTTCGAATGAGTCGCTTTGTTCTCTTTCTTTCATAACGTTTTACAAAACCGGGTAAAAGTAGAGAAAATTATCTATTATAATTTAGTATAAATAAAAATAAATTTTTTGCCACACCCGCTTTCACTCTGCAAACCGGTCGATCCGTGTGACTTTAATGATCTCTTTGATCTTCATTAAGTTCTCAATCAGTTTGTGGAGTGTCTGGGTATCGTGCAGGTAAAGCATGACTTTGCCTTCCGTCATGCCTTCGGAGGTATCGAGATGAAATGACCGGATGTTGATGTTATGTTTTTCGGTGATCACTTCGGTGACTTTCCGGATAAAGCCTTTACGGTCGACCCCCTCGATTTTTATGCCGGTAAGAAAACCGATCGATTCTTTGTTTTTCCATTTTGCCTTTACGATGTCCTTTCCGTATTTCGACATCAGGTCGATGGCATCGGGGCAGTTGGTGCGGTGGATCTGGATGGCGCCGCTGGTATTCAGGAAGCCGACGACATCATCGCCGGGTATCGGTCCGCAACAGCGTGCCAGGATATATTTGATCTGGGTAATATCATCGCCAAGCACAAGTGATTCCGGCTTTTCCCTGAGTTTCTCGACGATGGTTTCAGATAGGCTTTTGTGATTAACCGGCCTTGACTTGATAAATGGCCGGCTGAGGTATGTGAAAAGGTTTTTCTTCTCCCCTTCCTGCGAAAACTTTTTTATTTCATCGGCGCCAATGATCCCGTTGGCCAGCATCTGGTAGAGTGTTTCGGCATTGCTGATGCTGTGAAAGTCAATAAACTTCTGGACGGTAGCTTTATCGTCCGGAAGGTTGAATTGCAGGAAAAGGGCGCCGAGCTTCTCTTTCCCGAGTATGTTCAGTTTCTTGTTCTGCTCTTTTACGTATTGCTTGATATTGGTCCTGGCTTTCGCCGTCATGGCATACTGGAGCCAGTCGGCCTCAGGGCTGGTACTGTGCGAGGAAAGCACCTCGAGCTGGTCGCCGTTCTTCAGGACATGCTTTCGGGATACGAGCACCTGGTTGACTTTGGCGCCAATGCAGTGGTTCCCGATCTGGGAGTGGATCGCATAGGCAAAATCAAGGACGGTGGATCCCGATGGAAGCGTTTTGATATCGCCCTTCGGGGTATAAACATAGATCTCGTCGGCAAAAAGGTTCAATTTGAAATCGGCAACAAAGTCGAGTGCATCGGTATCTTCCACAATCAGCATATCCCTGATCTTATTGAGCCACTCCTCCATCCCGGTTTCCGAATCGATGATGTCCTTGTACTTCCAGTGCGCCGCATAACCCCGTTCGGCGATCTCATCCATACGGCGGGAGCGGATCTGCACCTCTACCCACTTCCCGGCCTGGCTCATCACCGTGGTGTGAAGGGCTTCATAGCCATTGGCTTTAGGAATGGAGATCCAGTCGCGCAGGCGGTTGTGGTTGGGACGGTAATGGTCGGTAATGATCGAATACACTTTCCAGCATTCTGATTTTTCTATTTCCGCGGGTGTTTCGAGGACGATCCTGACGGCGAACAGGTCGTAGACTTCTTCAAACGGGATTTCCTTTTTCCTCATCTTCTGCCAGATAGAAAAGACGCTTTTTTCGCGGGCGAAGATCTGGAATTTCATCCCTTTTTCCCGCATGTCCTTTTTTATGGGGTAGATAAAGCGGTTAGTAAACTTTAACCGGTCGGCTTTGGAGGCTTCAAGTTTTTCGGTAAGGGAATGATAGACATCAGGATCGGTGGCCCTGAGTGAAAGGTCTTCCAGCTCGCTTTTAATTGCAAATAAGCCCAGCCGGTGTGCCAGCGGGGCAAAAAGGTAAGAGGTTTCTGAGGCTATTTTTAACTGTTTGGCTTTTGGCAGGGCTTCCAGCGTACGCATATTATGCAGCCGGTCGGCAAGCTTGACCAGGATGACCCTCACATCCTGTGTAAGGGTCAGGAGGATCTTGCGGAAGTTTTCAGCCTGGGGCGAAGCGGCGGGATTATCGATGATGTCTTCGATCTTGGTCAGGCCGTCGATGATCTGTGCGACCTTATCCCCGAAATGAAACCGGATATCGTCGAGGCTGTAATTGGTATCTTCCACCACATCATGCAGCAGGGCGCTGACGATTGAGGTGGTCCCCAGTCCGATTTCGCCGGCCACGATGGTAGCCACTTCGATAGGATGATAGATATAAGGTTCGCCGGAATGCCGGCGCATGTCTTTATGCGCATCCACGGCAAGGTCGAATGCCTTTCGTACCAGCTTTTTATCGGCAGGGTTTTTGGAGTTCCATACCCTGAGCAAATTGCGGTAACGCTTGATAATCTCTTTTTTCTCTATCTCCGGATCGGTTGGGATCATGAAATTACAGCCAGATTAATGAAAACAAAAGTACGAATAAGAAAGGATTGAAAAGGCGGGATTCATTTTTGTTCGCTACTGTTTTTGTTCAGCTGGGAATCATTGTTGCCCCGACGGGAATCATTGTTGCCCCGACGGGTAAATCCGTCGGTTCCAAATATGTTATAAAAATTGGAGCTGACAGCTTCAGTCGTTGGATTACGAAAAGTAAAGGCTGTTCAGACTTTTGAAATCGATAAATCCTGTGAATGTAACCAGGGATTGAATTTAAATACTAAAGAATTTTTTTTCAACTGACCGGGTATATTTCGAAAAAAAGCGGATAAATAGAAAAATGTTTAACTGATTTTTACTTATGATGGAAGATTTAATCAAAACAAGTTACGAGCAGTTGATATTTCAAATCAGGGGAAAGAAAATAATGGTCGATAGTGACCTGGCGGTTTTATACGGTACAACTACTAAAGCATTGAAACAACAAGTAAAACGGAATATTAACAGATTTCCGGGGGATTTTATGTTTGAATTGACTTTGGAAGAAAAAATTGTACTGGTCACAAACTGTGACCGGTTTGCTCTGTTAAAACACTCCTCGGTTCATCCGGTTGTTTTTACAGAGCAAGGAGTTGCAATGCTTTCTTCAGTATTGAGATCAGAAAAAGCAATTCTGGTGAATATAGAAATCATGAGAGCTTTTGCCAGATATCGATCATTGCTTAGAGAAAATGAAGAGCTTAAAAAAGAAATTGTAAAACTTGACCAAAAGGTTGATTCTGTTTTTCAATATCTACTTGAAAAAATAGATGATATGCATGAAAAGCAAAAGCTACCACGTAAACGGATTGGCTATAAACCTGATAATATTTAATCGCCAACTATTGCATTGCATTTCTATGGGGAAATGTTAAATGCTAAACCGTCCTTGCTCAATCGTCCTTGATTTTACTGCATCGTGTCGTTTTCGCCGTTCATGACTATAATTACGAAGAGTCCATCGCCTGAATAAAGATAATTTAATTTCAGTACGGTTCGATCATAAATTTCTTCTTCATAATAGTGGATATTTCTGTACTACTAGAAGTTTAAAGCTTTCTTCTAATAAAAAGAAACCACTCTATAAAACAGCAAAAACCCGCTCCAAATTAACAGGGGCAGATGATACTAATTTTTAACTTTCGCTGTTTTGTTTATTTAATTTCTCTTTTGTTTCAACTATTTTTTGCCTTAATTCCATTACAGAAGAAAAAGCAGATGCATCTAATTTGTGATCTTCTTTAAATTGAGAAAATCTGCTGGCCACTTCACTGAGTTCAGAAAAGGATATAGTTTCAATTTCTGTCAATGTGTGATGATTTAACTCTAAGTCATAGGAATAATAAAATTCATCACAAAAAACTTGCTCATTAATTTTGCCCAACAAATACTCGTCAATAATCCAATATAATCTTCTTTTATCTTTTTTATCGTACATATTAGTTAGGGTATAAAATATTTAAAATACCAAATTGAATTTGTCACCTGATAATAAAGAATTTCAAGATTATACATCTCACCATTCTTCCACATTTCAGATGTATACAATAATGCACGAGAACCTCTGGGTTCAGGTATTCCTTTTAAACTCATTAGTGCTTGTTCTAAAATTTGCATAGGAACTGCCCTGTTGGGATTGGCCATATGTTCAGCAGCCGTTGAATTAAAATTGAACAATTTAGTTCCTGAAGCCTTTCCAACTAGCCCTCCAAACTTTCCAACCGGTAATACCCCTGCTGCCTTCATCATGCCCTGAAACTGGTTCATGCTATTGCCGAACCTATCCTTGCCTGTGAAGGCGTAAGCGACCACGTCCCAAAGGTTGGTGATTGGATTGTACTCGTTAATGGCGTTGGCGAAACGGAAGGCCGTCGGGTCTTCATCCCCTCCGGTTTCAGAATCCTCCTCAAATTCCTGAGTAAAAAGTTTCATAATATCAACTACATCCATCGTGCCAGGATTATAGAACTCAGCTGTTGACCTCCTATATTCAACCCAATATTGATTAAAGAAAATCTCTTTTATTAATCCTGCTTCGTAATGATGAGCATTAAGAAATTCAAAGACTTTTCTTGTTGTATATTGATTTTTATATTCGGTATGCGACCAAGAACCATGCTGGTCCTGATATCTACATCCAGCATCATAGGCTTCTTCACTGGAATGATAATAATAAGTCCCGGTTCTTAGTGACCAGGACCCTCCGTAGCGAGAATTCATCAAATCTTTTATATTTTTACCAAGATCTACTTTAAACCCACTTGGATCAATTTATTTTAAAGGATTATTAAAGCAATAACTGTATCGGTTATAACTCTGGCCAAATCCGGGTGATTGGACAAACGGATCAGGGCTAAGAAAGCGGCTAAGCGGTTCGGCCCCCTCCCCAGCCCTCCCCAACACGGGGGAGGGGATGCCGGAAGCACTATTTTGATAATTCTTTTTCAATTATTCTTATGAGACCTGGGCTGATTGATTACTTCGTCAATGGTTAATCAGGTAATCCTCCTGACTCCCAAATCTTGCCTTACCTTTCAAAAATACAAAAAATACACGCAACATTTCTTCCCCTTTCCCAGGGTGGGGAAAGGGGTTAGGGGATAGGGGCCGAAACGTTCATGACAAAAATTGCGAAGAGTCCATTACCAGGGTAAATATATTTTTATTTCTTTCGGAACATTTTTTGCAGCAAAGTCGTTTCTATTTTACAGATTAAAAGATTGCTTGATTACTGACGACAAGAATTTGCCTAAATTTGAACTTTCGATCGTCAAACAGGGAAATGAAACGCCTCCTCCTTACATTGGTTTTATTATTAGCAGCTTACAGCTACGTTTCTGCCACTCATCAGCGTGCTGCGGAGATTACCTACAAGCATATCACCGGTCTCACCTATGAAGTTAAGATCATCACCTACACCTACACCCCAAGTTTTGACTATCGTCCTAACCTGGATATTTTCTGGTGAGATGGCTCGTCGATCACATTGAAGAGGACACAAATAGTCAACCTGCCAGATAATATTACTAAGAATGTCTATGAATATTACCCGCCTGACGGGGCTATTACAAACCGCCATACTTACAGCTCCCCGGGATCCTACCTACTTTTCATGGAAGACCCGAACCGGAACCTTGGCGTTGTGAATATACCGAATTCGGTCAATGTCCCCATGTACGTGGAAACCCTTCTGATCATCAATCCTTTTCTCGGGTACAATAACTCCCCTACCCTTCTGAATCCGCCGGTTGACCTGGGCTGCGTGAACCAGGTTTACATCCATAACCCGGGGGCTTATGATATCGACGGCGACAGTCTTTCGTACCGCCTGGTGAACTGCAAAACTACCGGGGGGATAGATATACCGGGTTTTACCCAGCCAGCCGCCAGCAATTCGTTTTCCATCAATGCCATTACCGGCGATGTGATCTGGGATACGCCGATTATGCAGGGTGAATACAATATTGCCTTTGTGATCGATGAATGGAGGAATGGGGTAAAGATCGGCAGCATGACGCGGGATATGCAGATCGAGATCCTTGCCTGCAATAACAACCCGCCGGTCATTGTCGCGGTCGACGACACCTGCGTAACGGCAGGAGAATCCATCAGTTTCGAAGTGATGGCCTATGATATCGACGGCGATACCCTTGTGCTGACGGCCACCGGCGGACCGTTTGAAATAGAAGATTCCCCGGCTACCCTTGATCCTGATCCTGCCTATGGCGATGATACGGTTTATTCCGACTTTTCATGGAAAACCTCCTGCTCGCATGTCCAGAACCAGCCCTACCAGGTCTTTTTTAAAGCATCCGACTTTGCCTCACCTGTAAACCTGGTAAGTTATAAAACAGTTTCCATTACGGTCGTCAGTCCGGAACCGGAAAACCTGGAAGCCTTAGCTGTAGGCAGTACCATACGGTTAAACTGGGATCCGGCAGTCTGTGAAAAATCGGTCGGATACCGCATCTACCGGAGAATCGGGTTTACCGGATATGTCCCTGCGGCCTGCATTACCGGGGTCCCGGCTGAAACAGGCTATGTGCTTATTCATGAGAACCAGGACATTACAGATACCAGCTACACTGACGATGACAACGGGCTGGGGCTGATCCACGGCAATGAATATTGCTACCTTGTGACGGCCTGGTTTCTTGATGAAGCCGAAAGTTATCCTTCGAACGAAGCCTGTGCTACCCTCAAAAGGGATATCCCGGTCATTACCAATGTCAGCAACGACAGCAGCGACCTTCCGGCAGGGAGGGTTTTCATTGCCTGGTCGAAACCTACTGAGCTTGACACGATCCAGATCCCGGGGCCTTACCAGTATGTGGTTTACCGATCGGAAGGCGCAATTGGGGCCAATCTCCAGCCCATTGCCACTATTCCGGGGCTGGATGATACCACTTTTTTCGATAATGGAATAAACCTGCATACGGTCGGTGAAGCTTACAGCTACAGGATTGCCCTCGAAAGCCTCACCTTTGGGTTCGTGGGCAACAGCCAGCTTGCCTCATCTGTTTTCATCGGGGTTTATGAAACCGATGAGGAAATCGACCTCTCGTTTCAGCCCAATGTCCCCTGGGATAATGATTATTACGTGGTCTACCGGCGCGATGAAGGCTCATCGACATTTGACTCCATCGGGGTGGTGACCCAGCCTTTCTTTGCCGACACCGGCCTGGTAAACGGCGATGAATAC
Source organism: uncultured Bacteroidales bacterium (assembly GCA_964371595.1). Taxonomy (GTDB): domain Bacteria; phylum Bacteroidota; class Bacteroidia; order Bacteroidales; family JAGOPY01; genus JAGOPY01. The sequence continues at coordinate 5,364 of CAYJNJ010000003.1, read as the reverse complement.
TGCTACCTGGTAAAGAGCGCCGGGGGCTACACTGCCAGCGGCTTTGTCGATCCGATCATCAATTTCTCCCAGTTTGCCTGTGCAGTCCCTGTCGACAACAAGCCCCCCTGCGCCCCCGTGCTGGGTGTAGCAACAAACTGCGATTTTGCCATCAATACTCTTAGCTGGGGCAATCCGCCTGATACTGTTTGCGATGGGGATGTATTCAAATATCTTATCTACTTCTCCCCGCTGCAGGGCACTGACCTGTCGCTGATCGATTCCACCAGCCCGGCTGATGTCACGACTTACGAGCATTTCAACAATGGGAATATTGCAGGCTGCTATGCTGTAGTCGCAGTGGATTCGACAGGAAACGAAAGCGAATTCAGCAATTTTGCCTGTATCAACAATGATACCTGTTCGGTGTACAGGCTTCCAAATGTCTTTACCCCCAATGACGATCAGTATAATGATATCTACCATCCCTTCCCATACACTTCTGTAGAGCGGGTTGAAATGACCATTTTCAACCGCTGGGGCGGGATAGTCTATGAAACCGAGGATCCTGACATAAACTGGGATGGCCGCGACATGAACACCAGCTCGGATTGCTCCGACGGCGTGTATTTTTACGTCTGCAAAGTTTATGAGCTCACCCTGTACGGAGTTGTGCCACGGGAATTGAAAGGATCGATTACTTTAATAAGCGATTAAATCCTTTACTTATTATCCATCTTTTTGAAAAGCCTGATCAGGTCGACGACGCGGTTTGAATAACCCCATTCGTTATCATACCAGCTCAGTACTTTCACAATGCGCTTCCCGATCACCCGTGTATATTCGGGATCGAAAATCGAGGAGTACGGATTCCCCACGACATCGCTGGAAACCCACTTGAAATCGGAATAAAGCAGCACACCTTTCATCCCTTCGGTGGCGGCGGCATCTTTCATCGCCTGGTTCACCAGTTCGGGGGTGACATCCTTACCGACTTCCACTACCAGGTCGACGACGGAACCATCCGGGACCGGCACGCGGGAAGCCATACCGTCGAGCCTTCCTTTCAGCTCGGGGATAACCTTACCTACGGCTTTTGCAGCGCCGGTGGTTGTAAGTACTATATTTTCGGCTGCAGCACGGCCGCGGCGCCAGTCTTTATGAGGCACGTCGGCAAGGCGCTGGTCGTTGGTGTAGGCATGCGTAGTGGTCATAAGCCCGTCGACAATGCCAAAAGCGTCGTTGAGGACCTTGGCTACTGGGGCAAGACAATTGGTGGTGCAGCTTGCATTGGAAACGATGCGGTGTTCAGGCTTCAGGCCATTGTCATTCACGCCGATCACGACAGTAAAATCAATCTCGTCCTTCGAAGGAACCGTGAGGATTACGCGCTTTGCGCCGGCCTTCAGGTGTTCTTCAAGCTGTGAACGTTTCCGGAACACGCCGGTAGCTTCGACAACAACATCAATATCCAGCTCTTTCCAGGGGAGCAGCGACATATCGCTCTGCGACAACATCAGCACCTTTTCTTCCGGGGTGACCAGGTAATCTCCTTCAATATGGGCCTCGCTGTAGAAATTTGACATCACAGAGTCATATTTCAGCAAATAGGCCAGGACATCATTGTCAAAAAGGTCGTTAATGGCGATGACATCAATATTTGGGTCGGCATCAAGAATCCTGTATACCGAACGTCCGATCCTTCCGAATCCATTAATTGCTACTCTCATTGGTTACCTCCTTTCGCGGTCTTTTCCTGTAATAAATGATATTCCCTGATGACATCGAGGATGCGGCAGGCCTGGGCCAGGGCAGTGTGGTACCAGACTAAGGTCTTGATCATCTTGCCCTGCGATTTCAGTGTAGCCAGCTTATCAAACACCACGGAATGGCGGTTGTTGATGACGTCGCTGGAAACGATCGGGTCTTCAGCGACCTGCACCAGTTTCGGGAGCTTTTTCGCTGCATCGTACATCACTTCGTTCACCATATCGATAGTTACTTCATTATTTTTAAAGATCATGGTAAGATCAAGAAGTGAGCCGTTCGGGATGGGGACATTTAATGCGGATCCTTCGATCTTTCCTTTAAAACTGGGAAGGATGGTAGGTATCCACCTTGGTGTAGGGGTTTCATTAGGGATGATATTTTCAGCGGCTGAGCGCGATCTGCGGGCATCAACACCGGCCTTATCGCGGAGCGGCTGATCGGAAGTATAAGAATGGACTGTAGTCAGCATAGCATAATCCACATCGAATTTTTCATCAAAGAATTTCAGCATCAGCGCGGTAGCGTTAGTTGTGGCCGAACCGGCTGAAACGATTTTATCTTTCAGGTTGATTGTCTGCTCATTCACACCCATGATAACGATCCTGTCGATCTCGTCTTCAGGAAGGGTTGAAAGCACTACATGCGGGGCACCGGCTTTCAGGTGCTTATCGAGGTCTTTCTTGCTTTTAAAAGTCCCGGTGGCATCGATAACCACATCTACATTAAATATATCCCAGGGTACATCGCCGGGTTTTCCGCCGGTAATGATGCGGGCTCGGCCGGCAGGGGAATTGATGAAGTTGCCCTCTTCAATCGTAACTTTTACACGGCCTTTAACCTCTGCTTCCAATAAATAGGCGAGAATATCCGGCTTGCCATAGTCGCTGATTGCAACTACCTCAAACATATCATCTTCCATACAAAGACGGTAGATATGCCTCCCGATCTCCCCAAAACCCATAATACCTAACCTTACCTTATTCATAATCAAAAGATTAAATTAATATTTCAGCTTAACAAAGCCCTTTTGGAAAAAAGTTGTGCAAAGGTAAGTACAATCTTTCTAATTAATTATTTTACAGATTGAAAGTTTTTTCTCTTAGCTACAAGCTTCAAGCTTCAAGCCTCAAGCTTTTGGCTTGTAGCTTGCAGCTTGTGGCATGTGGCTTGAGGCTGATGGCTTGTGGCCCTTTGCTATATTCCCGGAAATGCTTTATCTTTGCCCGCCATGAAAAACATCCGGAACTTCTGTATCATCGCCCATATCGACCACGGGAAAAGCACGCTGGCCGACAGGCTGCTCGAAATAACCGGTACGGTAACCGGTAAGGAAATGCAGGCACAGGTGCTCGACGATATGGACCTGGAGCGTGAGCGCGGCATTACCATAAAAAGCCATGCCATCCAGATGAATTACCGTCATGAAGGTGTCGATTACAAACTCAACCTGATCGATACACCCGGCCATGTCGATTTTTCCTATGAAGTGTCACGATCTATAGCTTCCTGTGAAGGCGCTTTGCTGATTGTCGATGCCACACAGGGCGTGCAGGCACAAACTATTTCAAATCTCTATATGGCCATTGATCATGACCTGGAGGTGATCCCGATCATGAACAAGATGGACTCAGAAAGCGCAATGCCCGACGAGGTGCGTGAACAGATCATCGACCTGCTGGGATGCAAGCCTGAAGAGATCCTGGAAGCGAGCGGGAAGACCGGGTTTGGGGTGGATAAAATCTTAGATGCCATTATAAATCGTGTTCCGGCGCCATCAGGAGATGAAGGCGAACCTTTGCAGGCGCTCATTTTCGATTCTGTATACAATCCTTTCCGCGGAATTATCGCCTATTTCAGGATTTTTCACGGATCGGTCAAAAAAGGCGATAAGGTTAAATTTATTGCAACCGGTAAGGAATATGAGGCTGATGAGATCGGGGTATTGAAGCTCACCATGGAACCGCGTGAAGAGATGAGAACCGGGGATGTAGGCTATATTATCAGCGGCATAAAGTCTTCCAAAGAAGTGCGGGTTGGCGATACCATTACCCATGTCAGCCGGCCGGCGATTGCTGCCGTTTCCGGGTTCCAGGAAGTAAAGCCGATGGTTTTCGCCGGGATTTACCCTGTTGATGCCGATGATTATGAAGAATTAAGGGCTTCGCTGGAAAGATTACAGTTGAATGACGCCTCACTCACTTTTGAGCCGGAATCTTCGGCGGCGCTTGGCTTCGGTTTCCGTGGCGGGTTCCTGGGATTACTGCACATGGAAATCGTGCAGGAACGGCTCGACCGTGAATTTGACATGTCTGTGATCACAACAGTCCCTAACGTTTCCTACCAGGTCGTCGGGCATAAAGGAGAGATCACTGAAGTTCACAACCCTTCGGGGATGCCCGACATTAAATATATTGAGCATATCAACGAGCCATTCATTGTAGCGCAGATCATTTCCAAAGTAGAATATATCGGGGCTATCATGAAGCTTTGCATCGATAAGCGCGGTATCCTGAAGACCCAGATATACCTGACCTCCAACCGGGTTGAAGTAACCTTTGAAATGCCACTCGGAGAGATCGTTTTTGACTTTTATGATAAACTCAAGAGCATTTCCAAGGGATATGCTTCCTTCGATTACCATTACCTCGATTACAGGCCGGCAAAGCTGGTCAAGCTTGATATCCTCATCAACAAGGAGCCTGTAGATGCACTTTCCTCCCTTATCCATACAGACCACAGCTACGAACTGGGACGGAAGATGTGTGAAAAGCTGCAGGAACTGATCCCGCGACAACAGTTCGATGTAGCGATCCAGGCGGCAGTCGGCGCCAAGATCATTGCCCGTGAAACCATCAAAGCCTTACGCAAGGACGTTACTGCAAAATGTTACGGCGGTGACATCACGCGTAAGCGAAAACTCCTTGAAAAGCAGAAAAAAGGCAAGAAACGCATGCGGCTAGTCGGCAACGTGGAGATCCCGCAGAAAGCGTTTTTAGCGGTGCTGAAGCTGGACTAGGGGGACTGTAAGACTATAAGACTATAAGACTATAAGACTGTAAGAATGTAGGATTGTAGGACAAAAGCTTGCGGCTTGCAGCTTGTGGCTTGCAGCTATTTATCCGAACAATTAAACATCCACTGCACCCCGTATTTATCGCTGCAACTGCCGTAATAGGCTCCCCAGAACATGTCCTGCAATTCCATTTCGACTTTGCCGCCGGCAGATAATGCATCAAAGAGCTTTTTGGTCTCAGTCCGGGTGTCAGGTTCAAGGTTGATGTAGACGTTATTTCCGAAATTCACTTTAAATCCCATGGATTCAGGGGCATCGGTGCCCATGAGCACGTGACCTCCAAGGATTGGCAGCTCAATATGCATAATGAGATTTTTATCTTCGTCAGCTACCGGAGGGACGCCATCCATCGGGGGAATATCGCTGAAACGTGCAATGCCGTTGCCACCAAAATCAGTACCGAATACAGATTTGTAAAAAATGAAAGCTTCCTCGGTCTGACGGGGAAAATTGAGATATATGCTTACTCTTGCCATAATGTTAGATTTTATTGCCCTAACAAATGGCGGGGGGGATTGTTCAAGGGTGGTGGAGTGGTGGAG
>CAYJNJ010000002.1:28255-108924 GCA_964371595.1 uncultured Bacteroidales bacterium | reverse complement strand
GCTGCACACCCCTTTCCCCGACCAGGGTTTCAAGACCATCAGGGAACTAATTGATGAATTCCATAGCAATGGCCTGCTCTGCGGCCAGCAGTATTTCTTCTTTCGAAGCACCCGGCTTGCCATATTCGATGTTTTCCCTGATTGTGCCGCCAAACAGCAGCACTTCCTGCGGAACGATCGCCATATTGCCGCGGAGGGCAGTCAGGTCGTATTCCCGGGCGTCCTTGCCGTCGATCATGATCTGCCCGCCTGACGGATCGTAAAACCTCAGCAACAGGGCGCTGATGGTGCTTTTTCCCGCCCCTGAGGGCCCTACAAGGGCAAGCTGCTCGCCATGCCTGGCTTCAAAGGTGATATTCTTCAGCACGATTACATCTTTCCGTGAAGGGTATGAAAAGGAAACATTGCGGAAACTGACATCTCCCGAAAACATTTCAGATCTTTCAATGATCTTCATGGAAAGCGGTTCCGTCGTCTCATCCAGGATGTCGAGCAGGTTCTCGGTGGCGCCGATAGATTTCTGGATATCGGAATACAGGTCGGCCACACCGCTGATGGAACCACCGATGAATACCGAATAGAGGACGAATTTCAACAGGTCGCCGGTGGAAAGGCCCGCCCCCTGGTTGATCAGGTAAACACCGTACCAGATCACACCGATGATCGAACCGAAAAGGGCAAATACGATGAAGGATACAAAAAGCCCCCTCCATTTGGCACCCTTGAGCGACACCTGTATCACCTCGTCGGTTTTTTTCTTGTAGCGGAGAATCTCAAAAGCCTCGTTAGCGAAGGCTTTCACACTGGCCACAGCCTGTAGTGTCTCCTCGACTATCGTGTTCGATTCTGCCACGATGGTCTGCGCTTTTTTCGAAAGCTTACGGATAAAAGTCCCGAAAATCCTGGCTACAATGGCAACAACCGGGATCAGAGCGAGCATAAAGATTGTAAGTCTTGGGGAAATAAAGGTAAGCAATGCGATCCCCCCGACAATTGTGATGACCTGCCTGACGAACTGTGCCAGGGTAGTTGTGAATGTTTCCTGGAGCAGGGAAATATCAGCCGAAATCCGGCTGTTGAGTTCCCCGACACGCCGGCTGGAAAAGAATGACATGGGCAGCCGGATCAGGTGGTTATACGTTGTTTGCCGAAGCAGGGCCAGGGTTTTCTGGGTGACAACGGCGAAGAGATATATCCGGAAATAGGAGAAAACCGCATTCACCAGGAAAACGATGATCAGGATGAGGCCCAGCCGGTTAATTTTATCCAGGGTGGCATTGGTGGCGGCATCCAGCAGGTCGCCGATCAGCATCGGGAAGACCAGCGTGGTAAGGCTCGAAAGGACCAGGAATGCCATCCCTAAAATAAAGGTGTACTTTTGCGGTCCGATGAAGCGAAAAAGGCGGTAAAGCCTCTTCATTCCATCCCTGGTTATCTTTTTCTTAGCAAAATCCCTTTCAGGATAACGGTAACTTGATTTGGCCATGAATATTCTTATCTTGACAAAGTTAGGTATTTAACATAAAGCAGAGAGACTTGTTCAATACATCATGCCGATTGCCGGACGAGTTTTTTATCTGTCAAAAACCAGGATAATTTGACAATACTAGATTTTCCTGTCAAAAACTGATAAATAATTACAAAAATGTCAATATTCATTATAAATTGACACATATTTATTTTTATTATCAAAATATGGCTATATTTGATAAAAACTTCAATAAATGTCAATAGCTGTTCCATTTGACCGCGACCATCCTTTCAATCATCTGCCATTGTTGCCCCCTCCGGATGACAAGGTAATTACTATTGAAATAATGCAGGCAGTAAATAAAGCCAATAAAGCCCTGGCAGAGCTAAAAGGGCTGGCTAAAAAGCTCCCTAATCAATCCATGCTTGTAAACACCATTGTATTGAGGGAAGCAAAGGCCAGCACGGAAATCGAAAACATTTTCACTACCGATGATGAACTATATAAGGCACTTTCCGGCAATGATTCAGATCTAAAAGGGGGAGCGAAAGAGGTGTTGCGGTACCGTCAGGCATTATGGATGGGATTTCGGGAAATAATCGAAACGAAAAACCTTAACACCAACTTAATCATAAAGTTATACCAGGAGATCAAAGAAGTGAATGATGGCATCCGTCCACCCCAAACCGAAACCAGAATAATCCAAAGAGGAATTGGTATGCTTGGTGGCAGTGTAGTTTATACTCCACCCCGGGGGGAAAGAATAATTGAAGAAAAACTGGAAAACCTGTTCGATTATATAAATGATGATGATCGATATCCCTATGACCCCCTGATAAAAATTGCCGTTTCTCACTACCAGTTTGAAGCGATTCATCCTTTCAGGGATGGAAACGGACGAACTGGCAGGATCCTGAGTATTCTACTGATGGTTCAAAAACAACTTCTGGATATTCCGATCCTTTATTTAAGCGCTTACATCATAGAGAACAGGGACGATTATTATGCCCTTCTGAATAAAGTTACAACCCTTCAGCACTGGAAAGAATGGATTCTTTATGTAATGAAAGCGGTCGAGGAAACATCAGTTTTTACCATAAACAAGATAAATGAGATTGACCGTTTGTTTCAAAGAACCCATGAACTGGTGTCTGAAAAACTTCCGGGCATTCCCAAAGAGACTATTGAAAAGATATTTGAACAACCATATACCAGACCGAAAGCCTTACTTGACCATAAAATCAGGAGTCTTAACACCGCTAAAAAATACCTGGTACAAATGGAGAAACTTGGGATAATGGTCCCGAAGAAAGTAGGTAAAGAGGTGATTTACCTGAATATAGACTTGTTTAACTTATTATCCCAGACCTAGTTTCATGAATTTCAAACTATTTCATTTTTTCTGTATCCTTCTTCTTATACAGTTTTTCAATCCGCGATTATCCGGGCAATCAATCTCATTCCGCAAGATCAACTCCGGCACAAAAGCCGATATCCAGACTATTTTGCAGGATAAGCAAGGAGGCGTATATTTTCTCACAGATAAAATTTACAAGCTTAATATGGATACCTGGAAGAAACTTGATTTTCCGGTAGAAGGGAAAATTTCCACTTTCAGTCCCGAATCATCACAGGATATTTGGTTTGCTGTTACCCTGGTTACAAGCACCAGTATGCTTTATCATTATCATGAGGGCATCATAGAAAATGTCCGTCCGCCTTTTTCCAACTTTATCAATACAATCTATTTTATTTCTGAGAACCGTGCATTGTTTACCAGCTATGCCGACATGGCCGTTTTTGAAAACGGATCCTTCAGGATGCTGCCGCCTTTTCCTGCCCGTCATATAGTTAAGAAATTGTTTGCTGAGGATGTTACGGCTTTCTGGGCATTGAGCGGACATAGTGAATTATTTCTTTATAATCAGGGCAATTATGAAAAAGTGCTGGGGGATAAGCTGGTAGACGATTTCTGTTTTACGGATTTGCAGGATGGGTATGTGCTTTCATCTGACGAGCTTTATCGTGTCGATGGTTCAGGTGTTAACCTGATATTGAAAAATGCAGATTTTAAGAAAGTCAGCAAAATGTGTTTATTGGAAAACGGAACTATCCTGATGGTGGGTGACAAAGGGTTGATTTTAAGTTATTCAAATGGAAATCTGACGCCTTATGACGCGGAATGTCAAGAAAATCTGACCGGCTTGATGGTCACCGGAGCTGGTGATGTTTGGATTTGCGGTGAAAGGGGCCGTCTCCTGTATAGCGGGGGGCAGCAATTTCCGGAATATATTGAAGACAACCAGGGCTTTTCATCTCACAAACTCATTATGTATGGCATCAACACTGATGACGAGTATGGCGTAGCTATGGCCGATTTTAACGGGGACGAGCTGACCGATATCTACGCAGTGCGGATCTATGAGCAGAACCGCCTTTATATCAACAATTTTAAAACAATCAGCAAGCCACCTTTCACGAATGTCTTTTCCGAAGAAGCAGCTAAACGTAACGCCAGCGGGGTCATCAATCCTGAAAGCGGCGCTTCCCTGAGTGAGTTGAAGCTTGGAATTGGCGTTGCTGATATCGATAATGACAATGACCAGGATATATACCTGTGCTACCTTAACAGCGTTAATAAGTTGCTGCTTAACGCGGGCGATGGGTATTTCAGGAATGTTTCGGAACAGGCAGGGCGTGCCTGTCAGAACATGAGCCGATCCAATGCCGCAGCTTTTGCGGATGTGGATATTGATGGCGACCTTGACCTGTTTATTACGAATGAAGAAGGCTCAAACAGGCTTTTCGAAAACGATGGCACGGGCCATTTTTCGGATATCACCGGTGCCTCAGGACTTGAATCCACCGGTGGGGGGATGTGTGCCTCTTTTGCAGATGTGGATAGTGACGGTTATCCCGACCTTTGTGTCACATTCTGGTACCCGTCAAATAAGCTTTATCTCAATGAATCGGGAAAAGGCAGGATATTTTTTCGTGATATTTCCCATCTCACAGAAATTGCCGGGGCAGCCCCTGCCAAGAGCAATGCCGTAACTTTTGCCGATGTGAACAACGATGGGTTTACCGATCTTTTCATTGCAAACCGGAATACGGCAAATATTCTTTACCTGAATGACGGTCATGGATTGTTCATGGATAAAACCGCTGATTTTTTCGGGGCTGAAAACTTTATGAGCAACGGTGCAGTGTTTGCCGACTTTGACCTCGACGGTTACCAGGATCTGTATGTTACCAATGTGGGGGAAAATGTACTGTATAAAAACATGAACGGAATTCATTTCTCCGACGTCACGGCGGCTTTTGGCGCAGAGCTCGGCGGGTATTGCACGGGTTGCGCTGCCGGGGATGTTGACAACGATGGTGACCCCGATCTTTATGTAGCCAACTATGTTAACGGTAACAGCAACCTGTTCCTGAATAATACTGAAAAGAAAAGCTATGTCAAATTTGAACTAAAAGGGGTACGCTCCAATAAAGATGCTGTCGGCGCTAAGGTTTGGCTGTACAGGATTGATGGCCGGCCCCGGGAAAAAGTCCTTGCAGGGTACCGTGAATTGAATGGCGGAAGTGGTTATGGGTCCGTTTCAGAAAAAGAATTGATTTTTGGTGTTGAACCGGGCGCTTCGTATTATGCCCTGGTGAAGTTTCCTTCTTCATCAGATACATTGAAGGTGGAAAATGTGGCTGCTGGAATGTCAATGAAAATCAATGAGCTGACTGGATTTAAGGCTTTTTACACTGAAAGCGGGAACAAGCTCGAACGTTTCTTTTCAAACCAGGAAAAGCAGCCTGAAATAGTAAAACATGCGCTTATAATCCTGTTGCTGTTTTTTTACAATGTTCATTTGCGTAAGAGCACACGGAGTATCGCCTTGTTCCGTTGGCTGGCAAGTGGTTTTATTTTTATCGTCTTTGTTTTTATCAACCGGTTTTTCCTTTATTTATGGCCCTCAGCGTCATTTTTTATAGCCCCTGTGATAGCTTTGGTTTTTCTTGCATTGTCAGACCTGTTTATAGGCAGGATACTGCTTAGAAGGCTGGCACAGAAGGAAAAGCTTGATCTGCGCGAAAAATTGTCGCGCGACTTGCACGATGACCTTGCATCAACCCTGGGGAGCATTTCCATCTATGCTGAAACCCTAAAAGGCATGGATGAGCCCTCACGCGCTGATTTCAGGAAGCTTTCTGTAAAAATAGCCGGGCTTACCCAAACGGCGCTGCAATCTATTTCCGATATTATCTGGATGACATCTCCCCGTAATGATTCCTTACAAAGTCTCATCTCAAAAACAAGCAATTATATGCTTGAAATCCTTACAGATAACCATATCAATTTCATTGCGGCAATTGAAATACCCGATGCCCCGATTATTCTGAAGGAAAAGATCCGTAATGACGCATTTTTGATCCTGAAAGAAGGGTTACATAATATTATCAGGCATTCCGGGGCCGGGAATGTTGAATTCAGGGCCGAACTGAAAGAGAATATTTGTATTATCCGTCTGAAAGATGATGGTGTAGGAATTGTTTCTTCCGGTAAGATTCAGAAAGGGTCGCATGGCAATGGCCTGGTCAATATGAGGAGGAGGGCACAGGAATCAGATATTTCCTTCAGTCTTCAGTCTTCAGCATGTCCCGAGGAGCCTGCGACGAGGGATCATCAGTCGTCAGAAAGCCCAGGAGTTGAAATAATCCTTCAATTTAAAATATGACCTTAAAAGGCTATATATTTATCCGGATAATGTATTCATTTTGCAATAAAGGTTTCAAATGTCAATATCTATAGGAATCGTTGAAGATCACTCCGAATTCCGGCAGAGCCTGGTATACCTTATATCATCTTTATCAGAATATACTGTAGCATGGTCGTATTCCTCAGTTGAAGAAACGCTGGAGAATTTCACTGAAACGGATATAATGTTGCTAGACATCAACCTTCCGGGTATGTCGGGGATTGAAGCCATCCCCCTGTTCAGGAAAAAATTCCCGGGTCAGAAAATAGTAATGCTTACTATCCTGGAAGATGATTTTCATATTCTCGAAGCCATTAAAAACGGTGCTGACGGGTATATACTTAAAAAATCAAGCCCGAACAAAATTCTGGATGCCATCCAACAGGTTTATGAAGGCGGAGCCGCTCTTACACCCATGATTGCCAAGCAGGTAATGGCGTTTTTAAAACCTGCCGCTGCTAAACCCGATTCACCTTCCAACCTTACCACACGTGAAAAGGAAATCCTGCAATTGATCGCACAGGGAATGACCAATGAACTGATCGCGGCAAAATTGTTCATCAGCGTCCAGACTGTTCGTAACCACATCAAAAATATCTACGACAAACTTCAGGTCCATTCCCGGGCACAGGTCGTGGTAAAAGCTTTCAAAGACAAGCTGATCTGATATTAAAAATGACCTGATTAGGCTATACAACGTTGCATCTTTCATCTCAACTTTGTATCATCAATAATTTACCTTATCAATGGATCAGCATGATATCGGGAAATAGTAAAATCTATCGGATAAATTGCTTGTAGATAAGTTTTGAGGTGAACCATGATGGCGCAAAGGCACAGAGGAATTAATCCCCCCCCCTGTGTCCTTTGCGTTTTTAATTAATACCCTTCATGTAACTGTTTCCTTACTCCCAAAACGTGGTTAAAAATGCTTATTTTTGTAGTATTGATTTGATCAGGCATGGATTTTATTTTTTACTTTGCCTGATACCTGACGATTACATTATCAAAACTCTAATTAATTGCAATCATGAACTTTATAAAAAACTTTTTGCTTACTGCAGTCTTATTTCTTACAATGACCGCAACATTCTCTCAGGCCCGTATCCAGGTAATTCACAACTCGGCTGATGCTGCTGTTGCAGTGGTCGATGTCTGGATTGACGCAACCCTTGTACTTGATAACTTTGCCTTCAGGACCTCTTCCCCTTTTATGGATGCTACGGCCGGGACCCCGGTCACTATTGCGGTTAAAGAGTCTGACAGCCAGGATCCCGATAACCCGCTCTGGTCACATATTTACACTTTTACTGACCAGGAAGCTTATATCCTGGTTGCCGAAGGGATTATCAGCGCCTCAGGCTACGACCCGGCAACACCGTTCGATATGGCAGTATTTACAGGTGCGCATGAAATCGCAAGCATGAATGATGTTACCGATATGCTGGTACATCACGGTTCTACGGATGCGCCTGTTATTGATATTTATGAAACCGGTGTGGGAATTGGCCAGCTTGTCGATAATCTTGCTTATGCAGGTTATAACAACTACCAGGAAATTTCCACCAAGGATTATCTGTTCCAGGTTACGGATGAAAGCGGAAATAATATCATTGGAACCTACAGCGCATCTTTCCAGGAATTCGGCCTGAAAGGCAAGTCTGTAGTTGTTGTAGCATCCGGGTTCCTTCTCCCCGAAAACAACAGTAACGGGCCTGCATTTGGCCTGTGGGCTGCTCCTGCTGAAGGCGGTGCCCTGATCGAACTCCCGCTTTATGACCCGAAAGCCCGTGTCCAGATTATCCATAATTCGGCAGATGCCGCTATTGAAACAGTTGATGTCTGGCTGAATGAAACCTTGCTCATCGATAACTTTGCATTCCGCACTGCTTCGGCTTTTCTTGATGTCCCTGCAGAACAGGAGTTTACCCTTGCCGTTGCGGATGCCGGCAGCCAAAACCCCGATAATCCGCTGTGGTCAGCAAATTACACCCTTACTGTCGACCAGAAATACATCATGGTCGCAGAAGGAATTATCAGCCCGTCGGGTTACCAGCCACCAACCCCCTTTGACATTGCCGTTTACCCGGCAGCGCGAGAAATGGCTAATATGTCCAGCAAAACTGATATGATCATGCATCACGGTTCGACGGATGCACCGGTTATGGATATTTATGAAACCGGTGTTGGAGGAGGCTTATGGATTGATAACCTGGCTTATTCCGATTATTCTGATTACCTTGAGCTGGATCCGCTCGATTATATCATAGAAATCCGTGATGAAAGCGGAACAGTGAAACTGGCGGCATATGAGCTGCCCCTTGAAACCCTTGGTCTCGAAAGCTATGCAATCACCGTGGTGGCTTCCGGTTTTGTGCAGCCAGGAAATAACAGCAACGGCCCCGGATTCGGGCTCTGGTTTGCTACTGCCATCGGGGGTAATCTTATTAAATTGCCTGATTACGAACCGATTGCACGTGTGCAATTCATTCACAATTCTGCCGATGCCGCAACAGAAGTAGTCGACATCTGGATGGACGAGACCTTGCTGGTCGATAATTTCTCATACCAGACTTCTACAGCCTTTATGGATATTACTGCCGGTGAGGAATTCGCCCTTACGGTAACAGGACCCGACAGCCAGGATCCCGGTGATCCGCTATGGACTGCAAATTATACCCTGGTCGTCGATGAATCCTATATTTTCGTAGCTGACGGGATCATCAGCACCTCAGGATATGACCCGCTGACGCCGTTTTCGATGGAGGTTTTTCCAACAGCACGTGAGAATGCCAATTCAAGTGGCCAGACCGACCTGCTGATCCATCACGGTTCAACTGATTTGCCAACTGTGGATATTGTTGAGGTAGGCATCGGGCTGGGACCGGTTGTTGATAACCTTGCCTACAGCGATTTTGCAGGATATTTCGGCTTTGCCACGGTGAATTACATTTTCCAGGTCCGCGACGAGACCGGGATTACAAAAATAGCTGCGTATGAAGTGCCGCTAGCCACTTTGGGCCTGGAAGGCGATGCAGTTACCATTCTCGCATCGGGTTTCCTGGAGCCTGGAAACAACGGCAATGGCCCGGAATTTGGCCTATTCATTGCAAAGGCCTCCGGCGGCCCGTTCCTGAAATTAGAGGAATATGCACCGACTGCCAGGTTGCAGTTGATCCACAATTCGGCAGATACGGCAGCAGCAGTCGTTGACGTATGGCTTAACCAGGACCTCTGGCTGGATAATTTCGCTTTCCATAGCGCTTCGCCATTCATCGACGCACCGGCCGACGAGCAATTTACTATCGCCATCAAGGGCCCCGACAGCCAGGATCCGTACAATCCGCTGTTCGCCCATAATTATACCCTTATTGAAGGTGAAACTAAAATTTTTGTCGCCGACGGTATATTGAGCGTAACGGGGTATGATCCATTTCAGCCTTTCGATATTGCTGAATACCCTACCGGGCGTGAAGAAGCAACTATTTCCGGGAGGACTGATATCCTTATGCACCAGGGATCGACCGATGCGCTGACTGTGGATATTTTAGAGATTGGCCTTGGGGTAGGATTGCTGGTAGACAACCTGGATTATGCAAATTTCAGCAGCTATCTCGAACTTCCCACTATAGATTATATCCTGGAAGTACGTGACGGATCCGGTGCAACGGTGCTGGGCAAGTTCAGGGCCCCATTGCAGACATTAGGGCTGGAGGATGAGGCCATTACGGTAGTTACTTCCGGATTTGTCAACCCTGCTGTGAACAGCGACGGTGAGCCTTTGGGACTATGGGCGGCGAAAGCAACCGGAGGGGAACTGATACAGTTGCAGGAATATGTCCCGAGCGCACGGGTACAGTTCATCCATAATTCGGCCGATGATGTGGCAGCTATTGCAGATGTCTGGCTGAATGATGAGCTTTTGCTTGATAACTTTGCATTCCGCACCGCTACGGCTTTCTTATACATCCCTTCGGAAGAGGAGATAACCATTGCAGTTAAGGGCCCCGACAGCCAGGATCCTGACAACCCGCTATGGTCGGACAGTTTCACATTGACAACAGATGAGAGGTACCTGATGGTTGCCAGCGGTATCCTCAGCCCAAGCGGTTACGACCCCGGCCAGCCGTTTAACATGGTCCTTTACACTGGCGCAATCGAAGATGCCCCGGTGGGGACCAGCACCAATGTCCTCGTATACCACGGCTCCACCGATGCACCGACAATTGATGTTGTCGTTTCGGGTGGCAGCACTGTTGCCGACAATGTATCCTATGGCAGTTTCGACGGCTATACAGAACTTGCGACGGCCAATTATTCACTGGATGTAACCACCGAAGACGGCTCCAATGTCATGGGGAATTTCCTTGCCCCACTGGCAGACATGGGACTTGGCGGCCAGTCATTGACAATACTTGCATCAGGTTTCGTCAATCCGTTGGTCAACAACAACGGGCCGGTCCTGGCGCTCCTTACCGTCCAGCTTGACGGCACAGCCGTTTTGCTGACGAATACCATCGGTATTGATGAATCAGCAGTTGTGGCTTCGACATTTAACATTTTCCCGAACCCGGCGAAAGATAACCTCAATATCTCCTTTGAACTGAAATCAAAGAGCAGCCTCATGATTGAAGTCCTTGACATAACCGGAAGGATTGTAATATCAAACGACCTTGGTACGAGGAATGCCGGGATTTATCATGAAAAGATCAATCTGGATGGACTTGCTTCGGGCATGTATTTGATGAATATCAGGACAGGTAAGGGCGTTGTAGGGAAGAAGGTTTTTGTGGAGTAATTCTAACTGTCCAACTAGTACTTTGCGATCTTCTATCAGAAAAGGGAAAATAATGATTAAAATTTGCATTGTAAATAGAAACAATGTAATTTTATAGTCATTAATTAACTTCTGATCATGAAGAATCTTTTAAAAACAGTGATTGCCGACCAGTTAAAGCTTGTCTGGCATGATTCTCTGATTGTCAGGGACTTTCCGGATTCACTTGTCAAAGGAGAAGATATTGTGGTTATTTCCGGTATCAGGCGTTGTGGTAAATCTACTTTACTTAACCAGATCCGGTCAATATTCAGAGAGAAGGATTATTACCTGAATTTTGACGACGAAAGGCTGATCAATTTCCGGGTTGGAGATTTTCAATTACTTCATGAGACCTTTATTGAACTGTTTGGTCAGCAAACGACTTTCTGGTTTGATGAAATTCAGAATGTCCCGGGCTGGGAGCGATTTGTAAGGAGGTTACATGAGCATGGAAATAAAGTTTTCATTACGGGGTCAAATGCAACCATGCTGAGCAAGGAACTTGGCACACACCTGACAGGACGCTTTATCAGGCATGAATTATTTCCTTTTTCATTCAAAGAATTTCTTCTCTTAAAGAATTTTAAAAATAATGGCACAGGAATTTATTCGACTGAAGTTAAAGGGGAGTTGATGCGCCTTTACAATGAATTTTTTACATCCGGAGGATTTCCATATTACCTGAAATTCGGAGATGACAATTACCTGAAATCGCTTTATGAAAGTATCCTTTACAGGGATGTCATGGCAAGGCATAATCTGACCGGTGAAAAAGAAATGAAGGAATTGGTTTATTTATTAGCCAGCAATGTGTCACGTCTGTTTTCCAATAACCGTCTTGCCACAGCCGTGGGATTGAAAAATGCCACAACAGTGAAAAATTATCTCGATTTTCTGCAAGATACATACCTGCTGTTTGCTGTTAATAAATTTGATTACTCAGCACGAAAGCAGTTGCAGAATGCCAGGAAGATTTATTTCATTGATAATGCTTTGATCCGCAAGCTTGGATTTGTTTTTTCTGAAGAGAAGGGAAGACTTCTCGAAAATATGGTATTTATCGAATTGAAAAGAAGAGGAATGGATGCATATTATTTCAAAGGAAAAGGAGAATGTGATTTTTTAATTCGTGAAGGGATTAATATCACCGGTGCTATCCAGGTTTGCTATGCATTCGGGGATCAGGAAACGCGTGAACGGGAGTTGAAAGGATTAACAGAGGCTATGAACACCTATAACCTTGATAATGGCCTTATACTGACGGATGACACTGAAGAAACTATAGAACAGCAAGGAAAATGCATCAGTATTTTTCCGGTATTCAAGTGGTTGATGAAGTAATCTCAACCGGTCCCTTCAGCATTTCATTCATTTTGCCGACCTGTTCTTTTGTAGCAAGGACAAAGAACTTGGAGCCGGGAATTACCTTCGTATCAGGATCGGGATTCAGGATGAATTTGCCGTCAGGAGATTTATAACCGATAATATTAGCTCCGGTTTTCAGCCGGATTTCAAGATCACTGATGGTTTTATTGGGCTTGTTATCAGGTATATATGAGCAGACAACCTCTTCCAGGTTGGTAGGCTCATCGCCATGAACTGACAGATGCTCAAGGAATTCGACCACATCAGGTTTGGTCACCAGGGATGCCATATGGGCACCACCGACTTTTTCCGGCATGACAATATTGTTTACCCCGGCAAATTTCAATTTGGCCTCCGTTTTATCATCACCTGACCTGCTGATAATGAAAAGATTAGGGTTCAATGAACGGGCTGTCAGGACAACATAAAAATTATCGGCATCTACCGGTAATGTTGAAATCAATGCTTTGGCCTTTACGATATTGGCTTTCAGGAGAATCTCATCCCTGGTGGCATCACCTTCCAGAAAAATCGACTTCCTGGTCATATTCTTCATAAAGGTGTCATGACTCTGATCAATGACAATATACTGCTGGTTGTAAGCTTCCAGCTCTTTAGCAACCTGCTGCCCGTTGCGGCCAAAACCGCATATGATCACATGATTTTCCATTTTTCTCATTTTATTTGACCGGTAACCTAATAGGAAATAACTGATTTCCCCCTCCAGCATAAAAGAAGTAATCACGGTAATAGAATAGGCATATATGCTGATACTCATGATGATGAGGATGATCGTAAATATTTTCCCGGCACTGGAAAATTCATGGATCTCCTTAAATCCTACAGTCGACATCGTTATAATGGTCATGTAAAGGGAATCCAGCACATTGGCTTGTTCGATTACAATATAACCTATTGTTCCCAATACTACAAGGCCGGAGATTAATGAAATGGCTAAAAGGAACCTGGTATTTCGGTTTGAAGATATCAATTTAGGCTTTTTGAAAGATATGCAAAGATAGGTATTCTTGCTGCATTAATTCCTGATACACCTGACTGAAATAGCAATTTGGCCATCACCCGTGCCACGCTGAATATTTGCCTGGTTCCAGTCCATATTCCGGTAATACATCCAGACATTATTGGAACTCCAAATATAAGCTTTATAGCCGGGTCCCCAGAAACCGCCCTGGACGAAATACCCTGAAGGAACCACTGTGAAACCAAAAGCATCAGTAGCGCCTGTATTCGGATACTCCCAAAGCTCAGTACCGGTCTGCTTCAGGTTTCCTCCTGCATCGGTGCCTCTCCAGCCATTCACTTTCCATCCGGATGCCCCGATCTCATATTCACTGTCGGCTGCGCCTTCCAGTATTTGCCAATCCAGATCTGTCGGGACATGGAAGCCATCCGGGCAAATCCCCTGGCCCCCGGTCACATTGCTGTACTTCATCATTTCATTCCAGAAATATAATCCGCCGAAAAGGTCGCAATAGCTTCCTACATCGCCCATGCAATATTTCTCAACAAGGTCATTATTGGTTTGATCCTGGCTCGATGGGATTATCATCCCTGCGTTCAGATTCTCATTGATCCAGCACTGGCTGAAAATCTGAACAGTATGATACCATTGCCCGTCATAAAATAATGAATCCAGGCCGGGGCAGGGTATATTCGTGGCAAACTGGAATACGTACTCCTGGTCAGACTCCGGTGAATCAAGGAAGCCTGATTCCAGTGTACCAGCATAACCGATCAGCATTAGTTCATCTCCTGTACTGAATAAGAAGTCCGTTGTGGCAGATATGCTTTTCAGCGGTGCTTCAACTTGCATGCTTTCTGAATAATCTATAGAACATGATCTTTGAGGCCCTGTATATGCTGATACTATCCTGATCGTGCTGCTAATGTTATTCCAGGTGGCACTAAATAGAAATATACCTTCGCCGGGAAGACAAAGACGCAAAACATGCCATCCTTTGCTCATCATCCTCTCTGTTGCCAGGAACTGTTGCCCAATTGTATTAACGATACTGATAGTAACTGGTCCTTGTCGCGGAACATACAGCTTGATATAAGTTCCATCAAAAGATGGATTTGGATAATTCTGCATTACCCCGAATCCATCCCCCGGATCTAGCTTTTCATTCATTCCGACATAATAAACGATAAGCACGGTATCGGGATAAAATAATACCGTATCACAACTCTGGGTGAGGTTCTTTACCTTGATGCTATCAAGCTTAAAATGGTCTAAATTGTTAATGCCTGTAAAGGTGAAGGTTATGGTGCTCTGGCCGAATGCACCTGCGAAAATACCGAAGGATAAAGCCAGCATGAATGTGTTGATTTGTTGCTTTTTCATAGCGCTTGATTTTTTTATGCCTTTTTATAGCGAAATTATTTTGTCAGATTGATAAAATCTTCATCAGCGAAAAAATCCTTAAAATCTTCGTCAGTCCGGGCGCTTTCTTTAAATGAAGCTTCAAGATCGATTGCCTTTTTCAATTCAAGCAGCGCGTTTTCTTTATCACCTGTAAGGCTGTACAAACAAGCACGGTTATAAAGACTTACCGGATCATCGGGTGTTGTTTCAAGAACTTCATTAAGTATTGAAAATGCTTCATCGAATCTTCCAAGTTTGGATAATGCAGCTGATTTCATTCCCCTGACATCATTCCTCGAAGGATCCATTGAAATTGACTTATTAAATGCTTCCAGTGCTTCATCATAGCGTTCCAGTTCATATAACATCTGGCCTCTGCCGACATAATTACTTTCTTTTTCTGGCTGCAGCCTTATCAATGTGTCAAACGCTTTAAGTGCTTCTTCAGGCCGGTTCAGGTGTGCTTCAAGAAATCCTTTATAAAGCCATGCCAGGGTGTCGGTCGGATTGTGCTCTATCCAGCTATTGATGGCTTTTGACCCTTCTTCCACCTGATCTGTTTCCATGCCAATCTGGAACCACCCGATGTAGGCTTCTGAATTGTTTGGCTGTAAAGCGGCAGCTTTCTGGAAATTACTCAGTGCCTCTTTTGGTTTGCCTTGTTGCATTTCGCTCTTAGCCTGATATAGATAAAGAGTTGCAGAATCATTATTTTCCTGAACGATTGCTTGCTGGCTGAAAGACAGGAAAGGCCATGAAATCAAAAAGAAGATCAGTTTTTTCATATGGCTTGATTTTTTTATTAAGCCATAAAACTAAAGGAGGAGACTATAATTGAATTGTAGCTTGGTTGTAAAGTAGTTGTAAATATTCCCTCACTTAAAACTTACCCCTCAACACATAACACTATTCTTCCATATCTCCAAGCCGTACTTCCCAGATAGTCAACGTATCTGTTCCGATTATCTTAATTTGTCTGGAAGAATGGAAAACAATTAGAACTGGCATAGGATCTGAAACGATACTGTCTGATTGATAATATTGGGCGAAGCATTGACGGCATGACAATTGCCCTGAGTAGAGATCTTCACTTTTTTTCTGTAATCGGTTTTTCACCTGGACTGAATCGAAACTTAGTCTGACTCTGGTTATAGCATCCCCAAAATCCTTATTCAAAAATTCGTTAAGGCTTATTGCCTTCATCTTTTTATTTTTGGATCGAAGGTTGTTAAACGACAAGCAGGCATCTTCTGAAATAAACAATCCCCTGATCATCACGCCTGCTTTCTCCCTGAAAAGAGTATCCAGGGAATTATCAGTATAAATATTAACATAATCGGCAAGGTCTTGCACCTTGTTGATGGCATTGATCTCCGCTGCCTCCAAGGCCGCATCCGACAGGTTATCAGCCTCGAATACCTTCAGGATACTTTCTTTTGCCTGGTTCGTTCTGGATTCCTGATGCTTAATCATGTCAGAATCGTCATCACATGACCTGCTACTTAACAATAAGTAAAGCAATATGAAAATCAATATTTTGAAACCTCTTGCCATTTAATTTTTATCCTTTGTCATAAACCTCAGTACGGTGATCCGGTCGCCAACGTATTTAGTATTAAGTATTTCTATATTCTTTAAGCTTTGTGAAGGCATGGTCAGCTTGTCGATGAATTCCCATTTTGTAAATAGCTCCATGCCTGTCCCGTTTTCATCATCCATGACCTGGTATATCAATGCATTATCATCAAACATTTCATTCAGTTTTTGCCGTCTTTTTTTCCAATCATCTACATAATTCCCGGAAAAGTACTTGATCATCAGGGCATAATCATTAGCCCGCAGGCCGAAAGATTCCTGCTGGTTGAACTTTTTCAGCGCCCTTTTTATCGTGTCATTCCTGTAGTACGGGCTGTTGATAACCATCCTGATGAAGCTCTGGTCAGTTTTTAGTGTAACGCAACCATTTGTATCACATAAGTAATTCTGTGGCGATTCATTCTCGAGGATCAGGCTCACTTCAATCCGGGTATTTGTAACCGGTTCTTTAGTATTCGTATCGTAGAAGCAAAACGTATATTCCCTCGTGTTCACCATTTTGTAAAAAAGAAGGAGCAATCCCATAATCCCGATGGCAATGAGTGGCACCAGGATGAAATATTTATTCCCGCTTTTAATCGACGGTGCTGATCCCTCCCCATTATTTTTATAGACAAAATCGCTCCAGTCGGCATAGCCGGCATATTTACTCAGCAAGTTCAGAACATCAATCCTTGGCAGCTGACCGCCGGCAGATTTCATATGCGTATAAAACCATTTTTCGCTGATGTGTGCGTTCACTTTCATAAGCAATTCTTCCTGGAAGTTGACAATATCCTGGCCTTTCCACCCGGAAATGGAAGAACTGATCCCGGGAAAAGATTGCTGCATGGTTTCCACGAGCTTTTTCTTCAGCAGTTCAAAGTCAGTATGGTCTCCCTGGTGCAAAGATGGTTCGGATTGATTAGATTTGTCTGAAGAACGCTTGTAAATGAATTTACAAATGATTTACAACCGCAATTCCATGAAATATTCCCGGTGGGATAATAATTTTACCTCGTCAGGGTGGCAAATCAGTTTGTTTTGTAAAGATACCACCCGAAAGCAGATTTGACAAATTTTTATGAAAATGAAAATTAATTCAAAGGTTATGAAAGAAAAAATTCTGTTCTGGATCCCCAGGATCCTTGCCATTATTGCCATCGGGTTTATGATGATGTTTTCCCTGGACTGTTTTGGGATGGGAGGGAAGGATGTACTTGTCTGTCTTTTCATGCATAACATCCCAGCACTTATTATTGTCGCCGTCCTGGTCATAGCCTGGAAATGGGAACTCCCCGGGGGTGTCCTTTTTATCCTGGTTTCATTTGCAGGAAGTATTTATTTCGACGGTTTCAGCGGCAACTGGGGCGTTTTGCCCATAATGGCTCCTTTTCTGATTACCGGGATCTTGTTTATTTCGCATTATTATTTGTATCTTAGGAGGATACAACAGGAAAGCAACCCATCTTAAAACCATAACCATGATAGAGCACGTGCATAAACACATTACGACCGAACTGCAGCAAAATACGCGGACAGATACGATCTTTATCCTGACTTCTATTTTACTGAACCTGATTGCGCTGGGCGTGAATTCCGCCATAGTGAATGATTCAAGGACGAACAACTCCCTGCTGATCGTCATGTATCTCTTTGTATTCCTGATCATCGTGGTGAATACGGTGGTCATTTTCGGGATATTGAAAGGCAAGCAAACCAGGCAAAAGCTGGTAAATGGCTTACTCAAGATGTATAAAGACCAGGGGGTGGAAAAATATTATGATGAATCGCTGTTAAGCAATTACAGCACAAGATATAACCTGTTTATCATGGTGGTGATCTGTACAGGGCTCATAGCCGTGATTGTGCCTTTTGTGGTAAGGTAGAAATCCCCGTTTTTATGCTTATATTTGATCTTGAATTATTTCAAGATGAAAATCCGCTCTGCACTAAGCCGTCCGCTTGCTTCATTTATTGCCTCCTCCATACGGAAAGATGCGGACCGGGCCATCGAATGCCAGGACCGTACCCTTCAAATGCTGATCGGTAAGGGCCAGCGGTGCATCTATGGTAAAGCGCACCGTTTTAAGGAGATAAATTCATACAGCGATTTTCAGATACATGTCCCGCTTACGGATTATGAGGACATCCGGCCTTTGATCGAGAGGATATCGGCGGGCGAGAAAAACGTCCTCTGGCCTGGGCTGCCCGTTTATTTTGCAAAGACATCCGGGACCACATCCGGCATGAAGTACATTCCCATCACCGGGGATTCCATCTCAAATCATATCCATACTGCCCGGAATGCCCTGCTGATGTATATGGACCGCACGAAGAACTACGCCTTTGCCGACCATAGCATGATCTTCCTCCAGGGAAGCCCCGTTCTTGAGAAAAAGGGGATTATCCCGGCAGGCAGGCTTTCGGGGATAGCCGCCCACCATGTGCCGGCCTACCTGCAGAATAAGCGCATGCCTTCCTGGAAGACTAACTGTATCGAAAACTGGGAAAGCAAGGTAAATGCAATCGTGGAGGAGACGCTGAAGAAAAGGATGTCGCTCATCAGTGGCATACCTTCCTGGATGAGGATGTACTTCGAAAAACTCGTTGCCAGGACCGGAAAGCCGGTGGGGGAGATCTTCCCCGATTTCTCGCTACTGGTTTATGGCGGGCTGAACTATGAGCCATACCGCCAGGCCTTCGACCGGCTGATTGGCAGGCATGTCGATACCATTGAGCTTTACCCGGCTTCCGAAGGATTTATCGCGTACCAGGATGAAGGTCCTGGCGAAGGTCTGCTTCTGAATATTAACAGCGGCATCTTCTTTGAATTTATCCCGGCAGATAAAGTTAATGATGAAATCCCGGACAGGGTACCGCTCGAAGGCGTGGAAACCGGCGTCGATTATGCAATCGTTCTCAGCAGTAATGCCGGCCTTTGGGGCTACCAGCTCGGGGATACGGTCCGGTTTGTTTCACGCGATCCATACAGGCTGATCGTGACCGGCCGCGTGTCGCAATTTTTATCGGCATTCGGGGAACATGTCATTGCTGCAGAAGTCGAGGGAGCATTAGCCGAGGTTTGTGCCGCAACAGGCACCAGGGTCGATGAATTCACCGTGGCACCGATGGTGAATCCGCCGGAAGGCCTGCCCCACCATCAATGGCTTATCGAATTTGATGGATTGCCGGGAGCCAATATTGCCAAACAATTGGATCAGGCCATGTGCCGTCGTAACCCCTATTACCGCGACCTGATCCAGGGCCATGTCCTGGAACCGTTACACATCATTTCCCTTCCGAAGGGGGCCTTCAAAAAATACATGGAGTCGAAAGGAAAGCTGGGAGGTCAGAACAAGGTGGTGCACCTGTCGGATAACAGGGAAATTGCGGATGAATTGGCTAATTCACCACAAACTTCCCTGTAAACAGCACCATTCCTTTCTGGTTTGTCAGCCTGTACACGTAAATACCGGGTACAAGGTCCTGTCCGTAAAGCGGGATATAGTTCGAATTGACGGGCGAAATCTGCATTACCTGCTGTCCGTATAGATTATAGACCGAAATGGCTGCGTTTTCCATGACTTCATCGGCCCTGATCCGGAATATGGCCCCCGTTCTGAACGGGTTTGGGATGACCTGGCAGCTGATATTCAGCGATGGCTTTAGTTCTGGCACTTTTACGTATTTGCCGTTCTGTTCGCCGGGTGTGCCATTCAGGTCTGAAGCCGCCCAGCTTTCAGCCAGCGCATTGTCCCAGGCCGGGTTGATCAGTTCCAGCGTCGGTCCGTTTCCATCTGGCTCCGTTGGCCAGGGATCCATATCATCATAAAGTACGGTATCGATTATCGTCCCCTCATCATCATAAAGCCGGATCAATTCCCCGTTTCCGGATAAACCGAACCCCATCGGGCCAACATAATTGCTGATTGCAGGAAATAGGCTGTCGAAAGCAGCCGTATCTGCCGCCAGGACCAGGTAACCTTCAGCGGTGATGGTGGTGCCCTGTGGGAAGATATATTCGTGAAGATCATCTTCATCTTTAAAAATCCAACCCTGGATATTCAAATCATATGGGTGGGGGTTGTATAACTCGACCCAGTCGCCGGGGTCAAAGCTTCCGTCGGAATTGTAATTGATCTCGTTGATCACCAGGGAATCCTCGAATACCCTGGGCTTGAACAGGGCCAGGATCGTATCGCCCATCATCAGGCTGAGCCTGACATCTTTCAATGTATCATACGGGGTGACTTCGTGGTTTTGCAGCACCCAGCGGTCAAATTCGTAATAAGGACTGATCTCGGTGGCTTTCAGCTTCACATCGATACCCCCAAAGTACTCGCCGTCCCATGGGAACTGGCTCAATTCAAGGGAATTGACTTGCACCTGGCCTACACCGGCAGGCTGGGCATCGATCACAATGTCATAAGGCCCGGTCAGGTTGTAGCATTCCCTTAATCCTGCCTCGATGATGGCATTTCGCGTAGTCACAAAATTTCTGATCTTCTGGACATTCGATTGCCATTTAACATATGTCCCTCCCCATCTTTGCGTATGGTTTTGCATTTCCGGGGCGATGATGGCGGCCATGCTGTCGAGCAGGTTGATCATATAATCGTTATTGAAAGTAGTGTTGAGAAGGTCGATGTACCTGGAGATATAATACTGGTCGAAATCGGCATTCATCCGGAGCTTGTTCAGCACAGAGATATGCCCTTCCGGATCTGAATAGGGATTGTCGAGGTCTTCGGGAAAACAGGGCGAGACATAGGGCGACTGTGCCGGGATGCCGGTATAATTGATGTAATGCCCGAAAGTGGCATCTTCATCCCATAAAATATAGGCCCATTTCTGGTGGCTGCCTTCCGGGTTCAGCCCCCGCCACCAGCCCACATTCCAGTTGAGCCAATCGGAACAGACCACGTAAGAATTCAGGACCACGTAATCAACAAGGCTTGTTACATCATACTGTGCAGCTACGGCCTGGTAGATGAACGGATTGCTCATATCGTTGTTCAGAATAAAATCATGGAGCTCGTACCAGTCGTCGAGCGCCTGCTGGCCGCCGTATTCAGCCCATGTCCAGCCCCAGAGCATGATAAACTGGATATCGTATTTTCCCTGGTCATAGTAATACTGCGTATAATCATGGTCATGGACCTTCTCCCTGAAAGCATAAATACCCCAGTATTGCCCATTTGCGTAAATAACGATCCGTTCCGACTTCCGCCAGTCGAGGTGCTGGCCGGACAACTGCGATAGCGTCTCGACATAATCATCGCGGAGGTGTGCGCTGGAATCAATGCCGGGATAATTGTCGTCGCCGGCGGCACGGATAATGACCCGCTGGAATTCGTCTCGGTCGGATAAAGCAAAGATCTTTTCCTGTAATGCATAATTGTAACCGTTCTCGTCACGGGTAATATAGTCGAAGCTCCGCTGGTCATGCACCCATGAGTCCTGCCCGTGCTCGTTGTATTCACCATAGGCTTTCGTGGTCCTGGTTTTGAATTTATTATAATATTCGATGGAACCTCTCGGTCTTAGCGTCTGGTCGCCGTTTAGCAAGGTAGTAAGGTCGTTTCCGGCTACCGAAACTACCGGCAGGTTATGGGTTTCATTGATAAAATACGTATTGAATTCGATGAGGCCCGGAAGTATGGAAGGATCATTACTGAAAACGCGGGCTTTTAAAACTTTGGTCGTAATAATGCTGACAGGTGTGGAATATTGGGTAGACCCGGCAACCGGTTCCGTGCCGTCAAGCGTATACCTGATCTTTGAATCAGGTTCATCGGTAGTAATGGTGATGCTGACTGAGCTGGTGAAAAAGCCACCCGTATCACTGACCATAGGTTTCTTTGCATACGCGGTATAGGCTGTTGAATTACTGTTGGCAGAGCCCGGCGTCGGATCCGTAAAGATGCCCCACATTTCAGAGCCACTGGTGGTCCGCCCCCTGGAATGATCCATCTGGGTAATGGCCAGTTGCCATTGATCCAGAACAGTGCCTGCAGGGTCGGAAAGGACGATCCAGTCGGGATCGGATTTGGTTTGCGTAAGGCGGAAATTTGTGTGGAGGTTCCCGCTGGTTGCCTCGTTACGCCCGGAGGCCCAGACCCGGAGATAGCCATGGGAAGGGATCACAGTTCCTGCCGGGAATGCCCATAATGTTACACTGGCTGTATCATCGCTCAGGTAATACCCGCTGATGTTTACGCTGGTGCTGCCTGCATTATACAGTTCGATCCAGTCTTCATATTCATCGTAGTTATCCACAATTGTATTCAGGTTTGAGGCTGAATATTCGTTGATAAGGACCTGGGATTGCAATGGAAGGAAGTGAAAACACAGGATAAAAACAAGAAGGCAGGAAATCTTTCCGGAAGCATTCATGGCAGGGATATTTTGGTTGTTGATAGATCGGAATAATATATTGCTAAATTAATTATTTTGTTGATTCATGCTCCGACGGGTAAACCCATCGGTTCCATTTTTTTCTAATGTCCGAACCGACGGCTTTAGTCGTCGGACTACCAAAACGCCACTTTCTCTCGTTCTCCGGCAAAATCTTCCTGATTACCTCAATTTCTGCTCAATATGCAATATTCATCATACTTTTACATTTGAAGCCTGATGAAAATGAATCGCAACAAAACACAAATCCTCTTTCACCTGGTGGGTTGCACGATCTACCTTAGCCTCCCGATTATTTTCTGGCCGGGGGAAGGCGGGCTGAGCGAATTTTTCGCCGATTCCAGGGCGCTGAGAGGATATATGAACAACATATTGATCCTGCTGTTTTTCTACCTTAATTTTTATATACTTATCCCGAAATTATATTTCCGTAAGAAATATACCTGGTATATCCTGTCTCTGCTGGCCGTCTTCCTGGTTATCGTATTTATTCCCCCTGAGATCTTTCCATTCAGGGAAGGTGGTCCTATGCCACCAAAACCTATGCCTGGCAATAACAGAATGTTCTTTTTCATCGGCCACCAGCTTATCTTTTTCCTGGCAGTCGTCTTTTTCTCCTTAATGCTGAAGATCAACAACCGCTGGAAACAGGCAGAGAAGGAGAGACTGAAAGCGGAACTGTCTTATTTTAAGGCCCAGATTAATCCGCACTTCCTGTTTAACACCTTAAACACCATTTATTCACTTGCAATTCAGAAGGCTGACAATACCCCGGATGCCGTTGTCAAGCTTTCCGGGATGATGCGGTATGTTATTTCTGATGCCAGCAACGACTTTGTACCCCTTGAGAAAGAGATCAGCTATATTACCGATTATATTGACTTGCAGAGAATCAGGTTTGGCGAAACGGTCAGCATCGATTACAATCCCTGCGACGCCACTTCAGGAAAGCTTATAGCCCCGCTGATCCTTATTCCTTTTATTGAAAATGCTTTTAAATTCGGGGTGAACCCGGAGACTGATTCGCGCATAACCGTGACCATAGAATTAAGCGGACCGGAACTGCATTTAAGGGTTTTCAATAAAAAAGTCATACTGCCGGAAAGCGAAGGAGTCGGGGGACTTGGAATAATCAATGCCCGGCAGAGGCTGGCGTTGCTATACCAGGACAAGCACCGGCTTTTAATTGATGATAATGCTTCGGATTACACAGTTGAATTATATATTACACTTGGATGATAAAGGCGATTGCACTTGACGATGAACCCCCGGCACTGAGCATTGTGGAAAGCTTCTGCAGGCAGGTCGATTTTATCGATCTTGACAAGACGTTCACCAATCCGAACGAGGCCTTGAAGCATCTCAGCAAATTCCCGGCTGATCTGCTTTTCCTTGATATCAGGATGCCGTCGGTCACCGGTTTTGAATTCCGCAGGCAAGTGCCCCAGGGCCTGATGGTGATCTTTACTACCGCATACAGCGAATATGCAGTGGAAGGCTTTAATGTGAATGCAGTGGATTATTTGCTGAAACCTTTTACATTCGACAGGTTCCTGCAGGCCGTCAATAAAGCGCATGATTTCTATAAATTTCTGCATCAATATGAATCTGCTGTACAACAATATATTTTTATCCGCGCCGACTATAGTCTTGTCAAGATCATGCTGAAGGATATTCTCTACATTGAAGGGCTTGATGACTATATGAAAATTCATATTTCCGGCCGGAAACCCCTGGTTGCGCGGATGACGATGAAAGCCCTGATCGACAAACTTCCCCCCAAAGATTTCATCAGGGTCCACAGATCTTTCATCGTTCCGCTTTCCAGGATAGAAAAAGTCAGGAACAGGATGATATATGTCGGTGAAAGCGAGATACCGATCGGGAATAGCTTTGAGAAGGCTTTTTTTGAGGTTTACGCTGAATGATTAGCCGCAAGCCACAGGCTACAAGCTACAAGCTACAAGCCACAAGCTACAAGCCACAATGACTGACGACTGACGACTGACGACTGACGACTGACGACTGACGACTGACGACTGAAGACTGAAGACTGACGACTAAAGAAAGAGACCATGAAAATACAAATTCTGCTACTAGCCCTCATCCTTGCAGTTACTACTGCCAGTGCTAAAAAGGTAAAATTTTCCGTCGACATGACCGGGTTACCTGTCAATACCACAGGTGTTCATGTTTCCGGAGATTTCCAGGAAGAAGCCGGTTTTGAAGGTGGCGACTGGCAGTCGAACACGACCGAGATGCTTAGCCTGGATGGATCGGCCATATACAGTGTAGTTGTCGATATCCCGGCTTTCGCAAAGTATGAGTACAAATTCATCAATGGCGACCAGTGGTACGAGGTGGAGTTTGTGCCGCTGGAATCAAGGGTGGGATATGATTTTAATGATAACCGCTGGGTTTATGTCGATTCATTATATAACGATACTACCTCGGTCGCGGCGGTACTGTTTTCAGGCAATGCCCCGGCCGGCTATTACCTGCTCAGGTTGAAAGTTGACCTGAGCCTTGAAGAGATGATTGATCCGGCCGGGATCTACCTGGTAGCTAATGAAGAAATCGGATCAAACCCGCAAACCACTATGTATTCATTTGCCGATGATATATACGAGCAGATTATATACGCTGAAATGTGGACAGATTACGCCGATTGCTATTATCTGTTTGTGAACGGAAATACGGTGGAAGGTTATGAAACAGTGCCTGAAGGATGTTCAACAGATGGATACAGGTATGCAGAAATACTGAAAGATACAGTGATCGAAACGGTATGTTTTTCTGAATGTGTCAGTTGTGATGCCATAGGAATCCCAGAGGCACTTCAGGATACTGAGGCAATTATCTACCCAAATCCCTGCCGTGAATTGGCAATTGTGGAATTCAATGATGCTGAATCCGTCCATAAAGTTACAGTGACAGACTTACTGGGAAATACCGTGAGGATTTATAAGGATTGCCTTACAAAAACCATAACTTTATCAAGGGATGAGCTGCCGGCAGGGATTTATTTTATCAGGATCGAAACCGGAAACCGCTGGCTTTCTACTCTCAGGCTGGTAATTACCGATTAATTATAACAAGCATTAACCATTAACATTCAATTTATGCTAAAGCGCAAATTATTGTTTTTCTTCCCGTCATATCGACTTACAATCTTAAAGTTTTACATTCTTAAAATCTTACAGTCTTACAGTCTTCCCGTCTTCCCGTCTTACAGTCTAAAAGTCTTCCCGTCTTCCCGTCTTCCCGTCCTCCTGTCCCTCTGTCTCCTCCTCTCCCAGGTCTCCTTCAGCCAGCAATGGGGCGATTACACCTTATACAGCATCCAGAACAGCACAAGCGCCGTGCTCCTTGATACCAACGGCACTAATTTCCATACCTGGACCTTCGGCTCTTCCGCCAGGACCGGTTACTCCACATACCTGTTGCAGGGCGGTACCCTGCTGAGGACAGTCGCCAAGCAGGGCAACTCATTCCAGGGTGGGGGCATGTGCGGCCAGGTTCAGAAGGTTGATTGGGACGGAAATATTACATGGAATTATATCTGCTCAACGACCACGTATTGCTCCCATCATGATATCCATCCTATGCCAAACGGGAATGTCCTGCTGATTGTCTATGAACTGAAGAGTTCATCTCAGGTCACACAGGCGGGATGTAAATGGGCCCATTCGATGTGGCCGGATATGATCCTGGAGGTTCAGCCAACCGGGGCAGGTACGGGAGAAGTGGTCTGGGAATGGCATGCATGGGACCATCTCGTCCAGGATTACGATGCATCCAAAGATAATTTTGGCGTGGTAGCCGATCACCCGGAACTGCTCGATCTCAATTACAATAACAGCCAGCAGACGAAAGACTGGATGCATGTGAACGGCATTGATTACAACGAGCAGCTCGACCAGGTGGTGATCAGCTCCCATTTTCTTAACGAATTGTATGTGATCGACCACAGCACCACGACGGAGGAAGCTGCGGGCCATTCCGGCGGCAATTCCGGAAAAGGTGGGGATATCCTTTACAGGTGGGGAAACCCGGCAGCTTATGATGCCAGCGGATCCACCATCTTCCATGTTGTGCACGACGCACACTGGATCTCCCCGGGCCATCACCGCGCCGGCCAGCTTGTGGGCTTCAACAACAACGGGGTTTCTGCCACCAAATCTTCAGTGGATATCATCAACCCGCCCTATGACGGGTATAATTATGAATATACCCCCGGATCGGCCTATGCTCCATCTACCTATAACTGGCGCCATGCCTGTAACGGCCATACAAATAATGAAGGCGGCTGCCATAACCTGCCCAATGGCAATATCCTCGTTTGTATCACCCAGGCCGGATTTATCTATGAAGTGGATTCGAATAATACCCTGCTCTGGTCGAAAAACCTTAGCGGCGGCGGGTCCTCCAACGCCCGCCGTTATACAAAATGCTACGTGGATGGCACCCTGATCGATGCCCCCCTGATCACCGAAGCAAATGATACACTCTATTCAAGTTATGGAGTTACTTACCAGTGGTTTATGAACGGGCTTCCTGTTTCCGGCGGCAACAATGCTTACTTTGTCCCACTCAGATCAGGGACATACCAGGTAAAAATAACAGATGCCGGGGGATGTGCTTCTGAAATGTCCGAACCATTTAATTTTGAGATGATTGGGATCGCCGAAGATGATAATTCTTACTCTATTAGTATTTACCCTGTCCCAACCCATGGAATAATCCACCTGGATGAGAATTTTTCTGCCGGGGATTACCGTGCAATTCGTATCTTTGATCAGTCGGGAAGATTGGTCCTGGAAAGGAAGCCGGAAAATTCCCTGGATATATCCCACCTTGAAAATGGGATCTATTTCCTGGTCCTCGAGGGAGATAAAAAATTCACCCGTACAGCGAAAATCATCCTGGTTAAATAAATCCTGTCACATGAAATCCATTTCAAGGCTAAAAGTTTCTCTCCTGGCAATTTTAATGATTTCAGCAATGAATATCAATGCCCAGGATGATTTTTACGATATCAACACAATCCAGGAGATCGAGATTTCATTCACGCAACCGAACTGGGATTATATCCTGGATACCGCCAAAGCAGGCTCCGGCAGTTACCTGATGGCTGAATGGGTGAAGATTAACGGGGTGCAATTCGACAGCGCCGGGGTGAAATACAAAGGATCGAGTTCCTATGATCCTTCCTTCAACAAAAATCCGCTCCATATTTCCCTGGATGAATTTAAAAGCCAATCCTACCAGGGTATTGCCAGCATTAAGCTCGCAAATTTTTACGGCGACCCGTCGATGATTCGGGAGCCTTTATCTTACTTTATTCTTTCCAATTACATGGACTGCCCCGGGTCAAATTTCGCAAATGTCACCATTAACGGCGCTTTGACCGGATTATATTCAAACGATGAAAGCATCAATAAGAAGTTCTGCTCGACCAATTTCTATTCCTCGGGGAACACCTTCATCAAAGGAAGCCCTGTCCTGCCCGGTCCTTTTTCCAGGAGCGACCTGAAATATATCAGCTCCGACAGCAGCGATTATTTCGGCAAATATGAACTGGAATCCGATTATGGATGGAACGATCTTGTGGAATTGTGTGATGCAGCAACCAATGATGCCTATGCCCTTGAAAATTTAATGGATATCGACCGCGCGCTCTGGATGCTTGCCTTCAACAACGTGCTGGTCAGCCTCGACAGCTACAGCGGCTGGTTCGCACAGAATTACTACCTGTACATGGATAATACCGGGCATTATAACCCGGTGATCTGGGACCTGAACATGTCGTTCGGGGGCTTTCCTTTTGCCGGCACGCAGAATGGAGGCAGCGGCAGCCTCACCGTTCAGCAGATGCAGCAATTATCACCCGTCCTGCATTTCGACCATACCGACTGGCCACTGATCTATAGTCTCAATATGAGCCCGATCTGGTATCGCATGTACATTGCCCATATGCGCACCATCATTGAAGATAATTTCAGTAACGGAAACTATATTGAAACTGCTGAAATGCTACGGACACTGATCAATGATGAAGTCCAGCTCGATCCGAACAAATTCTTCACTTACATGCAGTTCCAGCAGGGGTTGACAACGGATGTCCAGGTGGGGAGCTATTATGTGCCGGGTATACAGAACCTGATGGATGCCCGGGCCAACTACCTGTTGACAAATCCTATTTTTTCATTTGAGCCCCCACAGATTGGAATGGTTAACGTCAACGATCCGGAACCTGAACTTAATGAGGAAATCACGGTCACTGCCATAGTAACCGGACCGGGCGGGCCGGATGTGAGGCTGAATCTCAGGCACGACAAGGAAGAAAAATTCCAGCAGCAAACGATGTATGACGATGGGAACCACAACGATGGCGCGGCAGGCGACAATGTTTACGGGGCTTCTTTTATCATGTCATCGCTGATTGCCCATTATTATATTTATTCCGAAAATGCAGATGCCGGCATGTTTTCCCCGCAGAATGCAGAGCATGAGTTTTATGTCCTGGAAGCCCAGATCCCGACTGCAGGTCCGGGGGATGTTGCAATCAACGAGTTTCTTGCAAAGAATACTTCGGACACCACCAATGAGTATGGCAATTACGAAGACTGGATTGAAATTTACAACCTGACCAATGAGCCTGTCGATCTTTTCGGCCTTTATCTTACCGATGATATTACAAACCCGGATAAATTTGCTTTCCCGGAAAATTCCATTGTGGAACCGCATTCTTACCTGATGATCTGGGCTGATGAGGAGGATACCGTTTCCGGCTACCTGCATGCCAATTTCAAGTTATCTGCCAGTGGTGAGGCCCTTATGCTCAGCAACGGAAATGGGATTGTGCTCGACAGCCTTAGCTTCGGTGAACAAATTGCAGATATTTCTTTCGGCAGGTGCCCGAATGGTTCAGGCATTTTTTCAGACCTCGAAATACCGACATTCGAAAATGACAATTATTGCCCCGAATATATTTCAGACTACGGCAAAACATGGCAGGAAGTAAAGATCATGCCCAATCCATTCAGGGATGAGTTTACGGTTATGGCAGAATTACAGGGAGTTAGTTCTGCAGAACTGATAACGACTTCCGGCATTTTAATTGAAAAAAGAAATTTCGAAGGAGGCCAGGTTACGTTTGATGCAACTTTACTGTTTCCCGGTGTTTATATCATTATAATCAGAAACGATAAAAATGAGGTAAATGGTTCGGGAAAAGTGGTAAAACTGTATTAAAACTTAATAATAAGTTAACTTTGCGCCGAATGCGCTTCAATCGCCGACACATACTTATTCTGCTGCTTGTACTGCTCGTCCTGACTATATTTCTGCCAATACGGGTCAGGTACAGTTTTGAGGCTACGGCAAAAATATATCCTGTCAGGGAATGGAAAATCATGAGGGGGACGGAGGAAGGGATCTGGAGCCAGACCTACAATTATGAAACCGATGCCCTGGGCGATTTTAAGAATTACCGTTTTGAAAGGGGGGATATTGCGGAGCTGGAGATCAGGAAAGACCTGCAGTTCGATGCCCCGGTGAGCAGGAATGATACGATTGCCGCCATCGAATCGTATTTCATCCAAAATGAGATTGTCGCGCTTCAAAACCTTCGCGACCAGGAGATTGCCAACCTGAATGTGGTCACCACCGGCGAGAAAGAATCCCTCGTTGAGCAAGCCGAAAGGCAATACAACTATGCCCGGCAGCAGCTCGACCTGGAGAAGAAGAATTTTGCGAGGCAGGAAAGGCTTTACCGCGACAGTGTCATCACACCTGCCGATTTTGATATGTATGAAAATGCATTGAAACTTGCGGAAATCAACACGCAGGTAGCTTATGACCAGATGGTCGCTCTCAGTACAGGTGAGAAGGACCCGGTTATTGTCTATACGGAGCAGAAGATCCTTTCTTATACCAGGGAAATAGAGCGGCTGGAAAAGCAGAAAGCCCAGTATACGATTACCACCCCGATCGAAGGCATCCTGAGCTATAATACCGAATTGGGCGGGATCCTGAAAGTAAGCGATAACTCAAGGCTCCTGCTCAAGATACCGGTGGCATACCAGCATTCATCATACCTCGACAGGTTGCATAAAGTGACTTTTTCGACACCCGACAACAAAATTACCGTGAATGCTTCTTTTAAAGGCGTCGATCAAAATGTAAACCTGATACAGAGCCAGCAGTTCGTTATTGCAAAAGCTGTCACCGAAGAAGCCACCCCAGGCATTTATCCCGGAATGATCGTCCAGTGCAGGATTTATTGCGATAAAGTAAGGCTGCTTGAGTACCTGAAACGGAATTTTTCCGTATCTTTCTGACATGAAGTACGAGTTCAAATATATCGTCCCGGAAAACAGGTTAGACCAGCTCAGGGAAGCCATAAGGCCCTATGTTGAGTATGATCCGTATGCCGCCGTGATGGAAAAGCATCAGTATACGGTAAGGTCAGTGTATTTCGATACTTCAAACTTCGATTATTTTTATGAAAAGGTTGATGGCTATAAGATCAGGAAAAAGATCAGGATCAGGGGATATAATGAAAAAACCGGGGACGATACCGTTTTCATGGAGATCAAGCGGAAATTCAAGGAACCGATTGAAAAGGACCGTGAAAAGCTGACATTCGATGTGATGAAACGGCTGATGTCGGGGGAAGGATCCAGGGCTTACGGTGCTGAAGACGATCATGGTGTGAACGGCGCCGGCAAATTTCTTTTCCATGTTTACCGGAACAACCTTAAGCCGGTGGTACTTGTAATTTATGAGCGGGAACCCTATCTTGACCGGTATAAGAATGAAGTGAGGATGACGATTGATAAAAACCTGCGGAGCATAGCCTATCCCGGGATAGATGATCTGTATTCTGAGGCGAAAACAGTTCCGGCTATTCCCGGTAAATTCATTTTTGAAGTAAAATTCAAGGATACTTTCCCATCCTGGCTGAGGCCAATTACTGCGCGGCTTGGAATGGTCAGGCAATCGGCTTCAAAATATGTCTTCTGCATCGATTCCCATCGCCTCACTGAACAATCACGCCAGGCGGATATGAAAAGACTAATGCATTGGAACAGTATTTAAAAATGACCTGATGTTAGAAGAATTTCAGACTATAGACCTGTTTCCGCTTTCCGTTTATACGGTGCTTACCAACCTTGCCGTTTCACTGGCCTGCGGGATAGTCATCGCGATGGTTTACCGCTTTATTTACAAGGGGCCCAGCTATATAGCCACTTACGTCAACTCGCTGGTCCTTTTAACACTTATAACAACCCTGGTGATCATGATTATCGGCAATAACCTGGCCCGTGCATTCGGTCTCGTAGGCGCCATGTCGATCATCCGGTTCCGGACGGCCGTGCGCGATGTGCAGGATATCGTCTACATCTTTTTTGCCCTCGCGGTGGGGATGGCCTCTGGCGTCGGACTTTATGCCATTGCAGTTACAGGCACATTGCTCATCTCCCTGGTGTCGGTGGTCCTGGTTACTTTCAATTTCGGTTCCCCCGGCAAATCCGAATATGTGCTCCAACTGATATATAAGCCCTCAAAAGCAACGGAGAAGGAGATCTCCGGGATCCTTGGCAAGTACTGCCGCGGTGTGAGGCTTTCCAACCTCAAAAGCCAGGGCGAAGGCCAGGATGTGGAAGCATTTTACCTTTTCAGCCTGAGAAGGAAATATAGAAGCACCGAAATGGTGGAAGAATTCACCTCCTTATCAGAAAAAGTACGCTTTAATCTCTATTTCGACCAGGACGAGGCGAATATGGCTTTCTGATTTCATGGACGCTTACCCGTATCAAGTCAACCACCCTATGGATCTCCTCCCTGGTAATATCATGAAAAAGAGGCAGGCATAATACGTTTTCAGCCATTTTAGCGGCAACCGGCAGGTCCTTCGTTTTATATATGCTAAATTGGTTATATTCACTTATTAAGGGGTGAAAATATTTTTTAACTGAAATTTGATGATCCTCAAGATAAGATGCGATTCCATCCCTTGTCATTTCGAATTCTTCAGGATCGATCAGAACAGGTAAATAGGAATAATTATATCCGATACCTTCTTCTTCCTTTATCATTCTTAATCCTTTTACAGGGGCCAACAACTCACGGTACAACAGGCTTGCCTCTCTTCGTTTTTCAACGACACCATCAATATGTTTTAACTGGGCTAATCCAAAAGCTGCCTGCAACTCGTTCATTTTGGCGTTCAAACCGTAGCCTGCAAGAGCATTGCCAGAAATTAACCCGGTATTTTTCAGGGCATTGATGTAATCCCTGGTTTCAGGATCATGACAAACAACCGCCCCTCCTTCAATCGTATTGAAGACCTTGGTAGCATGAAAGCTAAGTGCCGACAGATCACCTGACCTGCAGACTGATTCACCATTGATTTTTACCCCAAAGCAATGGGCAGCATCGTAAAGCACCTTTAAGTTATACTTCAGGGCAATTTTTTTTATCTGCCCGGTTTTGCAAGGGTTCCCGAATACATGGACAGGCAGTATGGCACATGTTTCGGGCGTTATAGCCTGTTCAATGCAGGAAATGTCAAGATTAAGATCTGATTCCCGGATATCGGCAAAAACAGGGATTAAATTGTTCCAGTAAATGGCCTGGATCGTAGCAACCGATGTAAAAGGAGTGGTGATCACTTCTCCTTTTAAACCAAGTGATCGAAGGGCAATGGCCAGGGCGAGAGTTCCGCTTGAAAGCAGGCAGATATGGTCCACTTCCAGATATTGGCAAAGGGCTTTTTCAAATTCGTGATGGATCGGGCCATCATTGGTCAGGGTGCGCGATTCCCAAATCCGGCGAAGATAAAACTGAAAATCGTCGAATGGAGGAACATTCGGCTTCATATAATTAAGCGACCTGATATTTCCTGTTTTTCCATTCATAAATTTTCCTGCTTTACCTGATTTCAAATTTTTCCTTATAATAATTGCGGGGTGCACGACGGATGAATGCCCTGAATACTAAAACGTCAAGTATCGCTACGAAATAGAATAAATTTATCCTGAAGATGTTTTTAAACCAGAAATGGAGATTCATTCTGCCTGGCACAAAAGAAACCAGGGCCGGGATTAATATTACAACAAAAAGGAAAAGGTAATTGATCCTGTAGGCCCCAAGGATCCCCATTCCGATATGGCTGAGAAACAGGAAAACCGGGATCGCCAGGCGCAGGTATTTGTGCCAGAAAAGCATGGTCACCTGTTTCGCATTCAAATGGGCGATAAGTCCGGGTTCCCTGATAAGTTGTAAAAAACCATAGATGTAACGCTTCGCCCTGCCATAATCATAAAGCTCGGCAATTTCTTCATCCATGATCTGGCAATCGCCCAGAATTTTAATTTGCTTCGATTTCAGGATTTTCAAACTTAAATACAGGTCATCGAGAATTATATATTCCGGAATGGGGGAAAAGCATTCTCTTTTTATCGCATACAGCGGGCCATATACGCCAATCAGGTTTCCATTCCGGCTTTCTTTTAATTTGATAAAATTTTCGAGCCTGCGGATCCTTGAACAATGTTGATTTTTGTCAAGCTCTGAGATACAGGCAGAAACGGCTCCTATATTATCATATTTTAATGGTTCTACCAGGCGGTGCAGGATCTTGCCTGATAACTTCTGCCTCTGGTCACAAAAGATGATATGCTTAAATCTTGCCTTCCCGACGCCCATGTTCATCGAATGCGGTATGCCTTTATGATCATCTTTCAGTGTGATCCGTATATTTTCCCGTTCAGGAAAAGCATGCAGCCATTCTTTGCTCCCATCGGTACTGTTATCATCGATAATGATTATTTCAAAATTCTGAAAAACCGATAATTCCTTAAACAGGAAATTGATTTTATCCTCCAGGTAAGCTATTCCGTTATATGATAAATAGATGAGTGAAACCTCGTCAATTTCACCAGGGGATTCCCCCGGACCTTTATCAGATTCCGGAATCATCATCAGCCATAAAGGGTACATGAGGTATATCAAGATTATTAAAGCGCTTATCCCAAATATGATGCTCATGATTTTTACTGGTTGTTTTTCTTAATGATTTTTAACCGGTAAATCGATTTTAATAATAAATAAACCCTTTCTCCGACTGATTTTGGAAGAAGGTGCTGAATATTGCGGGAAGTATCTTTGGCAAAATCAAACATCCAGTTTTTTTTATCCTTATTACTGTAAAAGCCTTCCTTTTTAACTAACTTAATTGCTTCAAGCCTGTCGTGATGAGGAAATTCGGGTGTTTCAAAAACAATCCGTGGCTCCATGGAATGAAAGTGATGGATGTTTTTATTATATAAAATGCCGTTTTTTGCTACGTATTCCCATTGCCGGGTGCCTTTATACGGCAGAACCATATAAAAATTTGTATAATCGCATCCCGATTGCTTTGCATAGGCTATCGATTCCCTGACAGTATCCAATGTTTCATCCGGGCTGCCAATAACATACTGCGACATGATTTCTATACCGGCATCTTTCAGCATCCGGATTCCTTCCGATATTTTTTCGATGGTTGTCCCTTTGCCGATTTTCTTCAGCATTTCATTATTGGCCGATTCTATTCCGATAGAAACGTTATAGCATCCGGCTTTTTTCATCTTATGGGCTATTTCCGGGGTCATAATGTCAGCACGTAATGAAACTGACCAAAGAATATTGAGATTTTTTTCCAGCAGCAGATCACAGAAAACTTCGACTCTTTTTAAATCGACATTAAAGCTATTGTCGCCAAATACGAAGATTTTCTTCCCAAAATTTTTAACCAGGTGTTCGACTTCGGTGATGATATTTTCAGGGTCAATTGCCCTGTATGTTTGATCCCATACTGAGCTGGAGTTACACCAGGCACAGGCATATGGGCAACCCCTGCTTGTAACCATCCGGTGCAACGGGTATCTCACCATCGGGAAAATATCATATGCAGGCATGGGCAGTTTATTCAGGTCTTTGATTTTCTCCCGTCCGGGATTAACGGTGATTTGGCCATCGAGGTCCCTGAACATTAATCCTTTGATATCCTCCGGTTTTCTTTCACCTTTCAGATGAAAAAGCAGTTCCGAGAAGGTAATTTCGCCTTCTCCGAAAATGGCAAATTCTGCCGGTGTTTCGTTAAAGATCTCTTCCCTGATCGTTGTCACATAAGGTCCGCCAAGACAAACAGGGATATCAGGATGTGCTTTTTTTATACGGTTGAAAATATTGATGACTTCATAATACACCGGTGAAAACACCGTGATACCAATCAAATCAAAAGGTGTACTGAAAAATTTATTTGTCTCTTTTCGCGTGGCAACCCTTGTGTCAAGCACCTGAAATTCGATGCCGGGATGCTGTTCCCTGGCATAGGCTGCCAGGTAGGCAATCCCAAGATGAACCGTTTTATACCTTCTGTCTTTATTTGGGAAAATAAAACCTATTTTCATCTTCAAAGGATATGCTTTTTAAAAATAATCACTATTTCGGATTTATCCTGACCTGCAATAATATTACAGTGAGCTACCATTCAATGACCTGGCGGTCCCTGAAAAATTTTCCGGTCGGGATCACTTTTTCAGTTGCCAGCCATACCGCGGTGTCTGCACCCTGGCCCACGTGCCCTGGTGCATCAGCCCCGCCCATATCGGTTTTTACCCAACCCGGGCAAAAAGCATTCACTTTTATCCCTGATTTTAATAACTCCCCTGAAAGCATGATGGTCAATGCGTTAAGTGAACTTTTTGACAGACTATAGGCAGGATAATTCCCTGATAACTGCCCTAATTCGCCCAATCCACTGCTTACGTTAATGATCCTTCCATCTTCGCTCTTTTTAAGTAAGGGAAGCATCACCTGGATCATCCGCCAGGCGCCGTACAGGTTCGTTTCCATGATATACCTGACAACGTTGGTGTTGATGTTCGACGCAGTGTCCCTTTCCGGAAGCACCCCTGTTTTACGTAATGCCGGCGTGATCGCTTTTCTGAATTGTTTTGCTCCATATACATGCGACTCAAGGAAATCTTTTACTTTGCCCGGGAAGGTCTCTTTTTTCCCAAACGATTTCTCACCGATACCCGCATTATTTATCAAAACATCCAATCTGCCCAAATCCGATTTCAGCTCGGAATAAAGCTGCTGAATGCTTTCTTCACTGGTTACATCAAGTTGCTTTACGATCACATTCTTGCCCAGTTCAGCCGCAGCAGCTATTCCCTTTTCCATATTGCGGGAGCCCATCACAACGGTAAATCCCTTCGCCTGGAGTTGTTTGCAAATTTCAAGGCCAATACCCCTGTTTCCACCTGTGACCAGAGCTGTTTTCATTTGAGGCTGAATTTAATTCTTTTTAAAATAGTATTTGAGATCCTTGATGAGATCAAGGGTGATATTTTGAATAGTGCCTGCCGGTTTTGAAACGGGTATTTCACAATTGATGCGAGCATATTACGGCTGAAATGATGGCAGCACCCATTGCAATATGCCCTGTAATTGGCTGTAAGCAGGTCATTTTTAATTTCCGCAGTTGCTTCCATCCACAGGTTGATAAGCCCACGGTCGCGGTTCTCATGGATTGAGATTTTGGCCGGTGCCAGTCCGCATGGTTGAATATCACCATAATAACTTATGTCGATGATAGCATAGACTTCACGACAGTAGAATTTATTCAGCACCTTATCAAAAAACCAATTTCTATTTGGGTTGGCTGCTGTTTCAAGGTAATGCCTGATCCAGGGCAATATCCTGTAAACGTTTGTTTTAACAGGGTGAAGCTTCTCAAACTGCATTATTTTTTCCAGTTCAGCCATCAGTTTATCCAGGCCCTCAGTGCCGGTGTTAAGTTGTGATTTGTTTTCCAGGGCCGGAGTTTCAGGAAAATTGGAATAGTAGATCAGGGGCTGGAACAATACCTGCTTAATACCAAGATTATAGGCTTCTTCCATGAAACTTGAAAGATCATGATAATTATATTTTGAAATGGCTGTCAGAATGGTTACCGGAATATTGTTTTCCTGCAAAATCCGGATAGATCTTAGTGCATTTGGTAAAGCAGCCTGTGTCCCGCGTGTGAACGACAGGATATCCTCCCTGAAAGAATCAACTGAAACATTGATTTGCGTATGGTAATCCTGTAATATTTTAAGCTCTTCACCGGTGAGCTTATGCACTGTCATGCCATTTGTGGTAATGGTACACCTGATATTTTTGCATCCTGCATAAGCGACAACTTCAAGAAGGCTGTCAAACAAAAAGGGCTCTCCGCCGCATAATGAAAGCCTGGAAATGTTGTTTTCTGCCATCTGGCT
This sequence comes from uncultured Bacteroidales bacterium, assembly GCA_964371595.1. Classification (GTDB taxonomy): domain Bacteria; phylum Bacteroidota; class Bacteroidia; order Bacteroidales; family JAGOPY01; genus JAGOPY01. The sequence goes on along the minus strand of CAYJNJ010000002.1, from coordinate 70,808 downwards.
GATTACCCATTTCAGGTCATCCTTTGTCAATATATTTTTTTCAGAAACTGAACGGTGGCTGCCAAGTTCACAGTAAATGCAATGCTGGTTGCAACGGTCTGTAAGATTGACCGTGACCATGGCCGGCTTTTTCCTCCCAAAAAGAAGGGCAGGTATTTCAGGCAGGTAGTTCGTTTTTAATTTCGAAGTCATTCAGCAATGAAATTACAACTTTATAAACCAACTACAATAAAAAGCACCAAATACCAAGCACCAAATACCAAATAAATTCCAAGCACCAAGCACCAAAAGCCAGGCAAGCACCAAATACCAAGCACCAAATTCCAAATAAATTCCAAGCACCAAGCACCAAATACCAAACAAATCCCAAACATCAAATCCCAAAATCGTTTGAAATTTGAAGCTTGAGTTTTGAATTTTGTTTGGAATTTGGAATTTGGTATTTGGAATTTGCTGCGCCAGCAGCCAATGTGGCGTTTAGTCAGTAATAGAAGCGCGGTATTCCTCAATAGCTTTTTCAGCTGTCATATTTTTTCCGGCTTCGTACGCCAGGTGATACTCTTCAACTGACAGATTATCTTTTAACCGCTTATCAGACCATTCATTCAGCTTAATTGTAGAACTCCACGGATTATAACCTGATTCTTCAGATAATTTGTCGGCTGCACCACGGAGCCTGGCTGAGGATTTATAATGGTTTGTAAGGGTAAGGAATCCGGACATAGCATGTATAACTCCTATTTTTAATGCAAGATCACCCGATTTCCTTGCAAGTTCTATGATAATCCTGATCATTTCGCTTGTTTCATCTATTTTTTGTTCCAAAAGCTGCCAGTATACAATCCCCAATCTCCCCCATCCTTCCAAAGTCATCTGGCTGAAAAACTGGTGAAGCTTAATGCATTCGGTATATGCTGCTATGGATAAATCCTTTTCGCCAACAACTAAATTGTAATTTCCTTTTGTGATGAACAAAGCAGCCAATAGCATATTGTCGCCACTTTGCCTTGCCAGTCCTTCCGCTTTCATAATCATAGCAGATGCCTTTTCAACCTGGCCTATCATCATCATTGTTTCTGCAAGAAAGGTATTGGCGAGGATTTCGCTGTAATGATCGCCAATACTGGAACCCAGGGCCATTGCTTCCTGGAATATAGCTAAGGAATCCTCTTTCCGAAGTGTGATCCCGGTGAGCCCCTGGAAAGTTAAGGACCTTGAAAGGGAAACTAAATTACCCGCTTCACGGTTCAGGTCAACGGCCTGCTTCAGTTTTTCCCATGAATCTAAAAACTTACCGGAAAAAAACTCCTGGACTCCTGAATAGTAAAAGGTTCTTGCACGAAGTGCCAAAGGCAGTGAATTGCCTTCATCGCTCCATAGATTTGTGGCTGTGATCCATTGACATGATTCGGTTCCCAGTCCAATAGAGGTGAATACCTGGGCCAGGCAACCTGTAAGTACCCATTGCTTTTCCGTATCTTTATTATGCAATGCCCATTGAAAAGCTTCCCGAAAATTTGGCAGGTCTTTTTCCAGGTGGTTGATCCAGGTCTGTACCTGCGGCAGCCATAAATTAGGTTCCGAATAGTCAGCAAGTCTGCTGAAATAGGCAGCATGTCGTGCAGCAATGGTTTCAAGAATACCGGCGTTTTTAAGGGCTTCCAGGGCAAAATCCCTGATAGTTTGAAGCAGAATAAACCGGGGCTCTTCATCTGCATAAGATGGTGCAACAGGTTTGACTAAGCCGAAGTCGATCAGTTTTTCAATATGTTCCAGAATGCCCGATAAACCTAATGGGTCTTCATGCGCTATTTCGTCGGCGGCCTCTAATGTCCAGCTTCCATGGAAACAACCCAGTTTGTAGAAAAATTGCCGGGTAGGTTCATCCAGCAGATCGCTGCTCCAACTGATTGTATTACGCATAGTCCTTTGCCGGTTTGGAAAGTCCTGAGGCGACCTGGTCAGAAGATCCAGCACATGATCCATCCGCTGCGCCAGTGCCACCGGTGAGAAGTATTTGGTATGAGAAGCCGCAAGTTCTATTGCAAGGGGTAATCCATCCAGCCTGCGACAAATTTCAGCCACTGCTTTAATGTTTTCCTCCCCGAAATTTATTCCCGGACTCAAGGCCCTTGCCCTTTGAATAAACAACTCTATTGAAGGATAGGACATTAACTGTTCTGTGGAATGAATAGTAATAAAATCAGGATGGGGCAGGGGCTCCAGCGGATATACCTGCTCACCCCTGATCCTTAGCGGGGTTCGACTGGTTACTATGATATGAAGGGAAGGGCAATCCTGTTGAAGCTGGCTGATATCCTTCGCCCCGGTGAGAATTTGCTCGAAGTTGTCCAGCAGGAGCAAAGTTTTTTTATCTGAAAGGTACCCCGACAGGAGGTCATATACCGGCATTCTCCCGTTGTCAAACAATCCGATTGAATGGGCGATGGATGAAATGGCTGCTTTAGGTTCCTGAACCGATTCCAACGGAACGAAAAAGACGCCATCCGGATACGTTGTCTTTAATTTATGGGCTATTTCCAGCGCAAGCCTGGATTTGCCTGTTCCCCCGGGACCTGTAATTGTGACCAGGCTGTTAACCGGAAGCATCTCCATGATTTCATTGCATTCCCTTTCCCGGCCAAGCAACGGTGTACGTAAAGCCGGGATAGAGGATGATTTTGGCGGGGACTGAACAGCAGTATTCTGATCAAAACCGGATTCAAATCTTTCTGACAATAAAAGGGCCAGGTCATTTTCCACCAGTTCTTTCAATTCCTCAAGGGCAGCAAATTTTTTATAAGCGACATCGGAAGTTTGAATGCCCTTCAACAGATGGTCTAATTCGGGCTGGCGGTTCACTTCTATTTGTTTGACATAAATCAGACGGGGTTTGCCTTCCGATAAACGATATTCATCTTCCAGACCGGATATGGCCATTCCCGGAGCTACCCAACCGTAACTGTTCCAATAAATACCGATAAAGATATGGCTCTGCTCAAGGTAAGCGCGATAGAGGTCGCGCGGAGGGTGCGGCCTTGCGCCAAGTTCAAACATAACGGGTATAAGCCTCAATCTTTCGATGGCTACCCGGATCACTTTCCTTTCATCGGCCAGTTCCTGTAACGTTGAACTGATGAACACACGAATCCTCTGGTCTGGAGTTTTAATTGCAGACATTGTGGTAATTGATTTGTTGAATATTATCCTCAAAAACAAAACTAATTTGGATTTGTTTTTTTGGACTTAGGACTTATTTGGAATTTGGAACCTGGAATTTGGAATTTGGAATTCTTTTCCCAAATTTGCAGCACTAAATTTCAAACTCATACCAATGACAAGATCCTTCCTTCTTACCATCGTTTTATTTCTTTCCATCCAAGGCTTTTCCCAGAAAACAAACCTGGTCTTTTTTACCGAGCAGGGTGAACGGTTTTACCTGGTACTGAACGGAGTGCAGCAAAATGCCGAAGCACAAACCAATGTGCTGGTAACCGACCTGCCCGCTCCATCTTACAAAGTGAAAATCCTTTTTGAAGATACCCAATTGGGTGAAATTGATAAAAACCTCATGTTCGGCCAGGGAACTGAGACCACATTTTGTATCAAGCGGAACAATAAGAATGAATGGGTGATCAGGTATATGAACGAAGTGCCTCTGGCCCAGGCCCCGACGCCAGCTCCTGACCGGGTAGTGATCGTTTACAGCACTACCCCTCCACCTCCGCCGCCTCCCGCAACCGTCATGGTTAGCCAAACTACCTCCACCACTACAACCAGCTCCGCACCGGTTGGGGGCATGGGCGTGGGCATTTCCGTGCTCAATAGCGAAGAGGATGTCGATATCAATGTGAATGTGGGAGGAATGACGGGCTCATCTGGCAGTACGACCACAACGACAACCATGACTTCCACTGTGGTTGCAACGGGAGTTCCACCTGCCCCGGTCGTGCAGGAAGAGCCGCCTGCTTACAAGATGCCGGGTTATTCGGGGCCGATCGGTTGCCCCTGGCCAATGTCACCGGAAGAATTCTACCAGGTTAAGGGTTCAATCGAATCCAAATCATTCGACGACAGTAAGCTCATTATCGCCAAACAAGTCATCAGTGCGAACTGCCTGCTCTGTTCACAGGTAAAGGAGATCATGCTTCTTTTCAGCTTTGAAGATACCAGACTGGAACTTGCCAAATATGCCTATGGTTATACGTATGATCTTGGAAACTACTACCGCCTGAACGATGCATTCACTTTCGAATCAACAATAGAGGAGCTGAATGAGTATATTAGCGGATACTGATTGTTAAAATTCCAAGCACCAAGCACCAAATACCAAGCAAACACCAAGCACCAAGCACCAAATACCAAATAAGCCCAAAATCCAAAAAAACAAATTCAAAACAGTTTTGAATTTTGAATTTGGGTATTGCAATTTATTTGGAATTTGGTGCTTGGTGCTTGGAATTTGCTGCGCTAGCAGCCAATGTGTCGTGAAATCACCAATCTCTGAATCTCAGAGGTCCCTTCTCCGATTTGCAGCAGCCGCTGGTCGCGGTAATGGCGCTCAATGTCGTAGTCTTTCATCAGCCCGTAGCCGCCGTGGATCTGCAGCGCTTCGTCGGCAACTTCCCTTGCGATCTCCGAACAATACAGTTTCGCCATGGCTGCTTCTTTCCCGAAAGGCTTGCCGTTATCTTTCAGCCAGCAGGCTTTGTAAAGCAGGTTGCGCGCCAGCTCGATCTTGGTGGCCATATCGGCTAATTTGAAGGCAGTCACCTGGAATTTGATGATGGCCTGTCCGAACTGCTTCCGCTCTTTGGAGTACTGCAGTGCCAGTTCGAAAGCACCCTGGGCAAGCCCCAGCCCCATGGCGGCTATGGAAAGCCGCCCGCTGTCGAGCGTGCTGAGCATGATGTGCGAGCCTTCCCCCACTTTGCCCAGGAGGTGACCTTCAGGAACACGGCAGTTGTCGAAGAAGAGCTCAGCCGTATCCGATGCCCTCCAGAGCATCTTTCCATGCATGCTGCGCCGGGTGAAGCCCGGTGTATCTTTCTCTACGATGATGCAGGTATATTCCTTCCTGCCGTCCTTTTCACCGGTGACGGTCTGCACCGTCGAGCCGACGGAAATGTCCACCGATCCGTTCGTAATGAAGATCTTCGATCCGTTGATCACCCACTCGCCGTTTTCAACATAGGCTTTAGTCTTGGTACCTCGTGAATCGGAGCCGGCGTCGGGCTCGGTCAGGCCGAAACCCCAGAGGGCCGCCCCGGTGCAGAGCTGCGGCAGGTATTTCATCTTCTGCTCTTCAGAGCCGTAATAATACAGCGGGCCGATACCCAGCGAATTGTGCGCCGCCAGCGTTGCCGCCTGCGAACTGTCGATCCTTGCGATCTCTTCCACGGCAATGACGTAGGAAAGATAATCAAGGCCCTGTCCGCCGTACTTTTCGGGCAGGTACATGCCGAAAAGGCCAAGCTCGCCCATCTTACGGGTCAGGTCATGCGAAAATTCCGATTTTTCATCGAGGTCCTTTGCAACGGGCTTAATCTCGCGTTCAGCAAAGTCACGAACGGTCTCCCGGATTAAATTCTGTTCTTCAGTTAATTCAAAGTTCATAATATAAAAATTTTCTTTGCGAATCTTTGCGTATCCTTTGCGAAACTTTGCATGATAATTCTCTCAGGTATTTCGCAGAGTTACGCAAAGGTATTGAAACCAATTAATTTAAGATCACCAGGGAGATAGATGAGTTCACCATATCGCCCACTTTTACGTTAATCTCTTCCACAACTCCATCCGATGGTGCAGTAATGTAATTTTCCATTTTCATTGCCTCTACAATAAGTAAGGTTTGTCCCCTCTTCACCTCTTCCCCTTTTCTCACTTTGATCTGTATCACCTTCCCCGGCATCGGCGAAATGATCTTCCCGTCATGTTTACCACTTCCATGGTCAAGACTTCCCAGGATTTCCTGGCTGTTGATCAGCACATCGTTCCGGTTGACACGGAAGATGAAGCCCTCATAACTAACGTATCCGTTCCCTTCTTCGTCTGTAGAAATATAAAACTCCTTCTGCAGGCCATCCAGGATCAATTCCAGGTACCCGTCGCCACATATCCTGATACCGGCTTCATGCGGGCCGTCGGCGGTAGTTATATAATACACGTCCTTCGCCTTTTTATTGATCACAAAGCTGAAAGCATTTCCATCCACGCTTCCCTCTAATTCAGCCAGGTCGCGCCAGTAGCTGATATGGCTCCAGATATTGTGACCGGAAGTTTCTTCTTCTTTTCTGCAACTGAAATCATAGAGATAGTAGGCAAGACCGGGGATATAGGCCGGGACAGCTTTTTGGCCGTCCTGCATGGCTGAAACCAGGTCAGCTGTATGTTCATCACAGTATTTTGTGGAGATAAGGTTCCGGATATAAGCCGGATGATCCAGTACTTGCTTGAGGTACCCGATGTTCGTCCTGATGCCGTGGATAATGAAATCATCCAGTGCGCTGATCATTTTGATCCTCGCGGCTTCTCGGCTTTCATCCCAGGTGATCAGCTTGCAGATGAGCGGATCATAAAAGCTGTGAATGGTCGTGGCCTCCATGATCCCTGTATCGAGGCGGATACCGTCTCCTTCAGGTTCGGAAAGATATGACATCGTTCCGGGCGACGGAAGGAAATTATTCTCCGGGTCTTCCGCATAAATACGGCATTCGATGGCATGGCCGCTCTGTACCACCCATTCCTGCTCAATATCCAGTTTCTTCCCTGCTGCGATCAGGATCTGTTCTTTTACGATGTCGATGCCCGTCACCATTTCTGTTACGGGATGTTCGACCTGGACACGGGTATTCATCTCCAGGAAATAGAATTTCAGGTCCTTATCAACAAGGAATTCTACCGTACCGGCATTATTGTAGCCTATGGCTTTGGCAATCCTGACAGCCGTTTCGCCCATTTGCTCCCTGACTTCAGGCGTGAGGGAGGGGGAGGGCGATTCTTCGATGATCTTCTGGTGCCTGCGCTGTATGGAGCATTCCCTTTCATAAAGATGGATCACGTTGCCGTGGTTGTCGCCCAGCACCTGGATTTCTATATGCCGTGGTTCTTCGATGAATTTTTCGATGAAAACCGTCCCATCGCCGAAATAGGATTTGGCTTCACGGCTGGTGCTTTCCAGCATTTCCGGCAATGAGTCGTAATCGTTGACTATGCGCATGCCTTTTCCGCCGCCACCGGCAGCAGCTTTGATCATGATGGGGACCGGAATTTCCTTCGCTCTTTTTAAGAGCGTATCCAAATCGCCGGTTATGCCTACCGTCATCGGGATCCCGGAGTCTTTCAAAGCTTCCCTCGACTCGATCTTGTTGCCCATAAGCTTCATAGCCCTGGTATTTGGACCGATAAAGACGATGCCGGTTTCATCACAGGCCTTCACAAACGCGGAATTCTCCGATAAAAAGCCGTAACCCGGATGGATGGCCCCGGCGCCGCAGGAGCTGGCGATTTGCACAATCTTCGGGATATTCAGATAGGTTTCAGCCAGGTCATTTCCACCGAGATTATATGCCTCATCCGCCATCATCACATGCAAAGACCCCGCATCGGCTTCAGAATATATTGCCACAGCTTTAATTCCAAGGTCCTGAACAGCACGGATCACCCTGACGGCTATCTCGCCGCGGTTGGCAACTAATATCTTTCTAAATAACTGCATACCACTAAATTAATTTTGAATTTTGAATTTTGTCCGCCAGCTGGCGGATGAATGCGGGCTTATTTTATTTCCCGAATTCAGCATTTAGAATTCAACATTCAACATTTATGATTCTGTCCATTTCGGTTTCCTTTTCTCTAAAAACGCCGCCATTCCCTCCTGTCCTTCTTCCGAAGCCCTTATCTCCGCTATCATCCTGGCGGTTGATTCTACTGCCTGCTCTATCGTTTCCATATTGCAGATATTAAAGACCAGGTTTTTGCATTGCGACATGGCTTTCGGGCCGCTGGTCCGCAGCAGTTCGATAACAGATGCGACATAGGCATCCAGCTCTTCTGCAGGCAATGATTTATTCACCAGGCGAAAATGTTCGGCTTCTTTTCCTTTGATCCTTTTCCCGGTGAGCATCAGCTCTTTAGAACCATATTCGCCGACCCGCTTGATGACATAGGGCGAAATGCAGGCAGGGACCACACCGATTTTCACTTCGCTGAGTGAAAAGGTGGTGTTGTCGTCTGCATAAGCAAAGTCGCAGGATGCCAGCAGGCCGTTGGCACCGCCTATCGCAGCACCGTGAACTACGGCAATAGTGGGCTTTTTGCAGGTATAGATCTTGAAAAAGCACCTGGCCAGGTTGAGGCTCTCATTATAATTCTGTTCGAAGGAATATTTAGCCACACCACGCATCCAATTCAGGTCGGCCCCTGCGCAAAATGATTTTCCGCGCCCCCTCAGGATAAGGATCCGGATATCATCCATATTATTGACGGCATCCACACAATCGATCATCTCCCGGATCATCACCTCGTTGAAAGCATTATGGATATCAGGCCGGTTCAGCCATATAATGCCGATGTCAGCCTGCTTTTCGAATTCTATCGTTTGATAATTAGTCATTGGTCACTGGTCATTAGGGTGTCATTAGGTTGTCATTAAGTTGTCTTATTATGAAAAAAACCCGAATTCAACATTCAACATTCAACATTCAACATTCAACATTCAACATTACATCCTAAATACCCCATATTTGGTATCCGGGAATGGGCAGTTTACTGATGCTGCGATCCCCATTGCAATGTATTTCCGTGTTTCAACCGGGTCGATGATCCCATCGTCCCAGAGTCTTGAAGTGCTGAAATAAGGCGACCCTTCTTCATCGTATTTTTTCAGGATCTCTGTTTTCAGCTTCTCACGTTCTGCAGGGTCCATTTCTTTGCCTTGCGCTTTCAATTGCTCTTCCTTCACCTGGATCAGTACGTCTGAAGCCTGTTCGCCGCCCATGACCGAGATGCGGGAATTTGGCCACATGAAGAGCAGCCTGGGATCATAACCACGGCCAGCCATGGCATAATTGCCCGCACCGAAAGATCCTCCGAATACCACGGTGAACTTGGGCACTTCGGCATTGGCAACGGCATGGACGAATTTGGCGCCGTCTTTGGCGATTCCGCCGTGCTCATATTGTTTCCCTACGATAAAGCCGGTGATATTCTGGAGGAAAAGGATAGGTACCTTGCGGGATGTACACAGTTCGATAAAGTGTGCGCCTTTCAGCGAGGATTCGGAGAATAGGACCCCGTTATTGGCGAGTATCCCTACCGGGTAGCCCATGATGTTGGCAAAGCCTGTGATCAGTGTAGGTGCATACCGGGCCTTGAACTCCTGGAAGCGGCTGCCGTCGACGATCCTGGCGATGATTTCTCTGGAATTTACAGGCTTTTTAAAGTCGATGGGAGCGATGCCGTAAAGTTCTTCCGGGTCGTAATACGGCTCTTCAACAGGAGAGGTATTCAGGACCTGTTTCTCTTTTTTCTCAAGTGTCTGAAAGATATTCCGGACAATCTGGATAGCATGCCGGTCATTTTCGGCGAGATGGTCGGCGACGCCTGAGATGGAAGTGTGGACATAGGCCCCTCCCAGTTCTTCGGGTGTCACGACTTCGCCCGTAGCCGCCTTCACCAGCGGAGGGCCGCCAATATAGATCGTGCCTTGCTCCTTAACGATAATGGTTTCGTCGCTCATGGCAGGTACATAGGCCCCGCCGGCGGTACAGAACCCCATCACGCAGGCGATCTGCGGGACCCCCATCGCGCTAAGCCTCGCCTGGTTGTAAAAGAACCTCCCGAAATGGAAGCGGTCGGCAAAAACTTTCGACTGATCCGGCAGGAAAATCCCACCCGAATCAACCATATAAACGCAGGGTAAATGGTTCTCAATGGCGATTTGCTGTGCCCTGACATGTTTCTTGATCGTTTCCTCAACATAGGTCCCGCCCTTGATCGTGGCGTCATTGGCAATGATCAGCGCTTCCCGTCCTTCGATTACGCCGATCCCGGTAATGATCCCGGCGGAAGGGAACTGGTTCTCATGCCCACCGTATGCTGCCAATGGAGAAAGTTCCAGAAAGGGTGTATTGGGATCGATCAGCAGGTCGACACGTTCGCGGGCCAGGAGTTTGCCGCGCTGCTTGTGCCTTTCGATGGCTTTAGGCGGCGCACCGTGTTTTACCTGTTTGAGGATGGTCTTATATTCTTCGAGGATCTGAAGAAATTGCGCTTTGTTTTGCCTGAACTCCGCGGATTGAATGTCGATTTTTGACTCTATTCGGAACAAGGGTCGTGGTATTAAATGAGTACCTGTTTTTAATAACGGAAATGCGTTTTAAAAATAGGGAATTTTCTGATACGACCTTGTGCGGAGGAGATTAATCTTTGATTTTTACAATTTTAGTATCAACCGTGATCTGGTTGGAACGGCACGATAGATGGCCCTGGCCTCGGATTCGCTGATGGTTAGCTTTATCTGCATCGGCTGATCGGTTTGCTGTGGATTGCGGAGCATACGGAATACCGAACGTGTGGATTCTTTCTTCTTAATATTCTGGTATGTGATGACTTTTTCAGTGTAACCCACTTCCGGCGGATCGGATTGTTCTATCTCCAGGACCAGGTTCCTGTCGAAATATAAAGTATAGTAAACATTTGTAGAATCAGGGGGCGTTGGTTTGGAGGATTGTAGCTGGGCTTCGATCGTGTCTTTAGGCGCCTGTTTTACGACGATGGGTGATTTGGGTATGGTGGAAAAATCTTTTTCCAGGTTGAAAGGCTCTGAAATCCACGGCAGGAGGTTTTCATGGGAAATCAGGGAGAAGCGGTGACTGATGTCGATATTGAGCAGGTTGACCTTTTTAACGGGTACCCCTTTTATCTCCAGAACCAGGAGCTTCGCAGGGACATCCAGCACCATGTAAATAGAATCTTTTTCAGCCAGTGCAAGCCGGCTTTTCTGGAAGGCATTTTCCCTTTCTTTCCTGATAATGGCCTTAACTTCAGCTATCTGCGCATCGGTAAGGCTTATACTCCCGGATCCGTTTTCTCCTGCAGGACTATTAACTGTTCCTGATGAGGTCGGATGGGGCTGGTAATTTTTAACAGGAAGAACGATTCCGTAAACGATCAGGAATACCGGCAGTGCAATGACGAGGATGAAGAACAGCACCTGTACCCTCCGGTTGCGCCAGAACCATTTGAAGAACCTGCCGATACCTCTGAATAAGCCTTTCTTCTGTTCTTTACTTCCGGGATATTCCATATTAAATTCTGAGTTGCTCATTGAATTCATATCATTTGCCCGGATTAATAAATGTATACTTTTGAGCCGATCGGCAGCGTCTTGAACACTACTTCCAGGTCATCATCACCCATCCTGACACAGCCGTGGGTAACCGGCAAACCGAGGAAACGTTTGTACAGCGTTCCGTGTATCATATACCCATCGCCCAGGATCATCGAATAATCGCCCAGTACGCCGTATTCGTAGCGTGAGGGGTGATTGGCCGAAGGAACCGGAAGGCCTTCTTCCACAAATGCCCAGTCGGGCTTTTTCCAGACAGGATCTGTAACCTTGTTTAATATCTTAAACATCCCGCGCGGTGTCTTGAATATCCACTGCTTTTTTTCGCCGGCTTGAAGCACCGTGTAGCTTCCTGTGGAACACATGCCTTCCCTTAGGACTTTGTCACCATCAAGCAGCCGGAATTCATTCGCCGAAGTATTGATAATGAGGTATGGCCCTTTTGGCTGATATACGGATAGTTTCTTCTGAATAGCTGCAAGGTCTTTGTCAAGTGTAGCCGCGTAAGCAGTTAAATTCCCGGCGCCGATACGGCTTGCCGTTGATTTAACTTCAACTTCCGGCTTGAACTGGAGGGCATATTCCTGTATCCTGCCAAAATTATTGATGATTGGCATGGATAAAAGCACGGAAAGACTTATTGCAGCTATAAAAACCAGGAGTACTTTAAATAGCGTATACCCGGGTGATGGCCTTTCCTTCATAGTCTGTTTGTTTAGATTTCAAAGATAAATTAAAAACCATTGACCTCTTGCAGGCTCTTCAACGATCCAACAATTGTAACCGGGGTGCCAACACTGACGAGATCAAATAATTTATCCATTTCATCATTGGTAAGGGCAACGCAGCCATCTGTCCAGTTGATCCCTTTTCCGCCGTCACCGTGGATTTCGATTAAGTTGCCGATTCCTCTTTTTGGTATGCTGCCACTTTTTACTAGCGCATTATACCTGGCCTTGTCGTCTTCATTAGGGTAATTGATGAGCAATGCCTTATAATATTTTGTCTGGTGCCGTGCTTTCTTCTTGGTAATATTATATTTCCCTTCGGGAGTGGCCTTATCGCCACGGTATTTTTTCGCTCCGATCCAATGTTGGCCAAGTTCAGTCCGGTATTCCTTTTTCAGTTTACCGTCATGATAAACATAAAGCCGGTGGGCAAACTTATCTACAATGATAACATAAGCATTATTTCTTTCCGACCAGTTAAGTGTTTCATCGGCCCAGCGGCGCCATTTGGAAAGGTCTTTGAAATAATCGGAAAGAAAAGAATGGGCTTCGGCAACTGATCGGGTGATCAGCTGGCTTGCTACGTCGAGGTTTATGCTAACCTGCTTGTAATCGCCTCTTTCATAGGCTTCTTTCGATTCCATATACCGCATCTTTGCTGTGGTGAAATTCTGGCGGGTGGTTCCGCTCAGGGGCAGATGGGCATAATACTCTTCGAAGTGGTCGAGTTTATAGCTGACCGTTTTAAGTATATTGGCCAGGTCGGATTGGAGCGAATCTTTGATGTGCAGGGCTGTTTCGGTAGCTTCCCTGGCTTTATCGGTTGCTTCCTTGGCCAGGCTGATCATCTGGTCGTAATCACGGACGAAAAACACCCTGTCGTTCTGGTATTTCCATTCATTCAGCGCCATCTGGCAGGTGCCTTCGGCTGAAACCAGTACATGGGGCGCGTACCTGTCAGCCTCGACTTCACGGGCACGGCTGATTTCGTACTGGCACTGGGTGATGGCGTAAACCGGGGGTTTAGCGGCGGTAAGGAGCATAACGCCAAAAACCAGGCCTACAAAACCGCAAAAGAAGAGGAAGGCCAGTAGCACTCTCGATTTTCTTATTCTCCTTTTCTTTGCCATTTTAATTCTGCCTGGTATTATCGGTAAAGACCCCGGGATGCATAAGCATGACCGGGGTCTTCAGTTAAAACGATATAGTATCGGTTTTAAGTATTTTCCAGCTTAACAATTTCAATGATATTTTGACTTATTAATGTGCCGAAAAATTCAGGATACTTACTTCTTCATGGTTTTCTTGGCAATAGCTTCTTCCAGCTCAGCTTTGAGGGAAGCAGCCTTGTCTTTGGCAGCCTTTACTTTGTCAAGAGCGGTCAGGTAATCGCCACCGTTGATCAGTGTGGAAACTTCAGCTAAGGAAGCTTCAACAAGTGCTAAATCACTCTGGATAGCTTCGAGGGCTTCTTTACCTTCTTTGCCTTTAGGAGCCTTCACGATCAGGTCCTTTACTTCGGTCACCAGGGTGGTGGCTTCGGCTAAGGTCTGCTGTGCCTGGTTCTTTACTTCTTCCTTGCGGATTCCGGCATTTTCTTTAACAGTGTTGGCAAGCGTAATAGTGTTGTTAAGCTTTACAGTAACTTTTTTGTAGCTACGGAAAAGAACGAACTTTGACTTCTGGTTTTCAACTTCGGTCATAGCGGTGTTCAAAGAATCGTTAACAGCCCTGTATTCAGCAGGAACATAACGGTCAGCTTCAGCAGCTTTAGCAGCTTCTACAGCGGCCTTAGCATTTGCCATTTCAGCTTCAGGAAGTTTTGCACAGCTGGTGAACATGATCATCATTCCAGCAAGAGCGGCAATCGTTAAAAGGATGTTTCTTTTCATTTTTGTAATTTATTAAGGTTAAACAAGTATTGTCAAACAACTTTGGGTCGACCCCCTTTTACAAACGGCGTGCCAAAATCGAAATACTTTTCGCAAATGCCTCTAAATCAATGAAAAAGTAATTTGGAATTTGAAACCAGGAATTTGGAATTATTGCTTCTGCTCTAAATTCTTACACCTCTGTCTGATTTTCTTACAGGAGCCCGAATTTTTCCATTCTTTCGTGGAGCATGGCCCTTGAAATGCCTAATAATTTAGCGGTTTTAACCTGGTTGCCATTATTGTACGCAAGGGACTTTTCAATCAGTTCCTTTTCAAGCTGTTCGATCACATGCTTAAATAGCCTGCCTTCAAAATCATCAAGATTTTCCGGGATAAAGGAAGAATATTCATTACGGGCGCCGGCAACAGGCAGGGCCTGGGTGGCATTCATTTCCGCCTGGATAAGGTCAGGGGTGATAATATTGCTCTTGCTTAGGAGTAGCGCTCTTTTCAGAAGGTTTTCAAGCTCCCTGACATTGCCGGGCCAGGAATATTTCAACAGCCCGTCCATGGTTTCAGGGGGAACGGTTACCAACGGCTTTTTCATTTCCTGGCAATGCCTCGAAAGGAAATAATTGGTGAGAAGGGGGATGTCTTCCGTGTGCACCCTTAATGGCGGAAGGGTTATGGAAATAACCTTCAGCCTGTAGTAGAGGTCTTCGCGGAAAGTTTTACTGATGATGGCGTTCTCCAGGTTTTTATTGGTAGCCGAGATCACCCTGACATTGACCTTGATCACCTTATTACTACCGAGCCGTTCGAAGGTGCCTTCCTGCAAAACGCGAAGCAGCTTGGCCTGGAGCGTGAGGCTCATGTCGGCCACTTCATCCAGGAACAGTGTGCCTTTGTCGGCCATTTCAAATTTTCCTTCCTTCATATGCGAGGCATCGGTGAAGGAACCCTTTTCATAGCCGAACAGCTCGCTTTCGAGCAGCGTATCGGGGATGGCAGCGCAGTTAATGGCGATGAAAGGCTTGTCGGAACGGTCGCTGTAGCGATGGATGGCCTTTGCCACGAGTTCCTTCCCGGTACCGCTCTCGCCGGTGAGCAGGACGCTCACATCACTGGCGGCCACACGGCCGATCATCTTGTAAACTTCCTTGATCGCCGAGCTCATCCCGACGATCTGTTCGCCGGTATGGGTATCTGAAGGGTGGATCTCCACGGTGTTGACTTCATCAGAAAGCCGCTTCATCTCAAGGGCCTCGGAAACAACTTCCTTCAGCCTGCCAACATCAAAAGGTTTTTCCAGGTATTCGTAAGCGCCGTATTTCATAGCGCCAATGACCCTTTCTGATGTCCCGAATGCCGTAATAATGATGACCGGCAACTGGGGATTAATGGCTTTGATGCGCTGGATGGCGTCGAGTCCGCCAAGGCCGGGCATTTCAATGTCCATTAGCACCAGGTCGGGCATATCTTTTTTTATGGAAGATATGGCCTCCAGCCCGTTTCCCGCTTCGGAGATAATGCAATCGGGGTTACGGAAAAGTTTCTTGAAAGAATACCTTACGGTTTCCTCGTCATCAACGATAAGTATCTTTTTCATCGCCATGGCTTAGCTTTTCATTGGAAGGTGAACTGTGAACGTGGCGCCTTTGCCGGAGTTGTTGCTTGCGCTGATCCATCCGTGGTGCAATTCGGCAATGCGCAGAGAGATCGACAATCCCAGCCCGATGCCCTGGTCTTTCCCTTTCACGAACGGATCGAAGAGCGAATCCTTGATATCGTCGGGGATACCGGGGCCTGTGTCGCTGATGCTGACCTGGAAGAACCGGTTATCGGGATCGTCGGCATTTACCATGGTGGCTAATGTGAGCGTCCCTTCCTGGCTCATCGATTCGACGGCATTCAGCACCAGGTTCATCACAACCTGCTTGATCATGTCGGGATCGGCCTTGAGACGAAGGTTTTCCTGCTCATGGATTTCGACCAGTGTAATATTGCCCTGCCTGAACCGGGGCTGCATCAGTTGCAGGGTCTCCTGTATCACGGGAATGATAGCTACGATTTGCATCTGTGGCTTGGAAGGGCGTGCGTATTTAAGGAAATTCTGCAAAAATCCTTCTACGCGGTTGATCTCATGGGTGATGATCTCCAGGTCGTGCAGCTTGTCTTTGCTGAGGTCGGGCTCCTGCATCATCGCGTAGATCAGCATTTTGATCGCTGTGAGCGGGTTGCGGATCTCGTGGGCCAGCGCCGGCGCGATTTTACCAATCGCAGCCAGCTTGCTCGACCTGTCGAGAAGCTCACGGTTCTTCTGAAGGTCCTCGTGTGCCTGGTTGATCCTGCCGATCAGCCGGTTGATGTGCAGGTCAAGCTCTTCGAGCTCTTTTCCCGGCGACATCTTGATATGCTCCACCACTTCGCTACCGGCAGCATCCCTCACCTTCAACACCAGTTTATAAATAGGATTAAGGATGATGCGGGCGATCAGCCAGCCGAGGATCAAACCGAGGATGATGCCCCCGACGCCGAGAGCGTACATGGCTGTGCGGATGATGTCATCGTTTTTCTTGATGCTCGCCTCGTAAGCCGCCTGGGCCATTTCGTTGGTCACGATGAAGGTGTTCGTTTTTTCAAGGATGGTGGTGATCAGGTCCTGGCTGGCATGCACGATAAGCTTGGCAGGCTGGCCGATCCAACCTTTCTTGTGGAGTTCCAGCGCGTTGGTGAGGGTTTGCTGGTAATTGGAAAACAGGGCCGAAATCTGCTGGACCATCGTGTTTTCCTCTTCAGTATTGGCTGATTCTTTGGCTTTGTTCAGCAGAGCGATGAATTCGTTCTGCTTTTCCTGCAGGGCGGCGATACGCTCGTCGCTGCGGTCGAAAAGATAAGTCAGCGAAGCGGCGCGGATCTCGTAAAGCGAAAGGTTAAGCTCCTTTGCCATCCTTGCGCTGCGGACGTTCTCTTCCATCAGCGCATTGGTCTCATCCTGGATACGGTAAATAAAAGAGATGATCAGGAAACCGCCGGCCAGTATGATTGCCATGGTAACCAATGACCATACGATCATCTGGTAGCTGATATGGAATTTCATCCTCGGGCGGCGCATCAGTGGAAAGTTTTGTTAAAAGTAGCAAAGTTTGTGCAGAAAATTCCAAATTCCAAATTCCGGATTCCAAAGTTACCTTGTTACCCCGAAGAAAGTACTGATAATATGGGCATCCAGGCCGTCGGAGCGCCGGTAGTAGTTGTACATTAGTTCCACTTCATCGAACGACCAGTTTGAAAAGATCTTCCTGTACGGTGTAAACCTCACCCCGGCACCGGCTTTTATGCTGGTGAAGCCCGAAAGGTCATAGTCGGAAGTATAAAACTCTTCACCGGGCACATGTTCCCTGTAAGGTTTGAAATATTTTGAGGATGATTGCTGGTAAAGCCGTAAAGACAGGGATGGCGAAAGATACGGATTGATCTTGTAATGGGTTGCTATCTCAAGGGTATGCGAATAAATACCGAAATCATCGGTATAAAACCGGTAAAACAAATTCAAAACCGAATTTGTGCCGATATAGGAATTGACTTTTATTCCAAGCGGTATTTTTATACGCCGTTCCGGAAGGTTTTCGACCTTTGCCTTCTGCTGGTCCCTGAAATAAACCCTGTGGAAAGAAGTGGAGAGCAGGCCTGTTTGGAGGATTATCCCCGGGTAGAAACCGACCTTCATCCTCCTGTTTATCACCCTTTCTATTCCCAGGTCAAGGTTGTAAGAATAACGCATGTAGATATCAAACCAGCTTGTATCGCGGAGTTCCACGGGATAAACCAAGGTAAGGGATTGCTGTTCGTCCTCGCTGAACCTACCCCAGCGCATATCGTCGAAATAGGCCTGCAAACCGGCGTAATAGCTCGTCATCCCTGCTTTATCGGGATGATAGAACCAGAGATGGAACCCGCCGGAGAGGAAATCAGACTCGAATCCTGCACTGCCCGTTACCCCAAGCTCAATTTCTTTTTCCCGGAAATAGTGGCTATACCCTGCATTAGCGTGGAAATGCGCATCCTGGCGCGAAGCGGACGAAATATTATAATCGATATTGTCGGTCGAGGCCGACGTAATGAAATCGACCCCTGCATCAAAAAGAATGGTATGCGTGGAGTCGGTTGAATGTGAAAAGTTGATCTGCGGTGCATAGACCTGGAGATTTTCCGTGCCTGTTCCGCCGGTAACAGCCGAATGATCCCCATCCTGGGAATAAAATGAAAAAAGGGCGCTGATTTCGGTTTCGGTAAGTTTGCGTTTGATATAAGCGCTGTCCTGAGCTGTAACAGTGGTAGTGATCAGTAAGATGATGATAGATGCCCGGTATTTCATCTTCATTTAAGATCAGTTACAACCACAGCCCCCGCTGTCTTTTCCTGCCCCGCCCCCCGAAGACCCTTCACGGTAGGCCATGGCCTTCTCACTGAAACCATCGATCGGCTTTTTACCCAGTTGCATGAAATGGTCGTTCAGGTAAACCCGCTGGTAGGGCTTCACCGACTGGCAGGAGCCCAACATTATCAATAACATTATCAATAATAATAACAAGATGATTGTTTTTTTCATTATTTAAAATTAGCTAATTACCTTTTCCAAACCTTTAATTCTATAGGATAGTTTTAAATAGTTAACCACTAAGGCACTGAGGGCACTTAGGATCACTGAGGAAAAAAGAAAGGGCAATCAAAATATTTTTACTATGAAATTCTCCCAGATTCTCCGGAAAACTCCTTAGTGTCTCTCAGTGCCCTTAGTGTCTAAGTGGTTAATAAATAAAACCAGGACTAATGCTCAGAAAATCAGGTTCCTGAATTCAATTTCAATTTTGTCTCTCCAGATTAGGGATCACAATAACTCCTTCCGAGTAATGAACTTTATTGCAGTCATCAATAATAATACAATCATACCCGGGCAATTGTTCAATAAAATCCAGCCCGGTAGCTACTCCCATGACAAAAACCGCGGTAGCAAGCGCATCCGCCAGCTCGGCATCGGGGCCGATGATGGTCACGCTTTGCACACCTTTGGTAGGGTAGCCAGTGCGTGGATCAATGATATGGCCATAACGCTGCCCGTCGATCTCGAAAAAGTTTTCATAATCGCCGGAGGTGGAAATTGCACCATCGCTTATGGGCAGCCAGAGCAATACTTTTGACGGGTCGGTCGGGTCGCCGATCCCCATTTTCCAGGGATTGCCATCGGGCCGCGTACCCCAGGCCGTGATATCACCGCTTGCGTTGACCACGCCGTTCATGATGCCTTTAGCGATCATCAGTTTCTTGACTTTTTCCGCGGCATAACCCTGGCCGATACCGCCAAAGCCGATTTTCATGCCCGGCCGGGAAAGAAAGACCCGCAGCGAATCCATCAGGAGGATATGCCGGTAGCCTACAGAGCTTAAAGCCAGCTTCACTGCTGATGAATCGGGCATTACAGGATGATCCCTTTTGAAATTCCAGAGCTTTCCAACCCCTCCGAATGAAATATCAAATGCGCCCTGGGTGATCTCTGAAATGATGAGGCTTCTGCGGATCAGCTCATAAAGCTCCAGGCCCACCTTTACGGGACCTATTCCGGCATTGGCATTCAGCCGGCTGACCTCAGTGGTGTCTATCCATTCGGAGATTAGGTATTCGATCCGCCTGGTCTCGGATATACAATCCTGTAATAGTTCCCAACCACGCATAGAGCCGGCAGAATCGACAATAGTGAATTCAAAGCCGCATCCCATAAGAGTTGCCGACGCCCTGAATTCTTTCAGACCTTCGGAAGCAGGCAAATATCTCTCAATCTGCCCGATAAATTCCTCCGGGCTTTGCTGATTGTACCAAAGTACCGCTATGATATCTCCGGCCGGGCTCAGCAGGACCAGGTGGGGAAATAAGCCTTCAGGATTGTACTTTTCGGCCAGTTTTTCGTTTTGCAGGATTGTTTCTGCGGGCAGCTTCTTTTTTTGCGGGAAATCGGCATTGAGGATGACAAGATTTTCTTCAGAAAATGTAATGAAGCTGCTGTCGGCAAGGATTTCTTTCCGGAACCTGATGCAGGGAATGCACCAGTCGGATCCTGAAAATATCAATAATACCGGGCGGTTGAGCGTTTTGGCCTGGTGGAATGCTTCTTGTTCGTTATCCGGGATTTGTGAAAACGATGATGCCCCTATCAAGAGACCGGAAAGAAAACCAATCACTTTTAAAATTATTCGTTGGGACGGAAGATGCATTAATGGCCAAATCATTAAATGGGATTAAGAGATAAAAATAGATTATTATTGTGAAATGTGCCTACCATACTGTCGTCCCTGACGGGACTTTTAGGATTGAATTGCCCTGTTTCCTACATTACTTGATCTCCTGCGGAGAAAGGCTAAAATCTTCCCCATCTCCTTCAGGTCCCCGCGAAAGCGGGGATCCAGGGGGTCAGGGGGTGAGGTCAACGACCGCCGACCGCCGACCGCTGACTGCCGGCCGCCTTCACCCACCGCGGCACCGAATCTATCAGGATAATTACCAGGGAGGCCATGATGATAAGGGTCAGCACCAGGTTCACCGAACCCTGGATGCGCGTGGAGGCTTCCATTACCTGGGGGATGAAAAGATTTTTGATGTTCAGGAATCCGGCTGTCATGGTTGTTACGCCGACGAATGTCATAGGCACTATCGTGATCCAGGCATATTTTGGCTTGCTGTGGTTAATTATGTAAGATGTTCCAATGGCTAAGGCGATGGTGCCGAGCAACTGGTTTGCCGTGCCGAACATGGGCCAGATGGTGCTGACGCTGCCGGTGTACACAAAATAACCCCAGGCAAAGACGATAAAACCGCTTGTTATCAGGTTCCCCGGAAGCCAGCCGGTCCTGCCAAACGGGGCATAGATCTTGCCCAGCGCTTCCTGCAGCACGAAGCGCGCAATCCTCGTCCCGGCATCAATGATCGTTAAGATGAAGAGCGCCTCGAACATGATGGCGAAATGGTACCAGTACGACATCAGCTTTTCCAGTCCCGGGATGGAAGAGAAGATCTGTGCCATCCCCACAGCCAGCGAAACGGCGCCTCCAGTCCGCCCGGCGATGTTTTCGCCTACTTCCTTTGAAAGCGTTTCCAGGTTCGACTGGGTAAAGCCCATCTCCTGCAGCATCGGCAGGATCTGCGCAAATTTCTCGACCGGTACGTTGATCTGGAAATAATCCAAAGGGAAAAGGCTGCTCGCGGCAATCAGCGCCATAACGCTGACGGCCCCTTCGGAAAGCATGGAACCTACTGCAATAAACTTGATATGCGATTCTTTCGAAAGCATCTTGGGTGTGGTCCCGGAACTGACGATGGAATGGAAGCCGGAAATGGCCCCGCAGGCGATTGTGATGAAAAGGTAAGGAAACAGCGGCCCGGGAATGATCGGCCCGCCGCCGTGGATAAAGGGTGTGAAAGCCGGCATCTTCATTTCGGGCATCACGATGATGATGCCCACCGCTAACATGGCCACCACGGCCAGCTTCATGATCGAGCTGAGGTAATCACGCGGGGATAAGAGCACCCAGACCGGTAATACGGATGCCAGGAAACCGTATACGGCAATCAGGATTGTAAGGGTTGGCTTATCAAAAACGAACCAGCTTGCCACCGCCGACTCGGGTATATATTTCCCGTAGATGACCGCAAGGCTTAGCAGGATCACCCCGATTACCGTGGCTTCGCCTGTCTTTCCTTTCCGGAAGCGGAACATCCAGAACCCCATGAAAACAGCGATCGGAATGGTCATAGCGATTGTAAAAGTACCCCATGAGCTCTCCGCCAGCGCGTTCACTACTACCACACCCATGCCCGCCAGGGCCACGATGAGGATGATGAGGATCGCAAGCGATGCAATGTTTCCACTGAGTTTGCTGACTTCAGCCCTCGCGATTTCCGCCAGCGATTTCCCGTCGTGCTGTACGGAAGCTACCAGGATTACCAGGTCGTGCATGGCGCCGGCGATCACGGAACCCAGCACCATCCAGAGAAAGCCGGGGAAATAGCCGAACTGGGTTGCCAGCACGGGCCCGACAAGCGGACCGGCGCCTGCAATCGCGGCAAAATGGTGCCCGAAAAGCACCCATTTGCTCATCGGGACGTAATTCTGCCCGTCGGAAAGCCTGTAGGCTGGCGTTTCCCGCATGTCCTGCACGGTAAGTACTTTTGCCAGGACCCAGCTGTAATAAAACCTGTAGGCAAGGACGAAAATGGCGATAGCGCCAACAATCAAGGGTACTGCATTCATCTTTCCTTATTCAAACTTTAGCACATCCGAAGGGTTTGTGTTGGCCAGCTTCCTGACCTGGAAAAATATTGTTAACCATGCTAAAATAGTAACAATAATCACAGGGATAAAAAATATCATAAAACTGATATGTGCCCTGTAAGCGAAATTTTCCATCCATTTATCCATGAGCCACCACGCGATGGGCAATGCCAGGAGGCTCGCCATCAACACCAGGCGCAGGAAATCGAAAGTGACTTTGCGGGCTATCTGCGATGATTCGGCGCCGAGCACTTTCCTGATGCCGATCTCTTTTTTCCGCTGGTTGAAGGTGAAATTGGCCAGTCCCAGCAATCCGAGCCCGGCGATGAAAATGGCAAGGAGCGAAAACCACAGGATGGCTTCTCCTGTATTCTTTTCGCCGCTGTAGGCGCCTTTGGTGAATTCTTCCTGCTGGAAAAAGCTGAAAGGCTCATCGGGGATGATTGATGCCCAGGAAGCTTCCATTTTCTGCAGCGTTTGCTGGCTGTTTTCCGGCTGTACCCTCACCGACAGGTAATTATACCCGAGCCAGGGTTGCTTGGTGATGATAAGCGGCTGAATGTCCTGGTGCAGGCTGGCAAAATTAAAATCCGCCACCACGCCGATCACCTTGTGCCGGCCATCCCTGCTGATGGTTTTGCCTACAGGGTTATCCCATCCCAGTTTTTTAGCCAGCGTTTCATTCACCAGGAATGCCATGCTGTCGGAATTGGATATTTTATCAAAGCCCCGCCCCTGGACAACCGGTATCCCCATGATATCCAGGTAATCAGCATCCACGTCCACGACATGGATCATTATCGGCTCTTTATACCCTTCGGGGAAATAGCCGTTCATCGTGAATCCATTTCCCGGTATTTCGGAAGAAGCGCCCGTACCGGTAACCTGCGGGATACGGCTGAATTCATCCTTCACGGCCTGAAAATCCTTCATGGCCTTTTCACTGACTATCGGGATTACGTACACATTTTCGCCGTTAAAGCCCATCGGCCTGGAATTGATGAATTTCATCTGAGAATTGATGACCAGTGTAAGGATGATGAGGACGATCGAAATGAGGAACTGGAAAACGACGAGAATGTTGCGCAGGACCGATTTTCCTTTGCCGGAAACCATAGTTCCTTTGATGCTCAGCAGGGGAGGGAAGCGCGACATGAACCAGGCCGGGTAGCTACCGGCGGCCAGGCTCGTGATGAGGAGCAGGATAACTACCCCTGAGAGCATTTTCCAGGCCATTGGACCGAAAATAGACAGGTCTTTTCCCATGAGCTGGTTGAATTTCCCCTGGAAAACATCGACCAGCAGGATAGATAACAGCAAAGCGAAGAAGCTGATCAGCAGGGTTTCGGAGAGGAACTGGAAGACGATGCTCTTCCGGCTAGCCCCGGAAACTTTGCGGAGCCCGACTTCCCTGGCGCGGTTCAGCGAGCGGGCGGTGGTCAGGTTCATGAAATTAATGCAGGCAATCAATAAAATAAAGATGGCGATGCTTGAAAAGATAAATATTGCCTGCAGGTTTCCGGATTCATCGATGTTGAAGTCTTTTTTGGAGAAAAGATGGATGCGGTCCAGTTGCTGGAGTCCAAGATGGAGGACGAAGCCGAATTCCCGGTATTTGTAATTGATGTTCTTCTCCATGAAGCCGGGGAATTTCGCCTGCAATGCCGCAACGTCGGCCCTTTCCACCAGTTTGACGTAAGTGAAATAATTATAGCCGCCGTCCCAGTCGAGGAAATAATCCGGATTTAGGTAGAGGGTGGAAAAAGAGACGAGGGCATCGAAAATCAATGTGGAATTGGACGGGAAGTCAGCAATGACGCCTGTTACGACCAGGTTATCCTCACCATTAAGCCGGATCACTTTTCCCAGCGGGTCGGCTGTCCCGAAAAGCTTTTTTGCTGTCGTTTCCGTCAGGACCACCTGGTAGGGCGCAGCCAGGGCTTTATCCGGGTTGCCGCTGAGAAGGGGAAACGAGAACACATCAAAAAGGGAGGAATCGACAAAGCTGAGGTTTTCGAGTTGCATTTTTTTATCACCGAAGGTTAAAAACCCGCCCGTGGGATTCGAAAACCTCACAAAATGCTCTACCTCCGGGAAATCTTCCGCCATGGAAGGGGCGACTGCAGCGGTTATAAATGCAGTAGGGCTTATCTCCCCGTCTTTTTCCTGGTTCACGATCACCCGGTAAATCTCATCCTTGTTTTTATGGAAGCGGTCGTAACTAAGTTCATTGATCACATACCCGAGGATCAGCAGGGTAGTGGCCATGCCGATGGAAAGGCCGAGGATATTGAATATCGTGGCGGATTTATTTCGCAGGAAATTCCGCAGGCCAGTCGTTACAAAGTGTTTAATCATCATTATCATATGTTCTCCGACGACTAAAACCGTCGGTTCGGGCTTCTACTTCTCCGCCGGCTGGCGGAGGAAGGCCGGGATGGGGATTCTTGTTCCGACGACTAAAACCGTCGGTTTATTATTTTGTCAAACCGGCATAGGTGGAACTTTCACCAGTTCAGGAGGAACCTTTCCAGTTAAGGTATTCAGGAATGAAACAATGTCCTGGACTTCTTGCGGTGTAAGGTTTTTGCCTAATTGGACTTTTGCCATGACCTTAACGGCATCCTCAAGATTATTATTCATTCCATCATGGAAATAAGGGTAAGTCTTTTCAATGTTTCTTAATTGAGAAACCTTGAAAATGTATTTATCGGCGTCGCTTTTAGTGACCTGGAAACGGCCTTCGTCGATTTTCGGGCTATTGGTATGATCCCAGTAATTGGCAGTAAGGCCGAATTTCATAAACATATTTCCACCCAGAAGGGCACCGGAATGGCACATCGTGCAATTCACATCCATGAAAGTCTTAAGTCCTTGTTTTTCAACAACTGTAAGGGCATTTTCATTTCCTGAAAGGTACTCATCGAAATGCGAAGGTGTGATCATCTTTCTTTCATAATCAGCAATGGCTTTCTGGACATTATCGTAATTTATCGGAGCTTTTTCTCCTGGGAAAGCCGC
The DNA here is from genome assembly GCA_964371595.1 of uncultured Bacteroidales bacterium. GTDB lineage: Bacteria > Bacteroidota > Bacteroidia > Bacteroidales > JAGOPY01 > JAGOPY01. The sequence continues at coordinate 45,512 of CAYJNJ010000002.1, read as the reverse complement.
TGCGAACATTTCCTGATATCCTTTAATTTGATTTAAACGCTTGATAACAAAATCTTTATCAGGCATTGACATTTCAACAGGATTCAGGATCGGGCCACCGGCCTGCTCTTCAACATCTTTAGCCCTTCCATCCCAGAATTGTACAAACTGTAAAGCGGCATTTAAAACGGTAGGTGAATTCCTGCCTCCGAGTTCTCCTGCATCCCCGGGCGAAGTAGGCTTGTTGTCCACACCATATGTTTCCATATTATGGCATGAATTACAGCTGATGTTACCGTCTTTTGATAATCTTTTTTCGAAATAAAGTGTCTGACCGAGAAGGACTTTTTCAGGTGTAATAGGGTTTTCCGGGTTTTCCGCAACTCCCTGTAAAGGACTGAACTGTGCTTTGGCCTTTTCATATAATCCCGGAAACTGGGCTTCATCGCCTGAAGTCTTGGTGCCCCCTTTTTGTGGTGATTGGGTGCAACTCCACATGCCAAGTGAGATGATGGCAACAATGACTAATAAATTTTTCATCGGATTGGTTTTTAGTTAATTAATTCAAATATTAAGAAATATGAATCTTAATGTAAAAATATCATTTTAATATTGAATTTCAAAAGATATTTCTATTTGCAAAGACGCAATATTTTGCGACCCTTCGTGCTCCGACGGGTAAATCCGTCGGTTCAACCTAATAGTCGAATAAAATTATCGGATATAATCAATTAAACAATAAGCCGGAGCAATATAACGTCTTGTATGTTAAAGACTATTACTGATTTCGGGTTATTTTTGCTGAAAAAAGTTGAAAAAGCATTTTATTTTTATCATCATATATTTAGTAGCTATTGAATTTCTGCCTGCCCAGGGCATCATTCAAGGCAACATCACCGACCAGGAATCCAGGCCATTGCCGGGGGCCAATATCTTCATCCATGAGCTGAACAAAGGGACCGTTTCTGATGAGAACGGGCATTACCAGCTTGGCAATATCCCCGGCGGGAAATTCAGGGTACAGTATTCTTTTTTGGGATTTTCCCCGGAAGTTAAAACCATTTTTTTTACCGGTTCCACTGTTGAAGCGGATGTTATTTTACATGAAACCGCCATTGAAACAAAGGAGATAGTGATTTCCGGCGGTTTTAACGCTACACAGCATGAAAATGCGGTCAATATCGAGATCATTAAACTTAAATCATCAACCAATATCATCACACCGAATACCGGAGAATTACTCACCAAAGTGCCGGGGGTCAGTATGATTTCCAAGGGCCCCGGTGTTTCCAAACCGGTCATTCGTGGCTTGTCGATGGATAATGTCCTTATCCTGAATAACGGTGTGCGCAATGAGAATTACCAGTACTCTGACCATCATCCGTTGGGGATAGACGAATTCGGGATCGAAGATGTAGAGATCATTAAAGGGCCGGCATCGCTGCTTTACGGCTCGGATGCCATCGGTGGCGTGGTGAATTTCATCCGGGAAAGACCTGCCCCGGTCGGACAGATCATGGGTGACTACCACCTGCAGATGTTTTCCAATACGAAGGGAATATCCACCAATTTAGGCCTGAAAGGGGCCTCTAAATCCTTCTTCGGGGGTATCCGCTTCGGCACGAAAACAAATGCCGATTTCCTGCAGGGTGGAGGCGATTTTGTTCCTAATTCGCGATTTAACACTATGTCGTTTAAGGCTGATGGCGGATATTCCGGGAAAAAAGCCGTTAGCAAGCTTTTCTATGAATTCAGCAGTCAGAAACTGGGATTGACCGAAGACGAGGCTGTCGCAGAGATCACCTCGCGCGGCAGGAAGAATGAGATCTGGTACCAGCAGTTCTTTAATCATCTTATTTCTTCCCAGAATAAAATATTCCTGAATAAATTCAAGATCGATCTGAATGCAGCATTCCAGTCGGCGGAACTGGTCCATTATGCCGGGGAAAATGAAGTTGAGATTGCCATGCGGCTCTCGACCCTGACCTATGAAGCGAAACTGAACCTTCCGTCCACTGAAAAATCAGAATACATCATCGGTTTCCAGGGATTTAACCAGTTGAACCGGAATATCGCGGGTGCGGAAGAGGTCTTGTTACCCAATGCAAATACCGGTAATTACGGCCTTTTTGCCTTGCTCCAGTATTATTTCTTCCATGGTTTCAAAGTCCAGGCCGGCGTGCGGTATGATATGAAACTGATTTCCACGGAAGAGGTCGGCCTGATCGGTGATGAAGGTTACCGGGCCGCACTGGAGAATGACTACGGCAGTTTCAGCGGTTCGGTAGGGGCAACCTATGAATTGCAGGACAGGCTGTTCTTCCGTGCTAATTTCGCAGCGGCCTACCGTACGCCAAATCTCGCAGAGCTGACATCCAACGGCAAGCATGAAACCCGCTACGAGCTTGGTAATAGCGGTTTGGTTCCACAGAATGCCTATGAAACCGATATCAGCGTGCATTATCATATTAAAAACCTCACCCTCGACCTTGCGGGATTTTACAACATCATCAACCATTATATTTATATTTCCCCCACTGCTGATACGACATTCAGCGGAGAGCCTATTTACCGTTACACCCAGGATGATGCCGCATTATTCGGTGGCGAGGCCGGCATCCATCTCCACCCGGAACAACTGAAATGGCTGCATGTTGAGGGTACATTTTCGACAGTCACCGGCAAGCAATCGAATGGCGATCATCTTCCATTCATACCTGCAAATAAGCTGAATTTTGAACTGAAATTTGAAAAGGATGAGATCGGTAAGCTGGAAGACAGTTTTTTCAGGATCAACTCATCCACCGCCTTTAAGCAGGATCATCCTGCCCCTGAGGAAGATCTTTCAGGTGGCTACACCCTGGTTGATGCCGGCATCGGGACAACTATCCCTGCCGGGCGTGTGAAATTCCTTGTGCAGCTTAGCGTAAATAACATTTTCGATAAAAAGTACATTGATCATCTCTCGACGCTGAAGGAGGTGGGCTTCTTTGATCCGGGGAGGAATGTGGCGCTTAGCGTTTCGATCCCTTTTACTGTAAAGTAGATTGAACCGACGGATTTACCCGACGGAAGCTAAAAAGTCATTTTCTGAACGGATGTGCTTCGGTTGAAAATACACAAACATCCGGATTGATCCCTTCAGGATTAGCAAAAGTGAGGTAGAGGTATTTCATGGTTTCTGCCAGGAAGAACGTCTCCATATGGTCTTTCTGTTCCTTTGTCCTGATATCTTTAATATTCGTGAAAGCCACATCGGTTCTGCAATACTTCATGATATCACTGAAATACTGCCCCGCCATTTCTTTATACTTTTTATCTCCTGTAAAAAAATAAAGATAATAAGCAGATTCAATGATCTCAGGGTTCAGGTTGTAGGCCGGGTACATGACTTCACCGGTTCCGTAATCATAAACCATCGGCTCGAGCCCGTATTTCATCCAGAGGCTGTTCCATGACTCCTGGTAGCGTGCGGCATTTTCCATGTCGCCCGACAATGCCAGCAATGCCGGGAAATAGGCGTCATACAAGGTGACCACGCGGTTGACAACTTCCCCGCTTTCCTTGTTGACCTGGGCATACCAGAGCGATGAATCCTTTTCTTCGGCGATATATTTTTGAATGGCGATGATGCTCAGGTCCCAGGCATTTTTGATCTCTTTATCATGAAATAACAACCATCCTTTATAAAGATATTCGTAATAGCTGTCGATGCAGCAACCGATATGGCTGATGCTGTCGACCCAGTTCCCCGTTTGCACATTTATATTTTCTGCAACCAGGCCAAGGGACGACCTGCGGTCAAATATGGCAAGGCTGGCTTTTTTTGCTGCTTCAAAATACACCGGGTTCCCTGTGAATTTGCTCAGCATGCCCATTTCGATAAGGCTGGAACCGCCTTCAGCGAGGTTGACGGTATCCCCTTTGATTTCAGCGGTTTTCAGGTTTACCCAGTAAGCCGGTATCCCGGTGCCGGTGTTGTAAGCAGGCAGCAATCGTTTTCCGAAATCCTCGGCTTTGGCAAGCACTTTTTTATCGCCGGTGAACTCATACATAGCCACCAATCCGCCTAAAACGCGGATATTCACTTCAAAAGTCTTGACAAACTGGTCACGGTTAAAATCAAGGCTATCGGTAACGTAAGACTGCACCTCTGCGGCCTCCTTTTCAAGGCCCATTACCTTCATGGTACTGTAGGCATCGATGGGGGAGATGCCAAGGGGATTTTCGTACCAGTCCATATGGCCCCTGCTGACGGGAAGCAGCACGTCATGGCCCCAGGCGTAGGTTTTATAAGCATTCCAGGAGCGGAGGAACTCAGACTTGATCTTATCGGCTGTTTGCAGGTCAGCTTCAGATACTTTTCTATCAACTGTCTGGCAGCCCGTAAATGTTATAATACTTAAAATCAGTATAAAGCAGATATTTTTCATAAATATTTTATAATAAACTTCGTGGTCCTTCGTGTCTTCTCTGTGGATCTTCGTGCAACAAACCGTCAGCTATAGCACGAAGTATGTTTAATAATACTACCCTGCAAGCTTCAACCCGACTATCCCCGTTACAATCAAGCCTACCGAAACTATCCGCAGCACCGTCAAAGGGTCTTTAAACAGGATGATGCCAATCACGAACGCCCCCACTGCCCCAATACCGGTCCACACGGCATAAGCTGTCCCCATGGGGATGGCTTTTTGTGCCAGCCAGAGAAAATACCCGCTCAGGGCCATCGCCACCACGGCAAAAGCGATCCATAAAAATTTGTGAGGGGTTGTCTGCGACAATTTAAACCCCAGCGGCCAGCCGATCTCGAAAGCACCGGCAATTAAAAGATAAAACCAACCCATAATAGTTCAAAGTTCAAAGTTCAAAGTTCAAAGTTATGATTTTACGATTGTTTTGCCACGGAAACACAAAAGCACAAAAAATCACAAAATGTTATTATTAGTGTTCTTTAGTGTTTTTGTGATTTTGTGGCTAACATGGCAAGCTATAACACAAAAGGGATCCAGAGTTTCGTTTTCTTCATGTAATCCCGGTATTCATCCCCGAACCTTGAGATCATTTCCCTTTCTTCTACCTTACATGTCAGAAAAACAGCAATGCTGATAATTGTTATGATGATTACGGGAACCAGGCTGACATCTTTCAAAAACATCCCCCATCCTAAAAAAAGCAGCGAGCCGTACATCGGGTGGCGGACGTACCTGTATAGCCCTGTTGTGACCAGCCGCGTGGAGTTTTCGAAATTCTGCCCATGGTTTGTGTGCCGATGATACAGAATTACGGATGCGAAGACATAATATATCGACGCTAGTAAAAACAGCCAGGAAATAATTTGCCTGAAGGCCAGCGGATCTTTAAACCAAACCGGCCATTGAAGCAGGCCCAGCAGCAGCAACCCTTCAAAAGCAAAGAACCTCGGGATGCCGTGATAGCGCTTCTCCCTGAGGGAAACGAACCAGGAGAAGAGGATGAGCAAGATGGTTCCGGTTAGTATGATGATGATTTTTGTAGGGGTCATTTATGGTCATTAAGTAGTCATTAAGTGGTCACAAGGTTGCTATTAAATATAACACGAATGATACGAATATTACGAATAATCACGAATCTGATTTTCTGCTTAAAAAATATACTAATGAACTTGATTTTTTCAGATTGAACAGGCTTTCCAGATATGCCAGTTTTCCTATCGCCGTTCCGAAGATCATGAAAACCCGGTTTCCTTTGTACTTTTCGCTGAGCATTGAATTATAAAACGGATCCAGCGGGAGACTTTTCATCCTTTTTACCTTTAATCCATGCTTTTCTGCAAGAATATTCAATGTAAACGGTGTGAAATGCCATAAATGCCGCGGGACATCATATCCAGCCCAGTATTCTTTATAAAACCTTGCATCCAGAGCCGTGCAGTTGGGCAGTGCAATCACCAGCGACCCGCCCGGTTCCAGCTGTTGGAGCATTCTTTCGATATACAGATCGAAATTATCCAGGTGCTCCAGCACATGCCACAGCGTGATCACATCGAACCGGCCGGGAATTTTGCCGTTCAGAAAGTCTTCCGGGGAAAAAACGCTGATACCAAACTCCCCTTTGGCAAATTCCCTTGCTTTCGGATCAATTTCCACACCCGTCACCTTGTAGCCATGTTTTTTCATAAAGCCAGGGAAATACCCGGTCCCGGTGCCAATATCCAGCAACTTTTTCCCTTCCGACGCCTGCTTCACCATACCGAGCTTCTTCTTCAGCATATACGACCTTCCCAGGTGGTAAAGCTTATTCATCAAGCCTTTGCGGCTGTCGGAATGCGACACGTAATCCTGGCTCTGGTAATAACGCCCGATCTCTTCCGGCCCAGGGATGCCCTGGGTGAAGGTGAAGCCACAGGCGCCGCATTTCCAGATGTCAAATTCCTCATTTGTAAGAAGATGATCTTTAGCTTTCAGAAGCCCGGCGATATTTCCGGAATTGCAGAGTGGACAGTTCGTGTACGTGAATGTCATTTTTACATATATTCAGGCTTCAAAGGTATAAAATAGTTGGGCAGTCAGTTTTTTCCTTATTTTAGAACCCGAAAAGGCGAACCCAATACCCCTTATCATTCAACATTCAAAATTTAAAATTCAACATTTATGATGAATTTCCCTAAAAAGGTAACTATCGGAGATATAACCGTCCGCGACGGTTTCCAGCATGAAGAAAAGTTTATCCCTACGGAAGCCAAGCTCTGGCTTGCCGAGGAACTGCTTCTGTGCGGCTTTAAGCACATCGAAGTGACTAATTACGGCAATCCCAAAGGGATGCCACAGTTCAAGGATGCCGATGAACTGATGCAAGGGATCAGGGGCAGCAAAAAGGTTGCCCATCTCCTGGATAAAGTGAAGCTGACAACGATCACCATCCGGGAAAAGGCTATTGAAAGGGCCATCCAGGCTAAGAAAGACGGCTATGGGCCCGACCGCATCCTGCTGATGGTTTCTACCAGCGAATCCCATCACCGGACCAATTCGGGGGTTTCTATCGAAGAGTATTTTAAAATGGCTGAAAAATATATACCGATGGCGCGGGATGCCGGCCTGAAGGTGAACGGCACCGTTAGCACCATCTGGGGCTGCCCGATCGAAGGGCCGACGGAGATGAAAAAAGCCATCGACTTTGCCAAACGCTGGTTCGATATCGGCGCTACCGATGTCGAGCATGCCGATCACGACGGCTCAGCCTCGCCCGACAGGGTTTACCGCTATTATTCCATGCTGCTCGACGCATTCGGCGCCCCCGACAAGCATATCGTCCACTTCCATACTACCCGGGGATGGGGACTGGCAAACGTTCTTGCTGCACTCCAGGCCGGGATGACCAATTTCGAATCCACGATGGGCGGCATCGGGGGACAACCGGCTAATTTCGTCGACGGTGTGCCCGTTCCGGGAACCGGTGCCTACTATTACAAAGACCCGGAAATCGTTGGCCTTGTTTCTACAGAAGATATGGTGGTAATGATGGATGAAATGGGAATCGATACGGGATTAGATATCGACAGGGTGCTGGAGACCGGAAAAATGGTGGAGCGCATTGTTGGGCGTAGATTAAGATCGGAAACTATACGTAATGGCAGGATACCGAAGCACATGAAATAATTTTGGACATCATTAACCACATAGGCACAGTAGAGCACATAGGAGGCACATAGGGTCTATTGTGTTTTCTATGTGTCTTATGTGCCTATGTGGTGAAAAAGGGCTTGCAATTGATAAAAATCGTCGAAACACCACGTGACGCTTTCCAGGGCATAAAGCAATTTATTCCAACTGAAAAGAAAATCAGGATCATTAACATTTTGCTGAAAGCCGGCTTCGATACTGTTGAAGTGGGCAGTTTTGTTTCCGAAAAGGCAATTCCCCAGATGATTGATACCGCGGAGGTCATACAGGGGCTTGAAATTGCAGGGACCCGATCCAGGATCATGGTACTTGTTGGGAATAAGCAGGGAGGACTTGAAGCAGTTCAAAGTTCAAAGTTCATCCGCCAGCTGGCGGATCAAAATGAAAAAAGTTCCCGCATTCAACCTTCAACCTTCAACATTCAACATTCAGAAAAGCAAAGCTTTGTGGACGATATTCTCTTCCCTTTTTCGATTTCCCAATCATTTTTAAAAAGAAACCTGAACACTGATACAGACAGGGCAAAAGGGACGATTCTTGATCTGATGGAGATCTGTGACCTTCACAAAAAGCGGCTGATCGTTTACCTCACTATGGCTTTCGGTAATCCTTACGGTGATAAATGGGACCCGGGAATTGTCGAGGAGTGGGCAGGGTATCTTTATGAGCTTGGCCACCGGATTATTCCGTTGTCGGATATCCTTGGGGAGGTTTCCCCGGAAGTCATTATAAAAGTTTATTCCCGGGTAACCAGGACTTTTCCGGAGGTTGAATTTGGTTTTCACCTTCACTCCCGGCCTGGTGAGGAATATGCCAGAATTGATGCCGCCTGGAAAGCCGGTGTCAGGCGCTTTGATACGGTTGCCGGAGGATTCGGCGGCTGCCCCATGGCCGATGACCACCTGGTCGGCAATCTCGATACCTTTGCACTGCTTGATTATTGCGAAAAGAACGGAATTTCGCACGGCATAAAATTGGAAAGACTGGAAGAAGCGAAAAGATTAATGCTTAATGTTTAATGTTTAATGCTTAATTTTTAATTACTTAAGACTAAAGACTAAAGACTTAAGACTAATGACCTGCCAATGGTTCAAAACGGTTCTTTTTAGCATATGCTGGTTAACCCTGGTAAATGCGCATAGCCAGCAGGCACTCCGTTTCGACAGGATCGGCAGGGCAGAAGGACTTTCACAGAGCAGTGTGAATTGCATGCTCAGGGATTCTGACGGTTTCATGTGGTTTGGCACCCAGGATGGACTGAACCTTTATGACGGGAAGAAAATCCGGGTTTTCCAGAACCAGCCCGGGGATTCTGGTAGCCTTTCAAATAATTATATCGTTTCAATCTGTGAAGATGAGGAAGGCCTCATCTGGATCGGGACTATGACCGGGGGGCTGAACCGGTTCGATAAGCATACGGAAAAATTCACCGTCTTCCTCCATTCCGATTCCACGAATTCCATTTCCGAGAATACCGTGTGGACTGTCCTTCCCGATGATAATGGAAATATCTGGGCAGGGACCAGTTTCGGGGTGAACAGGTATAACAAGCAATCCGGGCGTTTTACTGCTTTCAGGCCTGATCCCGCTGATCCTGCAAGCCTGGCGACTGATCTTACGGTCAGTTTGTTCCGTGACAGGCTGGGCAGGATTTGGGTTGGAACTGTAGAAGGGCTTTGCCGGTTCAATGAAAACACTGATAAATTCACAAGGTATATCAATCCTTTTGAATCGGAACAAAAAGGGGCCAATATCATCTGGTCTGTTTCGGAATTGCCTTCTGGTGAGATCATTACGGGAACCGATAATGGTGTTTACCTTCTGGAACCCGGTTCAGGCAACTATTCAAGGATACTTGGTTCGCCCCGGGAAGCACAACTGGTTGCCTGGTCGGTTATGGCGAAGCAGGAAGGTATGATCTGGGCCGGTACCGACAGGGGGCTCTTCCGGATCGAAGTTCCCGGCTTCACTTTTGAATGCTTTATCCATGACCCGGCAAACCCTAACAGCCTGTCCGACAATAATGTCTGGTGCCTGCTGCCTGACCCGGCAGGCTTTCTCTGGGCAGGGACCAACAAAGGGATCAGTAAAACAAAAACTTCGTCGGCCAGTTTTCACCTGCTTTCTGCAGAAACCGTATCAACCCCAAAACTGTCGTCTTCGAACATTATGGCTATTCTGGAAGACAGATCGGGATATCTCTGGATAGGGACTAATGAGGGCGGACTGAACTGCCTCAGTCCGGATAAAAAGTCTGTCACTATTTACAATTCAGCTAATTCAGGTCTGCGTAACGATAATGTCTGGGCCCTGGCCGAGGATAATGAAGGCAATATTTATATCGGGAATTACCAGGGCGGGCTTCATAAATTTGACCGGAAAACCGGGGTTATCCAACCCTTTTCCATGAATGAAGATAATCCTTATTCGCTTTCTAACAGGAGGGTCCTCGCCTTGCTTGCTGCACGAGATGGTATGATCTGGATCGCAACCCGCGGAGGGGGACTTAGCAGGCTGGACCCTGAAACAGGAAAGTTCAGTGTCTATATGAATGCCGAAGGGGATAGCTCAGGCTTTCCGGCAAATACTGTCCTTTCGCTGGCCCAGGGCCCAGATGGCAGGATATGGGCAGGGACACAGGAAGGCGGACTGGCCCTGTACCTACCCGAAACCGGCAAATTCAAAACATTTACCCATAAAGATGGAGATGAGTCCAGTCTGTCTGATAATAATATTTGGGCCATCGAATTTGATAGTAAAGGACGGATGTGGGCCGGCACCCAGGGAGGTGTGAATGTTGCAAATGCTCCCGGGGAGAATATGACATTCAGGTATTTCACAACACGCGACGGGCTTAAAAGCAATATCATACTTGGAATTAAAGAAGATAGCGAGGGGAATATCTGGATGAGCACATTCAGCGGCATCGCCAAACTGGATATCAACACTTTTGAGCTATCAGGAGATCGCGAAAAGCATGATGAATTCTTTGCCCTCTTCCACCCGCTGATCATTTTATTTGATACGGATCACGGATTACAGGGTCTTGAATTCAACCAGGGTTCCAGCCACAAAGGCCGAAGCGGCACCCTTTATTTTGGGGGGAATAATGGATTGAATTACTTTATGGAGAAGGAAGTCCGGCCCAGCGAATTCGAACCTCCTATCGAAATTACCGGGATGAAGATATTCAATAAGGAAGTCCTTGTGATATCGGGAGAGCAGAATACTGGCAGGACCCGGGGCAGCCTGTCGCATTCGGGGAATAGTTATTCACTTGATGAAAAGATCACATTCCTGGATGATCTGAGGCTGACATACCGGGAAAGTGTGGTCTCTTTTGAGTTTTCTTCCCTAGATTATTCGAATCCTTACAAAAACCAGTACGCTTATAAAATGACAGGTTTTGATGAAAACTGGAATTTTATGGGGAACCAGAATACCGCAACGTATACGAATCTTGATCCCGGTGAATATACACTCATCATCAGGGGGAGCAACTCCGACGGAATCTGGAACAGTAAGGAAAAAACGCTGAAGGTCACCATTATTCCACCCTTCTGGAAAACCGGCTGGTTTATCCTCCTTTCCATTATTGTCTCGGTCTTTATCTTATTCCTGATCCTAAGGCAGATATTCATCAATCAGCAACGAAAAGCCCGGCGTGAAAAAGAACTGATCGAATTGCAGTTGAAAACCATCAAAAGCCAGATAGATCCGCATTTTGCATTCAATGCGATCAATACAATCGCTTCTTTTATTTTTTCTGATAAGCCCGATTTAACCTATGATTATTTTACCCGGTTTGCTCGGATGATCAGAAATATCCTGGAAGATAATGAAAAGATATCAAGACTGCTGGAAGAAGAGCTCGATTTTGTGCGCAATTACCTGGAATTACAGAAGATGAGATTCAAGGACAAGTTTGAATATTCTATTTTTGTTGAAGAAGGGGTACCTGAAAATATCCAGGTCCCAAAAATGATCATCCAGTCATATGCCGAGAATGCGATAAAGCATGGACTGATGCACCTTAAATCCGGAGGGCTGCTGAAAATCTCAATCGGTATAGTAAATTCGGAGCTGAGGATAATTATTGAGGATAATGGCATCGGCAGGGAAAAAGCTGCCCAGTTAAATCCTGATACGACACGGCGCGGTTTCAGGATCATGGAACGGACCATCGAATTGTACAGCAGGCTATATTATACAAGGATAAACCAGCTTATCGAGGACCTTAAGGATGAAGCGGGAAATGCTTGCGGGACACGGGTGGTTTTATCGGTTTACCTTCCCGAAGATCAGGTCGCAAGGCAAAAATCAATCTTTCCTAAACTGTTCGGTAGAAATGGAAAAAGATAAAATTGCAAGCCGCCCGATCAGGGCGCTGATCGTAGATGATGAGGAGGGGGCCCGTGACATTATGGAGCACCTCCTTCACCGCATCCCGGATATCGAAGTGGTCGGTAAAGCTTCTTCTGCCGATGAAGCCATCGAAATGGTGCTCACATGCTCCCCCGACCTTGTCTTTCTTGATGTCCAGATGCCGGAAAAGAACGGTTTTCAAATGATGGATTACCTGCAAAAATATTTGGTCAGCACCCATGTTATCTTTGTGACCGCACATGCTGAATTCGCTATCAATGCCATGAAAGTCGCTGCTTTCGATTACCTGCTGAAACCCGTAATCATGGCCGAGCTCCAGGAATCTGTCCTGAGGTACCGGGCCACTAAATTCAAGGAAGCATCATTGGCCGGCCACGATATTTCACCCTTGAAAAACGGCAGGCAGTGCAAATTAAAATTCAATACCCGTACAGGATATATCCTTGTCGCCCCGCAGGAAATAATGTATTGCGAGGCCGATGTGAATTATACCACCCTTTATTTTGGAAAAGAGCACCGCGAAGTGATCACCGTAAACCTGGGAAAGATTGAAGAAATCCTTTCGCACTTTTCATTTTACCGGATTAACCGCTCCATGCTTATAAACCAGCAATACCTGAGCAAAGCCGACCGGCAAAAAAAGCAATGTACCCTCGAAAAAGGAGATGAGCGTATCGTACTTGATATTTCTCCTACCCACATCCGCGAACTCGAAAGATACCTCGACCGGATTGCTGAAGATTAGAACTTACCAGTTGACTGTTAAACTGTTAAATTGTTAAACTGTTAAACTGTTATCACCTTATCACCTCACCACTTCACCACTTCACCACTTCACCACTTCACCACTTTACCACTTCACCACTTTACCACTCCACCACTTCACCACAGATTTACCTGCCTTCGTCATACATTTTTATCGGTTCAATCAATAAGAACCAAAACAATTGATTTCGTGCAATTTACGTTGCAAATTTGCATTGAAACTCATCGTTTCACTCAAATTTCAGGATCGTTAAACCATTTAAATCCAAAAGTTATTATGAAAAACATTTGCATTATTTCAATTCTTTTCTTCTTGTCGATAGCCCTTCTTCCTGCCCAGAATGTGCCCAATGGCGGATTTGAAGAGTGGGAGATTAATGGAGATGGCGGGCTCGAACCGGTCGGCTGGGAAACCCTGAACGATGACGAATTTATCAATGTATCGCAGGTGGAAGGTCACAGTGGCCAGTTTGCAGCTAAAATGAGCGTGGAATGGGTTATTGATCAGTACGATGGCTCAATGCTGTTTCTTGAGGATAATTTCAACATTACTGAAAGGTTCACAGCATTTAACTTTTTCGTCCAGGGAGAGACTGTCGCGACCGACTACCTTTCGGTAAACGTTGGATTGTTCAAAGATGGCATCCTGATCGGTTATGCGATCAGCCAATTTGCCCAGAATTACCCTTCCTGGACCGAAATCAGCATGGAAATCACCTATGATAACGATGAAATCCCTGATGCAGCATTTATTGGAATCCAGATCTACCCGTTAACCGAAGCCAATTACGGTACCTTTTACATTCTGGATGACCTGAACCTGAATATGGGATCAGGTTCATCAAACCCAAACCTGCTCCTGGCGAATACCAATTTCGAAGGAACTTCTTTCGAGCTGGCATTCTCAATGCCGATGGCCGATCCAACAGGCGCCCATGATCAATTTTCCGGTAAAAGGAACGGGAATGCTATCGGCTTTACTTCCGCTTCGTTAAAACCTGGTGATGATTATGTAATTGTCCTGGATTTGGCTAGCCCTGTTTTATCCGGCGACGATCTTAAAGTCAGTTATACCGAAGGAACTATAACAGCAGCAACTGGAGAACCACTCGAATCATTCACCGATCATGCGGTTTTAAACCTCACCGGAGGTACACAGGCAAGCTGGCAAATAGTTCCGGGCGGCGTTACAGAAGACCTGTTCTCAGTCCACTTTGCAACTAATTCCACGGGATATATCAGCGGGGCAATGGCGAGATGCCTGAAATCCACAAACGAAGGGGTCAACTGGTCGGTAGTCCCAGTTGCTTCCGGGGCTGATTTCCGGGCAGTCTGGGCCACCTCAGCCAATGATGTTTACCTCGGGGCCTGGGATACTGTCTATGCCTCCCATAATGCGGGCCAGGTCTGGTCGCCGGCTTATACCAATACCTTCTTATTGGGTGTTAATGCGCTGCAATTCACTTCGCCCCAGAATGGCTTTGCCTTCCTCACATACAGTTCATCGGTAAAAACGACAGATGCAGGGAATAGCTGGTCAATTCCGACTGGCCCCGGTGTTATCGAGGACTTTTACGACGGCTACATGCTTGATGATATTAACGGCTATGGCGTGGGCGATTGCGGCCTGATTGCGAAAACCACAGATGGCGGGGCTACCTGGTCGCAGTACGACTGGAATAATTGGTTGGAATGGTCTTGTATCCAGATATGGGGAGTGCATTTCACATCGGCATCAAATGGCTTTGCCACTGCCGATTCCGGTGTTGTTTTCCGGACTACAGACGGAGGAAGCCACTGGAACCGCAGCGTGATTGCAGGAGCTGATGATATGCTTAATGATGTTTTCTTTGTGAACCCGGCTACCGGATATATCGTCGGGAGAAACGGGAAGATATTCAAGACAACGAATGGCGGCGATACATGGGTCCCTGAAGTTTCCCTTACCACAAACGACCTTCACTCGGTTTTCTTTATTTCGGAAAACCTGGGCTGGGTTGTTGGTAGTAACGGTACCATCCTGAGATACGGCGGATCCAGCAGTTCAGTCATTGACCCGGAAAACGAAGTGATCAGCACCATGAACATCTACCCAAATCCTTTTTCACAAAAAGCAACATTAACGTTTGATATACCCGGGCAAACCAAGGCTGAAATTGAAATCTATGACCTGTCCGGACGAAAGCTCTGTCTGATTTATAATGGTTCATTGTTGCCGGGACTGCAAACTATATCGCTGGAGTTGCCAGCTTTGGGCAATGGCGTCTATTTATGCCGCATTTCTCATTCCATGGGCTTTATCAGCAAACCTTTTGTGATCTGTAATTAATCCGGTTTACTAAAAATAATCTCCCGGGCCAATGAAATACAGGTTTGGAAAAATAATCTCTCTTGCTGTGATACCAATTATTTTAGGAATGGCTTCCGCCGACAAGGCAGCAGCCCAGACATCCTTAGGGATCCTGCCCGTTAATGTTCCTTCCACAGGCCCTTCAGTTCTGAATCCCAGGCAGTGGCAGACGGTTTCCCTGCAAATGCAGGAATCACTGGCCGGGCAACTTTTAAGCCTTGGATCCATCAGTAAGTTGTCGCGCGAACATATCCTCCTGCTATTAAAAGAAGCTCCCGCCCCTGATCCGGAGAACCTGGAAGCTGAGGCTTATGTTACCATCAGCAAGAAAGAAAAATTGCAATACCTGCTTAAATGCGTCGTAGAGTCGGTCCAGGTGAATGGTAAAAATGTCCTTGCTCCCATAAGGATTATTATCCTGGATGGAAGGACAGGAAAAGTTTTCTGGGAGGATGTCAACAATAAATACCGGGTAATCTCCGGCCCGGAAGTCAATGAGCAGATCCTCCTGGAGGACGTCTTTAAACCAGCTATTAATGAAATATCCCGTGAAATATTAAACCTTCATTATTAAAAATTCACCCATGAAAGCAAATAAATATAAATTGTGCTTATCGTTTGTACTGCTTCTGTTTTCGGCATTTACCCTTTTTACTTCCTGTGATAAAACCAATGAGGACCCAAATAACACAGTGGACCCGGTCTGGGTATATAATACGTATGAAGATCCCTATCAGTCAAAACCCTGTGTATCGGGCGACAAGGTAATAGTTTGCACCACCCCGCATGATGATTACGATAACTCAAAATGTGGCACACACTGTATCGACCGTAACAGCGGTGCACTGATCTGGAAAGTCAACGACTCCGCAACCGAAATGGTGACCAGTCCACTGGTTTACAATGATCTGATCCTGGAGGGAGGGTTGAATCCCCATACACGAAGGCTAAGCGACGGGGTGCTGCAATGGAAATTCGTCGATACCCTCCTCCCGGTCTCGTTTTACAGCAATCCCCTGCTTGTCGGGGATGCCGCTTACTTTGCCTGCATGTACCATATCGTCAAATTAAACGCCGGTTCCGGTGCCCCCCTCTGGCAAACCATAGGATTGTATAATAACCTGAGGCTATCAGCTCCCGTTTTCGGAAATGGCAGTGTATATTATGCCGATGCCAGTTATTATAACGTCACTTCATTTCATGACGGGACCGGGCAGGTACAGTGGGAAGTCCCTTTCGAAAATGCCTTTGCAAACAAGCCGGTCGTCACCGGTAATGAATTCTATGTTGGCGTCCAGGATGCGGGCATCAATACGAGAACCTTACGTTGCATGAACTTATCCGACAGGACAGAAAAATGGGGGGTGAAACTTGGGACCATCTGGTCGGACCTCACCCTGGCGGATGGAAGGATCTATGCCATTGGGATGTCGACTATAAATTGCCTCTCAGCTTCCGACGGGACAATAATCTGGCAGCATGTTATGTCAGCTGGTGCCGTTAGTGAACCGCTGGTAACGGACAATAAGGCCTTTGTTGGCTATGGCAATGGATTGTATTGTTTCAATGCTGCAACAGGGGAAGTCCTCTGGGAATATAAAACGGCTGCAGGGCAGGATGGACTTGGATTTTCAAGCCCAACTACAGATGGTGACAGAATTTATGTTTCATGCACTGATGGCAATGTTTACTGTTTCAATATCAATTAATCCAAAATTTAATAAGATGAAGACTGTTTTCAGCACTTTTAAAATGATTTCGGTAGTAATTGCCGGATTCCTGTTCATGTTCACCTGCTCCTGCGATAAAGCAAATGATAATGACGATAATAACGGGAGCAAGATGTGGGATCCCGGCTGGCTGATCGGCACATGGGAAGGGACTACGCCTTCCACTGTCACCCCTTTCGAAAATACGAAGATCAGGGTTGTTTTTGAGCAGTATAATCTTGAGTCATACGACACTCTCCCGGGCAATATCCGGAAATTATATGCCTATTCCGGTACCTTTACCTGGGATGTGGACGATACCGTTTGGAGCATGCATTTCGACCATGCCAATTATCCATTGCCCGATTATAATGTCATTATCTGGGATTGCCTGACTTATGAGGCAG
>CAYJNJ010000002.1:0-28245 GCA_964371595.1 uncultured Bacteroidales bacterium | reverse complement strand
AACGTTTCATTGCGTATTACCGATACAATACAGACCGATCCCTGGCATTCGATGGACCTTGACTGGGGCCCGTTCGCGGATTACACGGGGAATCCGCCAACTTATCTGGATTTTTACGGCGATATCGAAATAGAAATTAATGGTACACTATTCAGGGCCGATTACCCTCCCGATCAAACCAGCACCATGATTCGATTAACCAAAAAATAATTGATGCTTACATCTTGAGGCATGAGGCTTGTGGCTTGAGGCTTGCGGCTATATCAGCATCGGTACTTCCATCAGCAGTACTGTAGAATTAGTAATGGATTTGAAATTGAGGGCATCGATGTCCCATATGCCGTATCCATCCCTCTTTTCCAGCTTCTGACCTTCGATTTCCGCTTCTCCGTCGATGATAAAGGCATAGACGCCATTACCAGGCTTATTCAGTTTGTAAACAGCTGAAATGCCTTCGCTGAATTCGCCAAGATGGAACCATGCGTCCTGGTGTATCCATACGCCAATATCATCAGGGTCAGGGGAAAGGATCCGGAAAAATTCATTCTTCCTTGCGATATCTTTAAGCGAAATCTGATCGTAACGGGGCTCCACATCTTTTTTATCGGGAAAAACCCAGATCTGCAGAAATTTTACTTTCCTGTCGGCGTTTTTATTGTACTCGCTGTGGAATATCCCGGTGCCGGCGCTCATCACCTGTACATCCCCTTCTTTTATAACAGCGATGTTCCCCATGCTGTCCTTATGTTCAAGGTCACCTTCCAGGGGTATGGAGATAATTTCCATGTTGTCGTGCGGATGGGTGCCGAATCCTTTTCCTTCATCCACTGTATCGTCGTTCAATACCCTTAATGCCCCGAAATGCACCCGGTCAGGGTTATAATAATTTGCAAAGCTGAAAGTATGATAGCTGTTAAGCCAGCCATGATCGGCATGCCCTCTTGTGCCTGCTTTATGCAAAATTGTATTCATTGTTTTATCCTCGACATTAGGTAAATGATTAAATCCGACCTGCTCCATTAATAAGTCATAGTCGGAATTTTTCAGCCTGAAACTTCCGGCTTTCACAACAGCCGGCAGCATAGCGCCGGCAGCTCCTGCCAGCAAGGCTTGCTTTAAAAATTTCTTCCTGTCCATACAAACAGTTTTTTTCTAAAACAAACATCCTGTGGAAAGGTTTAAAGAGAGGGTTAAAAAGTTAACGAAAACCTGAATGCATCCAGGTATGGATTTTATTTAGTAAGGGAAATTCATATAAATTTTTATTGTGTCAGGTCATTGATGAGCTTCTCAATCTGGTTATTATAATCCGTGAGCTGGTCCCAGTATTGATCAGACCCTTCCGCAATGGCTTTGTAGATAAGCTCATAGCTTTTAATTCTAAGGTTACAATATTCTAATAACACCTTATTCCTTTCATGGATTTCATCGGGTAGGTCCAGCTGATCCAGTTCAGTAATTAATTTAACATTTTGATTCCAGTAATATAGCCCCCTGCTTTCAATTTCTTTGAGAATTACTTCGTCAGGGGTATCTTCAGCCAGTTGATATACTTCAAGCGCCATCGATTCATTTGTAACAAATACATTCATGCGCTGGTCGTATTTGGCAATATCATTAGAGATATGCGCGAGTGAATAATAAGTGGTCGCTACCACAAGCAAAGCCATTAAACCAATTGGAAGGTAAGTGAGCCGGGGTACTTCAGGCTTTTTAATACCAGAGTATAAGGCAAAACCAACGATCAACCCGCTAATCAGTCCTCCAATATGGGCCGCATTGTCAATCCCGCCTTTCAGGCCATAAACAAGGTTATAGACAACAAAAATAGAGATACTGGTCAGTAATTCTTTCCTGGCCGATTTATCAATTAATTTGGTGAGCAACAAGGCCAGGAACAGTCCGTACATTCCGAATATTGCTCCGGAAGCCCCGGCGCTAATAGTTAAGTCGTTCCACCACAGGCTGGTTAGGCTGGCTGCAAACCCGGTCAGCAGGTAAGCTATCGCAAACCTCAGTTTCCCGATCAGCGGCTCAAGGAGGATCCCAATATACATCAGGGCATACATATTCATCAGCAGGTGAAAGATACCGATATGGAGGAAGCAGTTTGTAATCAGCCTCCACCATTCACCGTCCAGTGTCAGGGGCCTGAAGTTCGCACCCCAGTTAAGCAGGCTTTCATTATCCGGCTCCATCATGTCCACACCCGTTATCACCATGATGATAAAAATGATAATATTGATATACATGATGATGGGCGTAATGAAATACCCCTGCGATGGATTGAAAAAAGAGAAAAAGTCTTTTATTTTATCAGTAAAAGTTTGCTTTGGTGATGCCGGAATACTTTCCGGCTCCGACGAGGGATCAGGGTCAATTCCGTTATTCCGGTTTATTAATTCTTCATTAGAGTGTTCAATTGCCATGGTTTGGTCAGATTAGTCCCGTAAAGGAGTATTAAGTAGTTAATCAAATTTAAAGTCTATTCTTTTATTCTGATTTTTTTCA
This sequence comes from uncultured Bacteroidales bacterium, assembly GCA_964371595.1. GTDB lineage: Bacteria > Bacteroidota > Bacteroidia > Bacteroidales > JAGOPY01 > JAGOPY01. Next base: position 25,734 of record CAYJNJ010000002.1, on the reverse strand, counting down.
ATTCATTGTTTGAACCATAAGTCGGGAAATACATCAACTCAATTTTTGCAGGATTTAATGTATATGTTCCGGTATACCTTGGCGTTAGATTGATTTCAAAGGTATAGCTGCCTTCAGAGAGATTTTCGCAAAATATTGCGGTTTCGTTCTTGAAATATTCCCGGTGCGCTTCATTCCGAAAATTGTTTTTCTTTTCGGTATAAGAACAACCTCCGGGGATCGGGACATTGATCATCACATACCTTGCATCTTTATTGATAACCACATCAACAAAAAGCTTGGTTTGCTTTCCGGCTGTAAGGAAGGAGTCGGAATCCCCGGCAAACCTGGTGGTTATGGCAAAATCACCGCTTACAGCCTTAGGCGAGCTATTCCAGTATCTTTGGTAGGATGTGAAATAAACAGGGAAATCACCGGTTTTTGTTACTTCGATGTGTTGATCAGGGTTGATTTTCATCTCCCATGGGAAAATGCTTATTGTATCATTTATATCTCCTTGAATAAGTAAGGAAGATTTTGTTTCTCCAGCTTTTCCGTCAAGTAAATCCGGTAAAATGGTTTCGATGATTTGCGCCGACTCATATGTATTCCGCCAGTACCCAGTATTCCGGTTTTCAAAAAAGTAGTTCCGGATTTTTCGCAGGATTTCAGTATGGTCAGAAGAGTCGGCTCTTAATATCCTGTAAGCAATCAGGGTGTTCTGGATATCATTGACCTGCAGGTCCTGCCTTTTATCTGCATCCGAAAAATAAATACCCCCGAACAGGGTGCTTTTTTGATAATCAAAGATCGTATCCGGGTCATAATCAAGTTTGCATGCTTGTTTTAATTCGATGATCCTCAGAAGCCCGTTGAAATCCATGAACCTTGGTTTTTCGAGTTCCGTGATGTATGCCTGGAACCTGACCTGGGCCCCGATCAGATGCAGGATCTTTAATATCCTTAACTTGTGATCAAAACCAGTTGAGTTCTCCATCTCCCAGACCAGTTGCTCTATCAGTTTTCCTTTATCTATATTCATCTTAAAACCGGCCTTTTCAGCCTCGACTAAGGCTTCAACCACATGCAGGCTGATCCATGCAATCTCCCTGTTGCCTTTCCACCATCCCCATAATCCGCTTTCCTCCTGGCCCTTTGTCAATAGCCTGACCATTTTCTCAATATCATTTTCCTTACTGAATTTTATTCCTTTATTAAGGGTGATATTCCTTTCGGAAAGGAGTGCTTTTAATTTTGATGCGATTTGCTCATTGCATAAATAACGGTAATTTACCACATGATTGATTTCATCTTCAATCACTTCAAGGATATCGGCTTTAGCGTACAGGGTTACTTCTCCGAGGGCAGTGTCAGGAAATACCTTCAGCGTTGTATCATGGTCGAGCACATAAAAATTCCCCCTGGTTTCCTCAAGCCCAATAGGGAAAACCGGGATATCCCTTGTTTCGCCGTCGAAATAGCCATCCGGTTTTTCGAGTGAATAAGTTACTGTGACGGAATCCATGGCCGTGATCAGCAGCGTGTCAAGCAAGACGTCAACACAGGGCCGGTCAAGCGAAACCCGGGTTTCCCCGTTTATTTCAAAGCTGGTCTTTACGTCAGCCGTATCCGGGGTGTAATTCAGGACCTTGCCAATGGCAAAGGCAGTGTCTGAACTGACCAGGAACCTCGGCACCGACAATTGCGCCATCAGCGGCTTATAAGAATTTATCCGGCTTTGGGTTTGTCCGTGCTGCCTGTCGGTCATGGCCAGGTAAAAAGTTTCCCACCGGGTTACATCATCCGGAAAAGTCACGTCAAAACCTGCCTTTCCGTCCTTGTCTGTGATCAAAACAGGCTCCCAGAATGCATAATCAGAGAAATTATCCCTGATCGAAGATGAACCTGACGCAGCCTGGAAAAAATCGTCGTCGTAAACCGCCCCTTTATCCATCCGGCCCATATCCTGCGTTATCAATAGCGGGTCCCTACTGGATGTTTCCAGTACCTGTACGCCGGCTACACCTGGCAACGAAGCCATGGCACCTCTCATGTATTGTACTGATACCTCCGAACTAATTGCGTCCTCATAAATTACACCACCGACGGAATATGCCAGACTGGCTTTCATACGTGGTATCGAGTATGATGTAACCACAACTTCCTGTAGGCTCATACTGCTGGCTTTTAGCGCTACATTGATAACTTCCCGGTTATCTAATTGTATTTCTAAAGGATCGTAACCAATATATGTGAATAAGAGGGAGGTACTGAAAACCGGGACTTTCAGTTTAAACTTACCGTCGAAATCAGAGTTTGTCCCGTAATTATATCCTTTAACGACGATATTGACAAAAGGTAAAGCTTCGCCGGTTGACGCATCGGTAATAATTCCTTCAACATAATACCCCTCACCGGTATATTGATATTGATTCTGGTATTGTCTATAGATCTCCCTGGTTTCATTCTTTTCTTGATAAGAGTAGGGGGCAGGCTTGAAAATATTTTCTTCAATCAGCCGGCTGACATACAAACTGAAAGTATCCTTGATAAATTCCTGCGGCACCCATGTCTCCAGGTAATTCAAGCCATCTTTGTGAATTAAAACCGAATCTTCAATATAATATTTTGAGCCGGGATAGAAGAAAAGGAGCTTGTGGTACCCTTCCCGCAAAGAGTAAATCGTGCTTGTGTTTCCGGGGTAGATTCGTAAAAACTCCGCATCATCGCACCTGAAAACCAGAATATTAAGAGGGAACTCGTTTTGTTGCCCTGCCTGGGTTGTCCGGTTGATCAGTAATCTGCCGGTCCCGGCCGGAGATACACTGGGATTATAATATCTTGCATTATTATATCTTTTCAAATCAAGATAAGCAGCCCACCTCCGGTCAATCGACTTCTTCGTCAGCGCCAGGTCATTTAATGCGATTTCATTGTGATAAGAACCCAGGAACCTGGGATACCGCGTTTCTTCGAGGGTACGCATTTTCAGCAGGCCCGGGGCAAATTCATATTCAAAGAATGGCTCATAAGTAAAGCTCGTTGAATAACTGTCCATCAGTTGAAAAGTGAGCTGGCCTGAAAAAGGACCGGCAACATTTCCCCAGCGGTTATTCTGACTATTGGGTGTAAGGAGCTGAATATTGTCGTTGCCTTCTATGTAAGCAAACCGTTCTCCGAAAGAATTCCTGTATGGCAAAATGTACTTGTAAAGCAAACCTTGTTCCCACGCACTAAGTTCAGATTTTGCAATTTCATGTTTGACATTATCATCAACAAAATCTTCATTTAAACTAAAAATCAGTTTATTACCAGCCGGGAAATAAAGGCTGTCGATGGTAATATTTCTTGCGCCGGTCCTGAGCTTAACCTGGTGATACCCGCTTTTTATCTTAAAAGAATAGGGCTGGAAATTTGTCGACCAGCTGAAATATACAGGTTTGCTGTCGACATAGATTACATGGATATCTTGCATTTTACCCTCGTGAAAAACGAAGGGGGCGAACTGGGTAAGGGAATCAGCAGGTTGATATTCAAAACGGTAAATAGAATTCCCGGGATAACTGAACCTGTAATATTCAATGGAATCGATCCCTGCCAGCAGTTTCCAGGCTTCGTAATCAAGGTCGAAGCCTTGAATGGCCCTGGTTTCAATCTTATTCAAATCAAAATTATTAATCAGCGCTTTGTCTTTTCTGTTCTTCCCGGTTTCAGGCAGCTCCGGTGGCGCATAATTGAATTTTTTTGTAAGGGCAAAGGCCGTCAGATCAACGCCTTCCACGGCTTTTCCTTTATAATCCTTTACAAGTAATTCGATCTGCGACTTTTGCCCGGGATAAACAATTCCGGGTTGAATGACGGAAATCGAAAGCTCCTTGTCATTCAAGGGGATCCGGTAAGTCTCGTTTTTAACTACCCCACCCCAGATATACCTAACTGATAGATAATAATTCTGCTTTGAACCTGATTTTAGCTTCAGGTTCAAGGAATCTTCAAAACCGGAAAATATGCGCTCATTTTTCCTGTAAATATCATAAGTGAAAGGCACCCCCCTGGGATTATCAACATGAATAAAAACCGAGTCGCAGGTCCTTGCCGAAAAGCATTGTAATAACGCAGGAAAAGAAGATAGGGAAATCGTTTCCGACAGGCTGTCGGATTTGATCGTATATCTTGAAAAGTATGGATTTAAGCTGATCTTGCCAGGGAGAACGCCTTCATAAACAAGAGAGGCATTTCCTAAATTGTCACTTGCCCCAATCGTTGCAGTTGTCGAATCAGGCTCTCCATTTTTTACATAGAAGAATTGAATGGAATCATCCAATACTTCCATGTTAAATTCTTCGGAAAAATGATAATAATATACCCCGGTGCTTTGTTCTGTAACTTCGTTGTCAGATGTATATAACTTAACCAATACTTTGTATTTGAAATTAGCTTCCGGAAAGGCAGAATCCGGCAGCAGGACCAGGGTTTCGCCGCCCGGCTCCAGTTTCTTCTGATGGAAAAGCAAAGTGTCAGGAATAAATACCCGCCTGGCAAAATATTCAGAGATTGAATCGGGTTTCAGAAGGATCTCTATGCGCGCATCCTGGAGGTTCAGGTCATTCTCATCAGTGCCTTTTATATACAGGCTGGCTTCTTTATTCCTGTAGTGATCCTGGCTTTCGGTCCGTAACGTAAGTTTGTTTTTCGACAGTTCATAATCTTCATATCTGAAATTGCCGTTTAAATAATGTTTGCAATTTTTGTGCTGAAGTGTCAGATAGTAGTATTTATCAAGCTGCATTTCAAGCGAATCATGCAGGTAGAATTCACCGGTATACCCTCCTTTCCGGTAAGGAGACAGATCAAAAAGCTTAAAATCTTTATTACCAGAATTGAGAACAACTTCAATCGGCTTATCTATCGGCTTGCCTTTATTTGTTAACAGAAAAGCCTTGAATTTTACCGTATCTCCCGGCAGATATTTTGGTTTATTAAATACGATATAGCCAGTATGCTTAAGTTTAAACCTCTTATCGTGGTAAGAATCACAATCATAACTATCAAATATACAGGCTATACTGTGATATGATCTGGCAAAGAAATGCTGTGTCCGGTTAATTGTCCCGAATGGGTACCAATAAACCAGCGACCTGACGGCGTCAATTGGAAGGAGAATAATAAATTTAACAGGGATCCAGACGTATTTGACAGGGGTGGAGTAAAGCACAGTCCGCGAACCTCTTCTGAATCCTGAATTATTGTGATCTCTTACAAGGTCATAATAGGCAGTAAATCCATCATAGCTTACTTCCAGCACCCCCTTCCGGTTCGATTTTTTGTCACGGTAAGTCTGGGTTTCTTCATTGAAGCGTACTTTTTTGCCCCTGATCCTGACACCTGCATCGGTAACCGGGTTCCCCGAACTGTCATACACTTGTAAACATAGATCCGTATTGTTATTAAGGATGAATACATCAAAATGCTGTACTGTAGTGATTGAATATTTTTGTTTATTTTTTTCAGAATATGTTTTAAGATAATGGCCTGGCAGAAGCGTGCCTGTATATTTGCTATAGGTCGGAAATGAATCGACAAGAGTATGAAAAAAAGACGGGTCAACTCCCCAGAGTTCATTTCTATAGATCTTCTTTGCTTCCTTGTCGGTGAGTTTATAGATGTAGGTAAGATAACTGGTTTGCCGGCTTTCAATAAGCTTCTGGCAATGGGCAGGTTGGAAGGATAGGACCCATAAACCAGCTAATATCAAAGGGTATAAAAAAAAGAATAATTTTTTTATTATCCGGGATGCCACTTTATGAGTTCATATAAGCATGCAAGTTAAAAAAATTCCTCATGGTGTAACATTTTCCCGTTATTGATTTTCGGGACTTTTCTTTAATGTTAGCCTGAGAAAGATAAATCCAATTATCCCTGCTATTACTGAGGCCACAAGTATTGCTATTTTAGATTTGTCTATTAAATCGAAATTGTCAAATGCAAGAAGAGTAATAAAAATTGACATGGTAAATCCTATACCTCCCAGAAATCCTGCTCCGATAATATTTTTCCATTTCAGGTCACCGGGCAACCTGCAGAGGCCTATGCCAACACCAATAAATGAGAATAGCCAGATACCTAATGGTTTACCGATCACAAGACCTGCGATAATTCCGATGCTGCCGGATTGACCTATTCCGTTATACCAGTTGTCGTCAAGTGCAATGCACGTATTGGCCAGGGCAAATAATGGCAAAATGAAGAAGGCAACGGGGTTGTGCAAAAAGTGCTGAAGAATATAGGACGGCGATTTTTCTTCGCTCTTGCCAAAGGGGATAGCAAATGCCAGCATAACACCGGTTATGGTGGCGTGCACTCCTGAATGCAGCATAAAATACCACATAATTACGCCTCCAATTATGTATGGAACCAGGTTGTAAACTTTTAACCGGTTCAATATAATAAGTACACCAAAAATTCCTAATGCAATAAACAAGTTCATGAAGGCCAATGATGTCGTATAGAAAATCGCAATAATTATGATTGCTCCCAGATCATCTATTACAGCTAAGGCGGTCAGGAAAATTTTTAACGATGGTGGAATGCGATTTCCTAATAATGATAAAATACCAATTGCAAATGCGATGTCGGTTGCCATTGGGATTCCTGCTCCTGCCTGTGATTCTGTCCCGAAGTTAAATAGTAAAAATATTCCTGCAGGAACAATCATTCAGCCGATGGCTCCAAAGATTGGTAATGTTGCATTATTGATATCGGAAAGCTCTCCCCGGTAAATCTCCCGCTCCAGCTCCAGACCGATAAGAAGAAAAAATATTGTCATTAATCCATCATTGATCCAGTGAACAATCGGGTGCCCCCCCAGATCAAGATGCCAAAAATTGATATAATGTGTCTGCCATGATGAATTTGCAATGCCAAGGGAAAGTATGGTTACAAAAATTAAAATTAAACCGCCAGCCTTTTCGCTGCTAAAAAATTCATTATAAAGCTTTGTCAATGCCATCCCGGTTTTTATTTTTTCTCCAGTTTGCATCATGTGATAATGGTTATGCCAATAAAAACCTAAATTAATAAAATTTCCGGCTTGTTTGTTATCATCCACTCGTCAAAGACGACTACTAACTTGTGACGACTGACGACTCAAGACTGACGACTTTTTCCTACTTTTACCCCTGCAAACATCCTGCATTGAATCCGCTCAAGAAACTCGCCGGGCAAACGCTGGTCTATGGAATGGGAACGATCGTTCCGCGACTGCTGAACTATTTCCTGCTGACGCCATTCTATACGCGCATCTTCATTACCGGCGAATATGGCGTCATCACTGAACTTTACGCCTACATGGCTTTCCTGCTGGTGCTACTGACTTACGGTATGGAAACGGCTTTCTTCCGCTTCGCCGAAAAAGAACCTGAGCCGAAAAAAGTCTTCAGTACATCAGTCGTCAGTCTCCTTGTCTCCTCTTCTTTATTCGTATTGCTGGTTGTTTTATTTAACCAGCCCATCGCCAGCCTTATTAAGTACGGCGATCATCCCGAATACATCATGATGTTCGCTGTCATCGTAGCGCTCGATGCTTTTACTGCAATACCTTTTGCTTACCTGCGTAAGAAAAACAAAGCGCTTCGCTTTTCGGTCATCAAGATAATCAGTGTGGCGGTTAACGTGGGGCTGAATTTTTTCTTCCTATGGCTCGCCCCGAAAATGCTTGCTCAGAACCCGGATTCCTGGGTGGACATTGTGTACGACCCTTCAATCGGCGTAGGCTATGCCTTCATCGCTAACCTGGTCTCCAGCGTGGTCATGCTGCTGATGCTCCTGCCCGACCTTTTCAGCGTGAAGCTTGTCCTTGACAAAGGCCTGCTGCGCCGCATGCTTATTTATGCTTTCCCCTTGCTGATCGTGGGACTGGCGGGTATGGTCAACGAGGTAGCCGACAAGATCATCTTCAAATACCTGCTTGTCGTACCGCCCGGGGAACCCAACCCTGAAGCCTACGCCATGGGCCAGCTTGGCATCTATGGAGCCGCCTACAAACTCTCGGTGCTGATGACCCTCTTTATCCAGATGTTCCGCTATGCCGCTGAACCGTTCTTCTTCGCACAGAAAAAGGAAGAAAACGCCAAACAGGTCTACGCCGACGTGATGAAGTACTTCATCCTTTTCGGCCTGTTTATCTTCCTCGGTGTGACGCTCTTCGCCGACGTGGTCAAATACTTCATCGGCCCTGATTACTGGGAAGGGCTTTTTATCCTGCCCATCGTGCTGATGGCCAACCTTCTGCTCGGCATCACCTTCAACCTGTCGATCTGGTACAAGCTGAACGACATGACCCGCTTCGGGGCTTACATCGGCCTTTCCGGGGCAGTGGTCACCATCCTCATGAACGTGCTGCTGGTGCCGCGTTTCTCATACCTCGGCGCTGCCTGGGGCCACCTTTCAGCTTACATTCTTATGGTCATACTGTCTTATTACTGGGGACAGAAATATTACCGGATCAGCTACCAGCTTGGCCGCATAGGGTTCTATACACTAATGTCGGTTACACTGTTCCTGATCAGCTACTTCATGCCGGTTGAGCGTGGGGCCTTATCCCTGGTAATCAATTTTATCCTGCTGATGGTTTTTATGGTCATCGTGGTTTACAAAGAAAGACGGGAGTTTAAGGCTGTCTTTTAAGGTTGCCGTGAAGCATAATAGCACACGGATGACACGGATGCGACGGATTTACGCGGATTTTTATCTTGCTTTCAGCTCATTTCCTGATAAGAATTTTTCTCACAAACATTTCCTCAGCATTTTTCACTGAAACCAAATAAATCCCTTCGCCCAGGTTTGGCGAAAATGATGATTCCTGGGCTCCACTGACTTCTGATTGATAAACCAATTGACCGGAAAGGTTCAGGACTTCGATTTTGTAATTCTTTTCTTCTGAAAGATTTTTGATGAAAATACGGCCGGGATGGCTGTAAATATTGATATTATCTGGAAACAAGCCGGCAGGTTCCTTAATTGACACATTTGAGACTATCAATTTCGAAATAAAATTATCTATATAACCAAAACTTGCTAGATTTTGATTTCCAAAATTTCCAGAACCGGTGAAGAAGCCGCAATAGTAGATATTATTTCCGACTGCCATGATCCTTCTTTTTGAATAATCGTTTGTGTAGGTATGGCCATAAAGTTTCATAGCTGATAAAACTTCTCCTTCAGCGCTGATTTCAACTAAAAAGTTATCAAAATATATTCCGTATGGATCTGTAATAAGCGAAAAATCACCGATATCCATCATATAATTAAAGATACCGGTCACCAGGAGACTGCCCTCATCAGAAAAAGTGATGTCAAATCCTTCCGACTCACCAGCAGGGTACTGGGGAGGCTCGCTCGCTACAAGCCAATCAAATATACCGTTGGGAGAAAATTTTAAAATACCAAATTGTTGAAAAAAGCCAAAGACATTAATGGTATCTCCATTTAAATATAGGTCACCTTCCATACGTCCGGTTAAATATATATTTCCATCAAGGTCCAAGGCAATGCTCCATGGGAACACACTATCTTCATAACCATATATTTTCAGCCAGTTAAAATAACCATAAGGATTTACGGAAGCCAACAACAGGTTTTCCTGTGTTTCCGGCACGATTGAATCCTGATTGTAAAAAAGCTTATCGCCATGATAATCGCCCATGACTATAAGGTTTCCGAATGGATCCATGGCAATATCTATACCCCGTATCAGAAACTCTCCCGAAGCTAATATTCCCCAAACCGGTGACCCGGTGGAATCATATTTCACTACAGGCATATTATGTTCTCCACAAAGGGAATAGACTGTATCATTACCGATGAGCATATAGGTATTTTCATTTATTCCGGTCAGGTAGATGTTTTCTTCGGAGTCGACAAACATTTGATATGCAACGAATTGTGGGGCATGATAAGCGATGGTGACCCATTCAAAATACCCTTCCGGGTTAATTTTGGCTAAAAAACTGACTCCGGCTGCGGAAGTATCAACGACCATTTGCTGTTCGAAATAAGCCGTGTCCCTGAACCAGCCCATAATGTAAACATCATTATCCTGTGTGAGATGCATTGTCATAGCTGCTATATAATCCGTACAGGAGATATGTGTTTTCCGGATCAATGTTCCCAAAGAATCCAGTTTTATCACATACAACCCGGCTCCGTAAAAAGCAGAATCAGATATGTTTATTGAAGGGGATGTGGTTTCAACGAAAAAATATAAATTTCCATTACTATCCTGGTCTAATCCTTCCACATAGTCATCATCGGCACCGCCGGTCTGGAGAGTCCATTCGTAATCAAGCTGAATTTGTCCGAAGAAAACACAGGGCCATAAACATAGAATAAAGAGATACAATAACGTTTTCATATTTGGAGCTGGTTTGGTAAATGAGCCGAAAACAATTCTAACATATCAAAGTTAAGAATAATATAGTTGCTACAAATTAAAGCGGATTTAAGTATTCGGCTTTAAGGTCACAAATTGTGACCATAGAAATGGTCGAAAGATTTCAGGACATTTTCAAAATTTAAAACAATATCGCTAACTCAAAAAAATCCGTGTTCATTCGTATAAATTCGTGTCATTCGTGTGCCTTTAATAAGATTGGATGGAATTTTCTCAGATATGATCTGTGTTCATCTGTGCCTGTAATCTGTGTGAATCTGTGAGAAATAAACCCTAAATTTGCAGCCTTATAAATCATCCCCGTGAATATCAAGATCGTCAATCAATCAAAGCATCCTCTTCCGTCATATGAAACCGTTGCATCTGCCGGAATGGACCTCCGCGCCAGCCTCGCTCAGCCCGTTACACTAAAACCCCTCGAACGTACGTTAATCCCTACCGGCCTGTTTATCGAACTGCCCATCGGTTTTGAGGCCCAGATCCGCCCCCGCAGCGGTATGGCGCTGAAAAAGGGCATTTCCCTTGTCAACACCCCCGGGACCATCGATGCCGACTATCGTGGCGAAATAAAACTCATCGTCATAAACCTTTCACAGGATATCGTTGTTATTGAAGATGGCGAAAGAGTAGCGCAGATGATCATCGCACGCCATGAAAAGGCCGAGTGGATCCAGGTTGAAGAACTGAAGGAGACCACCCGTGGCGCAGGAGGCTTCGGTCATACAGGCACAAAATAGTTTCACATCTCTAATTGACTTTATCTTGAAGAAAATATTTAAATCCCCCGGAACTGTCCAACTGATCATTCTTCTTACAGTCTTACAGTCCTACAGTCTCACCGCCCAGGAATCCATCACCCAGCCGGCCGCTATCTCCAAGAACCGCGAAACTTACTACGAGGCTTCCAAGCAAAAGATCATAGGGAACTATGAAAAAGCCATTGAATTATATAAAAAAGCCATTGAGCTGGATCCGGGTGATGCGGCTGCAATGTATGAGCTTGCAAATATTTACACAGACCAGGGCCAGGTAAACGATGCGCTTGTTTACGCGGAACAGGCTGCCGCCGCCGATCCTGCAAATAAATGGTATAAGGTGCTGCTGATCCGTCTTTACCAGGCGCAGGGCAAATACCAGGAGGCGGGGAAGATCATCGACGAGCTCCTGGCCGCCGATCCCGATAATATCGAATATTACCAGGACAAAGCCTTGAACCATATCTATAACAACGATTACAAAAATGCGGTCAAAGCTTACGATAACCTGGAGCAGAAGCTTGGCGTGAATGAGGATATCTCGGTCCAGAAAGAGAAGATCTATATCATGATGGGTAAGCCGGAAAAAGCCATCGAAGAGATGCAAAAGCTCTCTTCGGCCTTCCCCGATGAGCCCCGTTACCTCGAAATGCTGGCCGAGCTGTATATGACCAGCGGCATGTACGATGAAGCGCTGCAAATCTACAACAAGGTCCTTGAACTTGACCCCGGCAACCCCTATATCAACATTTCATTATCCGATTATTACCGCAAAAGTGGCGACAGGGACAAATCCCTCGAGTACCTCAAAGCCGGCTTTGCTAACCCGAACCTTGACATCGATTCGAAAGTGAGCATCCTGCTGGCTTATTATTCGGTTAATGAAATCTATAACGATTACAAGGTGGAAGCCTTCGAACTGTCGGCATTAATGATCCAGGCACACCCCAACGATCCTAAAGCCTATTCGATCTATGCCGATTTCCTGGTGCAGGATAAGCGTTATGAAGAAGCAAGGGATGCCTTCCTGAAAGTGATCAGCATCGACAGCACAAAGTACCTGATCTGGGAACAATTGTTATTTGTCGAATCGGAGCTGAACGATACCCATGCTATGGCCGGCCTGAGTGCAAGGGCACTTGAGCTTTTCCCGGACCAGCCTTTGCTGTATCTTTTTGCCGGGGCATCAAATTTCGAGCTGGAAAATTTCGAAGCTGCTGCAAAATATTTCAGGAACGGGGCAAATTTTGTTGTCGGAAATGATAAAATGCTGGCGCAGTTCTATTCTTATCTCGGGGATACCTATTTCAGGCTTGAAGATCACGAGAAATCGGATGAAGCTTATGAAAAGGTCCTGAAGATCGAGCCCAATAACATCCTTGTGCTGAATAATTACGCCTATTACCTTTCGCTGCGCGGCACCAACCTGGATAAAGCGGAACAGATGGCAAAGAAAGCGGTTGAAATTGAGCCGGACAACAGTTCTTACCTTGATACTTACGGTTGGGTATTATTCAGGATGGAGAAATATGCAGAAGCAAAGACATGGATTGAGAAAGCTATTGAGGCAGGTGAGGAAAGTGCTGTGGTGCTGGAACATTTAGGTGATGTGATGTGGAAGCTTGACGACAAAAAAGAAGCGGTAAAATACTGGGAAAAAGCCGAGAAAGCAGGTAAGGGATCAGAGTTTTTGGAAAGAAAGGTGCACGATAAAACATATTATGAATAGATTTTTACGAATGGTTATCATTGCGGTAGCCGGTATTTCACTTTTGTCGGCCTGTAAATCAACCAGGCCGCTAATCAAGGCCCCGCTTAAGGAAGAAGGGCCGGAATACCTCTATACAAAACTGAAGGAGAATGAGCTCCGGTCCGATTGGGTGTCTATAAAATTCGATGCCAATTATACCGATAAGAAGAGCTCGAACGATTTTAAAGGACAGATCAGGATCCGCAGGGACAGCCTGATCTGGATCAGTGTTACGCCTGCCCTGGGCATTGAAATGTTCCGGATGGCTATTTCCAATGATTCGGTTAAATACTTCAACAGGTTCAACAAAGAATATTTTTCCGGGGATTATGTACTGGTTGCGGAATTCCTGAAGATCAACATCGATTACGATATCCTGCAATCGCTTCTCCTGGGGAATGACTTCCAGTTTTATGAAACCAATTCTTTCCGCGCATCCATCGATAACCTTGAATATAAACTATCCACCACCGGCCGGAGGAAAATGAGGAAGGAGGCTGAAGAAGCCAGCAATGATCCCATCATCCTATTGCAGAATATCTGGCTTAATCCCGAATTATTCAAAATTACGAGGACAGACGTAAAGGAATATATGAAGGATAACAGGAAGCTGCAGGCAAGCTACGGGGATTTCATCCAGCTCGACAGCCAGCGATACCCTTCTTCGGTACAATTTGAAATCATGGCTGAAGATGTAGTTAAGATGAAGGTCAGCTACACTAAAGTTACTCTTGGCGAAGCGTTGTCTTTCCCGTTCACAATACCGGAAAGTTACCAGAGGATTAAATAAATTTTTTCAATTTGTTATTTTTTTTTGTGAATTTTAGTGTTTTCGTGATTTTGTGGCCAAATAGCGGGTAGATTAATAATGAAAAAAATAATTTTTATCCTTGTTATTGTTTTATGTCATGGTGCTGCAGCCTTTGCCCAGAAAGACCGGGCAAAGCTTGAGCAGGACAAGAAAAAGGTCGAGGAGGAAATCGAATATACCAATAAATTACTGGAGCAAACCCGCGAAACCCGGAAAAGCTCGTTAAATGAGGTCGTCATCCTGAATAAAAAGATCGGCCAGCGGGAAAAGCTGATCAGTACGATCAGCAGCGAGGTGCAGGTGGTCGATTACCAGCTTACGCTAGCCCAGGACAGCATCAACCTTCTTGAAAAGGACCTTCAGAGCCTGAAAGATGAATACGCAAAAATGATTTATTATGCCTACAAGAATAAAAATCTTTACGACAGGCTGATCTTTATTTTTTCTTCTGAAGATTTCAACCAAGCTTACCAACGCTTGAAATACTTTGAATATTATAATGAATACAGGCACCAGCAGGCTTTACTTATCCAGATCAAGCAGAAAAGGCTCGAAATCAAGATGGAAGAACTGGCCCTTATTAAAGGCGAGAAGAACCAGCTACTCACGACAGAACAACGGCAGCGTGAGCAATTGACCGTCGAGAGGGAAGAAAAGAATAAGTCGGTGCAGTCGCTTTCGAAAAAGGAAAAGGAGCTTCAGAAGACGCTGAAGGAAAAGGAAGCGGCAGCGAAAAAGCTTCAGAATGCCATCCAGGAAATTATTGCCGAGGAGATCAGGCTGGCAAATGAGCGGGCGAGTAAAACCGGCGGCGTCGCATTGAAATCAGGGCTTTTTGCACTTACCCCTGAAGAAAAGATCATTTCCGATAATTTTCTTAGCAACAAGGCCAAACTACCCTGGCCCGTTGAAAAAGGAATTATCTCCAGCACATACGGGGAACATCCCCACCCGGTGCTGAAAAACGTCAAAACGCGCAACAACGGGATCGACCTTTTAACAGAACCTGGTTCAACGGCCCGCGCCATTTTCAGCGGTGTGGTAACCCGCGTAATGAACGTCCCGAACAATAACAATGTCGTGATCATCCGTCATGGCGAATTCCTTTCGGTCTATTCCAACCTCGATAAAGTAAGCGTGAAGATAGGGGAGAAGGTTAGCACCAAACAACAGATCGGAACCGTTTTTACAAATAGCGCCGATTCAAAAACGGAACTTCATTTTGAGCTCTGGCAATCGAAAACCCTGCTGAACCCGGAAGACTGGCTGGCGAATTAATGTTGAATGTTGAATGTTGAATGTTGAATTCGGGAACTTATTTAATTCAATTTGATAAATCTGCTGGTATTAATTATTTGCTTATTTTCTTTTAAGATCAGAAAATAAACTCCAGGTTTATAAGATTCAGCATCAATTCTCAGATTTTTCTGTCCAGGTGATAATTCTATTTCATGTATTTGATGACCGGCTGTATTGTAAATGAAAATTGAATAATCCTTACCCTCATTCAACATTAAACCTTCAACATTCAACATTCCGCTGCAGGGGTTCGGCCAAACCACCATGCCTCCCTGCTTCCCTGCTTCCATGCCTCCCTGCTCTTCCACTCCCACGTCGGGATCCACGAAAAAGTGCACCGGGATGTGCATCTGTCCGTCAATTCCAAAGGTGAAAGTGAGATAAGTTAACAAAGTATCTGACGGGTATCCATCGGAGTTGAAGTGTATATTAATATTGCGGGTTTCAAATGGGCCAAGGTTGCCGTAAATCGGTCCGCTGAGGCTCATCCAGTCGAGCGGCGCAGGGTAGGAGAATGAGTAATTGAGATCAAAATCCCAATTGTTGGTGAATGCCAGGGTAGCGCTGTCCTGTTCATCAGGTGGCAGGACCATCAGGACACTCAACGGGTCGAAGGTAACGGCAGGATTCTGCATAATCCAGGCGGCATTGTATATATTCAGCCTTCCGCCGGTTACGGTTTTCCCTTGAAGGGAAGTAACCGGGTCCACCCCGTCGAGCAAAAATTGTTTAATGACCAGCGACATGCCGGCAGGATCATTGTGATATTGTGTCATAAAATTTTCATCAGCTACCGAGAACATGTAGGCAACGGCACCGGTCACATGCGGCGCCGCCATCGAGGTACCGGTCTTGTATCCGTAGTCATTGGCTATCCTTGTCGACCAGACCTGTGTGCCCGGGGCGCCCAGGTCGATCGTCGTCAGGCCGTAGCCGGCAAACTGGCTCTTCTCATCATCTTTATCGGTATTGGTAACCGTGATCAGGAATTCGCTGGTAAAAGCGGTGGGGATATCTCCGACCTCGTCGATGTTCCAGTCGGCATTTGCGGTAGCGCCTGCACTTAGGATACCCACCATGCCCAATGAATCATACATCGCCCCCCAGATCGGGAAATCTTCCGGAAACCCGTTATTTACGCCAAATGAGCAGTTATTGGAAACGATAAATGCGCCTTCATCCCCATCCGTTTCATTATACGATGCACGCATTTCAAGCAGATAGCCGTAACCGGCAACTACAATCGATTCAACCGTTGCAGAACCCACCACGGGGAGCACCTTTACATTCCAGTTCACACCCGTTACACCTGTGCCGTTATTTCCAATGGCAGCGGCGATCCCGCTTACATGGGTGCCGTGGTCTTTTTCCACCAGTTCGCCGGAATTATTCCACGAATTCCATCCGTCATAATCGTCAATATATCCGTTACTATCATCGTCAACCCCATTATCCGGGATTTCATGATAATTCTTCCAGAAGCTGATATCTTCATGTTCCAGGTCAAAGCCGTCGTCAACAATAGCAACGATAATGGTATCGCCGGTGGCAGTTACGCCTGAAGTGCCAAGTTCCCAGGCCTCCGGGCCGTCAATGTCGGCATCGGGGGTGCCGCTGTTCTGCCCTGTGTTATGCATATTCCACTGCAGGGGGAAGTCGGCATCGTTAGGGTAAAGGGCGCGTTGCTGGATGAAGTGGTTAAACTGGGCGAGTTCTACAAAAGGATGGGACCTGAGGTCTTCCAGTATCCTGTCATCATCAACCAGTGAAGGATCGTAGCTGAGCAGGAAAATATCAATCCTGTCAGATAATTTCTGGATCATCCCGATTCCGGCAGGCTGAAAATCTTCAATGACTTTGTTCAGCATCTGGTCCTGGCTATAAGGAAGATCGGAATAGAGCTTGATCATGATCTGCCCTTCCACGTAAGGCTTGTCGCCATTCCTGGGGGGTTTTTGGGAGATAAGAAAAGGAAGAAAAAGGACAAGTGCAATAAGAGGGAATAATTTTTTCATAAGACCGGAATTATTGGTTGCAAAAATAACAATTAATCGGAAGAAAAGTTTTTGGGGTGGTGAAGTGGTGGAGTGGTGAAGTGGTGAAGTGGTGGGGTGATGGAAGAACAATCTGTGTTTCTCTGTGTAAATCTGTGTAATCCGTGGTGAATAGCCATCGGGTCACCACAGAGTACTCAGAGTGACACTGAGAATCACAGAGGTTACTGTGCAACTTTCAGAAACTTCACTGACTCAGAAAGCCCGCCATTTCCCGTGATCCGCAGCACATACATCCCCGGTGAAAGATTTGAAATATCAATAGTAAAAGGAAAGGAAGAAATATCTTCAAATTCCATCAACTTCCGGCCGGATAGATCATATATCGAAAATCCGACTGCTGACCGCCGACCGCCGACCGCCAACTGCTCACCCGCCGGATTCGGCCACACCTCCAACTCTCCCGTCTTCCCGTCCTCCCGTCTTACTGTCTTATCGTCCCCAATCCCCACCGGCTCCACGTCAACACCAAAGAACTCAAGGTATTTAACCAGCAATTCTCTTGTATCTTCCGGTTCAATTCCGGCCAGGGTGCCAAGTTCGAAAATGGCACCGATCGTCCTGTAGGCCCCTTCATCATAGGCAATGGCACAGGATTGCAATGTGCTGTTATCCTTCAGGATGCTGAAAGCTGTCCCGGCCGGTTCCATGCCATAAAAGCTGAACGGAGTGACGGCATTATTTTCAAGGCTGAAGCCCTGGGTAAAACTGCCGTCAACCCCGTTAATTGTATCATAAATACCGACCGTTTGCAATGTATTTATTGAAAACTTAGGCTGGATAGGCGTCCCCGGATCTTCGTACCAGGTCTTCCTGCCTTCCATATAAAGCCTTCCGCCATCATCAAGATATTCGGCAAGGCGAGTGCCTTCTCCTAAAGTCAGGACGTGATTGGAATTATGATAGCCAAGGCATAAAAAAATCGACTGGAAGTTTTCGGTCTTTCCCGGTAGGGTATAATCGTACTCAGCCAGCACGTCGAGTTCGTTCAGCCAGGCGTAGATCACCGGACCGGAATGGAAATTGGGGTCCATATCAATTACCAGGACCGGGGTCTTCCCGATCTTCAGGCTGATGGAATCCTGCCACTGCAGCCCCTGCTCCGAGTCTACATTAATGACGAAATGTGCGATAAAACCGTTTGGCGTGGATTCGTCCGCACGAAGGATGAACGACCTAGTCACCGATGCGCCTTTTCCGATCGTGCCATATTGCTGCAGCGGATCCTCAAGGATGACCACTTCCTGGTCAAGCGGTACGAGCTCAGCGGACAGGCCGTCGATAGCGGCATGCCCGTTGTTCAGCAGCGTGATCATCAGGGGCCTGGTCTCTCCCGGATCGAGCCTCCCGTCATCATCTTCAATAAAAAACTGCCTTATCCTGACATCCGGGGCATTTGCCTTCAGCACCAGGTCCTTATGCCAGGTGTTTTCCGATGAGGTAAGGAAAAGCTCCAGCAACAGGTCGCGAAGGTCAGGCACATCCAGTGAAACAATAAAACGGAATGCCTCCGGGATAACGATCGCCTGGCCGGGTGCCAGGGTTCCCGGATTGCAAAAATCATCAGTAATATCAAGGAAAAGATCATCAGTCGACATCTCAAGAACGGCATTGGAAATCGTTGCCGCTGACCCGTTTTTAATTTCCAGGTCAAGTGTCACCGTATCCCCGTATTCTAGTTTATCATCACTGCCTCCGTGAACGGTAAAATAAAGATAAGGGCCAGGGGTAAGCTGCAGGGTTTTTATGGCTGATATCCCTGTTTTATCAGTTACACGGAATGAAAGGTCGTAAATAAAATCATCCGTATTTACCTGCCCTGTTAAAAGCCCGCTTTCAGAAAGGTTAAACAGATCGGGAAGGGGCCGGTAGTTGTAGGTGACCTTCTGTCCGGCCGGGATGCTTTCGGAACCTGAGAATGGGGAGTCTGCATAATCAATTTTATTCCCGGCCGATATTCCTCCCAGCCATGGAATATTTCTTAGTGTCGACTGGCCGTAAAGGAATTCGATATTTCCGTTTTGATGCAGCCGGGCGGCGAAATTCAGTTCGGATGAAGCGGGATTTTCCGACCAGGAGAGTTTCCAGCGGAAAGTGGCCGTTGTATCTGTTAATTCCACCCAGCCGCCGTCGTCGTCAGCCGGCGTAATTGTGAAATTCATTTCGGTCATCGGTGCGATGATCCGGTTTGATCGGAAATGGAGGACCGGCTCCATCATGTAAGGCCAGGGAAGCTGGGCATCATCGAACTGCAGGTGGCCGTTGATATGCATGTAAGCCGTATCGTAATTTTCGCCGTAATAAGGAAAACTAAAGCCAAGGGGAACCGGCATGATGGTATCAAATGCTGCATTTATCAGTACCTGGTTTTCCTGGAAATCCGGAAATTCCTCCTGCGATTGTTCCATCCGGTAATAATACACCGGGCCCCAGTCATAAGGGGATGTTCCGCCCCCGGCTGTCAATTGGTGGCTGTATGGCTGGTTTACATTAAAAGGAGGGAGGGCATCGGTGGTGATCTCTACCATGCTGAAATCAAGGGAATGGATCAGTGAAACCATTGTCCGTGAATTATTTACGAGAATAGCCGGGGTTTCGGTACTGATGATCTCTTCCCGGTTACCGGTATAATCCATCAGCGAGAAAGCCGTGATTTGGCCGCTGCCATCCTGCATGGGATCATTTTCATCGGTAATGAAGAAGAACTTTGCCGGTTCGCCGGGCTGAATATGGCTTAGCAGCGGGGTAACATCCAGGCCGAATTCCAGGGATTTCTGGACCTCGGAGGTGTCGTGCCCCTGCATATAATGATCCGCCCCCTGGTAATCGATGATCGGGAATTCCATTAGCCATTCAGGCGCTGCAGCGGAAGTGTCGCTGGAAACACCTGCCATGATCTTCACTTTCTGCCGGTAATCGTGTTTCAGGGTGACTTTATACGTTACCAGGGGTTGATAATCGGGATCGATATCGAGGATATGCACCTCACGGTTCCAGACCCCGCCATTCTCGAAAGTTTCCGACAGGCATTTGTACATCATATAGCAAAAGCCGCTGTCCTGGGCGCCTAAGCCATGGCTGTTGACGAATTTCACCGCACCGATCTCCCAGTCGCGGGGATCAATGATTTCATCGCCATTAAGATCGATATAATTGGTGTACTGCCCGTCGTTATTATAATCCCAGCGGATGGAATCGTTATAACCCACGATGGTCATGGCATGGGAAGCATAGGGGTACCAGGCGGTCATAACATGCTTGCCTCCCTCCGGTGTGGTATCGTTAAGGAAATTGGCATTCCATGGCGTATTGGCATAATAACTTGCAACCCCGCCATAGGTTTGTTCACCCATATGGTCGTACAACCAGTGTTTCAGTGCATTGATCCCATCGGCAGTACCGGTTTTGATACTGTACACCCCTTTCACCCTGTTGAACATCCCGTTGTAATAGAGGTCATAGCCGTTGATCCAGCGCATGCCGTCATCGTAAAACCCGCCATAATCCGAAGAATTCATGGTTCCGCACAATCTTAGGATCTCGATGCTGTGGAAATAGCTGACGCCCCACCAGGCGTTGCCGCCGTTCTGGAAATTATAGGCGAAATGCGTAGGGTACTGGGTCTGGGGGAAAAGGGCGGGCTGGTCGCGCAGGCAGGCCATCTCGTAAGTGAAATTGTAGCCGATCATGGCAGCCTGTCCGCAGCTTGGTGCAACCTGCTCAAAAACCTGGCGAAGGTAGGGCAGTTCCGAATTGTCGACAACGGCCGGAAGAATAGTGCTGCGCAGGTAAGCAGGCATCGTTTTCTCCGGGATATTCATCAGGAAGATCGAATCCTGGCGGCTTAATGCCCGTCCTTCCGGGAACTTTTCCGTATAAGCACGATAAGCTGCCGGCAGTTCCTGGGAAAAGCCATCAATAACTATAAACTGGAGTAATAATAATATCAATAATTTGCGCATTCTTTTCAATTGCTTTTTCTTGCCACCAAAACACTAAAACACAAAAGTACACTAAATGATTTTTTGTGAATTTTCGTGTTTCCGTGCTTTAGTGGCAGTTTTATAAATGATAAAAGTAATTCATATTATTTCTTCCGTTTAAAATCTTTAACTTGCGCATCATTTTTAACCTAAAAACCAACCTATGAAAAACAAACTATTCTTATTCCTGGTGCTATGCCTATGGTCGGTGACCATGTACGGCGGTGGATTCCAGGTGCGTTTGCAGGGACAGAAGCAGACGGGCATCGGCCTCATCGGGACGCCGTTCGCCTTCGATGCCAGTTCCATTTTCTACAACCCCGGCGCACTGGCTTTGAGCGACGGGAAATTCAGCATTTCCGCCGGCGCCAGCGGTATCTTCAGCAACCATACCTTTCAGAAGGATGGTACCAATTACCAGGCCCATACGGATAACCCGATCGGCACCCCGTTCTATGGCTATTTTTCAGCTAAGATCAAGGAAGCGTTTGCCGTGGGTATCGGTGTATACACCCCTTTCGGCAGTTCAGCCCAATGGGATGACGACTGGTCAGGGCGCTACCTTATCCGCGACATTTCACTCAGCGCAATTTATATCCAGCCCACCGTGGCCTACCAGTATAAAGGAAAGTTCGGGATCGGCGCAGGGTTCGTCTATGCCATCGGCAATGTCGAGCTCAATAAGGCCCTACCGTACAGTGAAACTTCAAGTGTAAAGCTCGAGGGAAGTACTTCCAATTACGGTTTTAATGCCGGCGTTTTCTACAAACCAACTGAAAAACTAAGCATCGGTGTTGATTATCGTTCACAGATTTCCATGGAAATTGAAGACGGTGACGCAACTTTCACAGTGCCGTCTGCCCTTTCAGCCAATGTTCCGGCTGAGAATAAATTCAACGCCACCCTGCCTCTCCCGGCAAACCTCGACTTCGGTATTGCCTATGAAGTAAATGGACAACTGACCCTCGCAGCCGAAGTGAACTGGGTCATGTGGCATACTTACGAGTCGCTGGATTTCACCTTTGCAGAAAGCGGTGAACTGCTTGATTCCGAGAACCCAAGAGATTACAAAGACAGCTGGATCCCCCGTATCGGCGGACAGTATAAGCTGAACGACATTTTCACCTTCCGTGCAGGCGCTTATTACGATAATTCCCCGGCCAATGAAAAATACTTCACCCCGGAAACTGTCACCCTTAACACCATAGGGTGGACCCTCGGCGTTACCATTACCCCGATTGAAGGCCTTGCCATCGAATTAGCATATCTTGAGCTGCACGGGCTGGAAGCTGAAAAATCATATGAACCCGATAATTTTGGGGGTACTTATAAGACCATGACTGCTATCCCGGGAATTGGTTTAAGCTATCGCTTTTAATCCTAAATCTGAAAAAAGATGAAAACAAGAAACTTACTCTATATCGTTCCCCTGCTGTTATTAGCTGCCTGCCAGCCAACCATCGACGAATTCACGCCTTCCAAAGGGAATGCCGACCTGGCGCGCTATGTCGCTGTCGGGGACTCATGGACCGCCGGTATGGCCGATGCCTCTCTCTACCTATCCGGGCAGGAAAATTCCTATCCAAACATCCTTGCAGGGCAGTTCAGCCTCGTAGGCGGGGGTGAATTCAAACAGCCTTTGATGCTCGATGATTACGGTTTCGGACTGGGTACCGGTACCCCGAAGCCAAAAATGGAAATGGGATACCATACCGATTGTAAAGACGTTATGGGCCTTGCACCCGCCTATGCTGATGTTGAGGTTAACCAGGCAAACTTTGCTTCAGTTGCGGCAAACGGGCCATTCAACAATATCTCAACACCAGGCATGAAGACTTTCTACATGGCTGTTCAGGGCATGGCAACTTTAAACCCTTATTACGGAAGATTTGCTTCTGCCCCTACGAACAGGGTACTGGATGAGATCCCTTTGGTAAATGCCACATTTTTCACGTTGTGGCTGGGTAGCTACGATGTGCTTTCCAATGCCATCAGTGGCGGGACTGATCCGTTGACTGCAATCGAAGTATTCACGGCATCTATGCAGGCAACGCTTGCTACGTTAAGGGCAAACGGAGCTAAGGGAGCGGTGGCAAACGTACCGTATGTGCTCGATGCGCCTTTCTTTCATACGATTCCTTACAATGCACTTGCACTGGATGAGACTTCGGCAGCACAGCTCAATGCAGCCTATGCTCCGCTGAATATGATGATCAAAAGCCTGGGCTTCACAGATACCCTTGTGTTTGCCGCCGGTCCAAATCCCCTGGTGATACAGGATGCTTCGCTGCCCTGGGGGATGCGCCAGATCGAAAGTAACGAGCTTGTGCTGCTCTCTTTGCCACAGGATTCGCTGAAATGCGGAGGCTGGGGCAGCGCGGAACCGGTTCCGGCCCAATTTATCCTGGATGACATTGAAATAGCAGCCATCCAGCTTAAAACGACAGAATACAATACCGCTATCAGCACACTCGCCGACGGAACCGACGTGATCCTGGTGGATATGCACGCTATCCTCGAAGAAATGAATGAAGGACTTGTATTTGACGGGGTGAAGATCGGGACCAAATTCGTTACTGGTAACTTCTATTCCACCGATGGTCTGAACCCGACCCCCGTTGGAAGTGCTGTTTTGGCTTATTATTTTATTGAAGCTATAAATGCCGGCTTCGGTGCAACTATTCCGCAGGTGATCGTTAGTGATTACCCGGGGGTGGTGCTGCCGTAAACAGTTTTTTTAACCGCAAAGGCGCGCGAAGTACATCACTAAGGAACACAAAGTATTGGATTAGCATTTGAAAATCTTTGTGCGCCTTCGTGAAATCCTTAGCGCGCCTTTGTGGTTAAAATTACAAACCTGGACGTCCCGATAATATTATGTCCACTTTTTAGACAGATACAATAAATCCCGGATGGATATCCATCAAGATTAAGCCTGATCTCTTCTCCATCGTTCCGATAATCCTGTAATAAGAATAGCTTGCCTGCGGAATTATACAAAGAAACGGTAATTTCCCTGTCAGGTGTCGGTTTTCCCGGTACAATCACCAGGTAATCCGTTGCCGGATTGGGGTAAATAGTGAAAGCCGGATCCGGATCGTGGTTTTCTATTCCGACAATCATGCAAGCCTCATTGGAAAATGGACTTTCGCACATATCATATTCACTTTCCCACAAGGCACTTACTTTATAGCAATATGAATTGCCTACTGGTAAATTAGTATCAAAATACGCTGTTTCTGAGGAATAATCAACCAGGATATAATCTTCCCCTTCCAATCTGCGATAAATATTGTACAAGGTAAGTTCCCGTGAACCAGGAGCTTCCCATTCTAACAACGCACCTTGATTAAACGGGTCAGCAGTGAGGTCATAGGGCCCCTCGCAAATACGGTAAATATTGATATTATCAACAAACCAGCTCAGGATGTTGACAGAATTCACACCGGTAGCCAGAAATCTCACCCTGAAAACCTTGTTCATGGCCTGAGGCGTAATATCGATATGTTCGGAAGTCCAGCCAAAGCTGCCACCGGCATTGCTGTATTCAGCCACTGTATCCCATTCCTCGCTTTCCCAGTCCCATAACACCTGTACAATCAGCCTCTCCTCACCTGTTGGTTCAAGGGCATCGAGTTTCAGGTCAAAATCCATGAAGATTTTGCCTTCGGTCATGCCGATTACACAGATGGGGTTGCTTTCCAGTGCTATCGAATAGTTCTCCTGCACCGGCTCCCACGAGAATTCGGCAGCAGGGGCAGGCTCTCCTTCCTGTCCACTGACCGCCCAGTTGTCGCCTCCGGTGCACCAGTTATTGTCTTCGAAGTTGCCCAGGTCCCAGGTTTCAATGAAATCCAATTCAAAGCAGGACCATCCTATGATTTCAGCAGGCCCTTCTTCAGCCGATTCTGCTGAATCGCCCGGGAAACCATACGGGGTAAGGTCATAGACTGCCGTTACCGTGTATTCATACATACCCGGCTGAATGCCTTCGTCAACATATCCCTGCTGTACATATTCACCTTCCGGTGTATGCGGTGTGTAAGCTACAAAGGTACCGTCACGGTAAAGGTTGTACCCAAGGATGTTCTCCGGTAATTCTGGCTGGATTGGACCATTGTAAGGCTCATCGGTATCCACAAGATAGATCGTATTATCAGACTGATTAGCGATCCACAATCCACCCGGCAACGGTCCTCCAATCGCCATTTCCATACCGGCACCTGAATTCTGCTGTCCGCCAGGGATCAAGAAGGATTGCAGCATCACCCAATCATTGTTCGGGTCTAATTCAGTTACCAGGTTGTTGATTTCATTCATCATTACCCACAATGCACCGTCACTGGCTGGTCCACCATTCGGGTGCCATGCCAATCCACTGACACCGGCAAAACCAAAGGTCGCAATTGTATTTCCATCGAAATCAGTTCTCCAGATCAGGTTGCTGTTCCATCCGCCTATATAAAACTCCTGGTTGATAAAATCAGCGCTTAATCCACGCTGTGTGGTGATTGTCCAATCCCCGGTAATCGTTCCGATAGTTTCACCGGTTGAAAGAGCAACTTTAACAATTGAATTTGGTCCGCCAACCAGGCATCCATATAGGAATTCGCCATCGCAGACCATATCTCCTATATAGGATTGTCCCTGGCT
>CAYJNJ010000001.1:0-117845 GCA_964371595.1 uncultured Bacteroidales bacterium | reverse complement strand
CTTGTTGCAGTTTAGCTTGCAGTTCCCGGTTTCAGAAAATTGCCGACCGCCGACCGCCGACCGCCGACTGCCGACCGCCGACTGCCGACCGCCGACTCAAATCATTCCTTCATCCGCAAAACTAAAATACCCTTCACCGCCAAGTATCAGGTGATCCAATACCGGCAGATCGAGTAACAGTCCTGCTTCCTTAAGCTTTCTTGTGAGCCGGATGTCGGCTTCGCTGGGCTGGGTGTTCCCGCTCGGGTGGTTATGGCACAGGATCAGCGAGCTGGCATTGTGGTCGAGCGACATCTTGAAGATCTTCTTTGGATCGGCTACCGTTCCTGAAATCCCGCCCTCGCTGATATTCACCTTACGGATCACGCGGTTGGCACGGTTCAGCAACAGCACCCAGAACGACTCATACTGGGCGTCGGCCATTTCACCATGAAACAATTCAAAAACATCCCGGCTTCCCGCCACCTTTTCCCGTGCCAGTGCATCCTGGCTCCTTTTCCTGTTGCCCAGCTCCAGCGCCGCCAGGATAGTCAGCCCTTTGGCCATGCCTATCCCTTTGAACTTTACCAGGTCGTTGATCTGATATTTCGACAGCTCTGCCAGGTTCTGCCCGCTCTGGTCCAGGATCCGCTTGGCAAGGTCCACTGCCGATTCAGCCCGGGTGCCTGAGCCAAGCAGCAACGCTATCAATTCAGCATTGCTAAGTGCAGCCTTGCCTTTAAGCATAAGCTTCTCCCTGGGGCGGTCGTCTTCCGACCATTGCTTGATCGGTATTCGATTTTCATAAATCATAATTCCTCTTTACCTGTTTATCCGGAAAAATGAAAAAAATACCCGGTAGGTTGAAAAAAAAATTATGATCGATTGGATTCACTCGGTTCTGCTTTTCCTAACAAGTTATAAATAAGATAAATAATAGAAATTTATTCCTGCATTTCTACTATTTTATAAATTTTTTGTTTAACTTTAGAAGCATGTTCAGCCAAATCTAATAAAGCCTTTATTAACATGAAAACACACCGGCATCTTTTGTTGTTTTTGTTGATTCCCTTCTGTTGCTATGCGCAGGTTGGAATTAACAGCGACGGGTCTTCCCCGGCTGCTTCTGCTATGCTGGAGGTGAAATCCACTTCCAGAGGTTTATTAATACCCAGAATGACAGCCGCCCAAAGGAATGATATTAATGATCCTCAGTCAGGATTGCTGATATTCAATTCATCCCTTAATAAATACCAGGGATTTATCATGTATTACGACACTGTTATTGATCAGCAACAGATCTATACAAACACAGCTGGCCCTGACAATATTCCACATGGACAATCAATTACAATGAGCCAGCCAGGGAGGATAACCAGAATCATAGTCGGATGTGATCATTGTGGTGGAAATGTAACACTGGAAATTTACAACGGTGTTGATTGTGGAACAAACTATTTGATTTATTCCCAATCCTATGCCTGCACAGGTGATTTTACTATCATCCCCCCCGTGCAGGTAGAGGCAAACCAGGAATTTACTTTCCTGGTTCATCCTTTTCCGGAATTTGGTTTTGTTTACTGGAACGCAGATGTTTATCCTGGAGGTACAATGGTTACGGGGAGTAATTGTGCCCGACAGTCACTTAAAGATTTAAATTTTGCAGTTTTCCTTGAAATTGAGGAACCAGTCTGGGTGGATTTAAATCCCTGAGCCTACTCATATTCTTTAAGTTTATGAATTATCCTGTATCCATTTACTGAAGAACGCCCCTGTTCCCCTCATCCTGATTAAAATAAAAAAGCCGCCTGTTTTGGAACAAGCAGCTCAATTAAAGGGGATTAAATATCGTTACGCCAGTGCGTTGACCTTGTGAGCCAATTTTGATTTAATGTTGGCGGCTTTGTTCTTGTGGATGATCGCCCGCTTGGCCATTTTATCAATCATCGACACCATCTTGGGGAATTGGCTGACAGCCTCTTCCTTCGATACGATGGATCTGAATTTCTTGATAGCATTACGCATGGTTTTACCATGATAACGGTTCTGGATCTTCCTGGTTTCATTAGCCCTGATCCTCTTCAGTGCTGATTTGTGATTTGCCATGTTTTAGCTCTTTTATTCCTTAATGGGGGTGCAAAGGTAAAGATATTTTTTAATAATAAAATTTTTTGGAAAAAGAATTTTAGAAAGAAGACAGAATACGGAAGGCAGAATACAGAAGACAGAAGACAGAATACAGAATACTGAAGACAGAATACAGAATACAGAAGACAGAATACAGAATACAGAAGACAGAAGACTAAAGACTGAAGACTGAAGACTGACGACTAGCGACTTTCAAGGACCAGTGCTTTCAGCACCCTGATCTCCTCCCTGAGCGCTTCAATCTCAACCTGTTGCTCCTGAATGGCTTTGAGTGCAATCACGCTCATGCTGCCATAATCTACTGTATACACAACCTGGTCATCACCTCCATAATACACAAATTGCGGAAAGATATCCTGCAGCTCCTGTGCAATAAACCCGGTAAAAAACCTTTTGTCATTACTATCTATAAATTGGTAGGATTTTGGTTGAAGTCTCATTACTAATGGTAATACATTGCCAAGGGAATTAATATTTGTTTTGAGGCGCTCATCCGATACTGCTGTATATGCACCGGAGGTTGGATCGATGGTTGCACGTTTTATACCAATATGGTAGAATTCGAAATCGCCGGTTGAATTAGCCGTATAAAGATTCCAATAATGCAAATTCGACCCTTCATTCTGGATCCTGATCCCATCATTTGACCCACCAAAATTAGTATGATACAGGTGCAATTCAGCGCGCGGAGGTGAACCGGCAGGTATATTGATCCCAATCCTGGGCTCCCGCATGATTTCAAATTCTACGGTATATTTATTCAGGTTCTGGCTCCAGATACCCAGCGTGGAGTCGGCACCCGACATGCCAAAAAATGCCCGGTCGAATTCATTATCCTGGGCTGCAAACCAGATACCCGGCAGATTGCTGGGACTTCCGCTGGATTTAATCCTCATCCTGCCTACTACATCAATCGGAAAGGCAGGATCATCAGTACCAACACCAAAATTTCCGCTGGCAAGTTCAAAGGTGAGACGACGCGCCGTTGAAGATCGAAAATAAATAACATCGCTGGTATCATGATATTCGATGCCCCATTTTGGAAAGGATGGTGAATGGCTTAAAACCATGCGGTCAGAATTTTGCGTACCGCTTGAAAACATGTAAATCATAGAAGTGTTTGACCCGGCAGTCACTGGAAACCTGATACTGGCCGAATCATCGTTAAATGTCAGATTGCCATGGGTGGCATCCACCTGGAATTTATCACCCGGGCCTATTGTAAGTTTTGATAATGGCGTGTTATCACCAATGCCGACATTTCCTGCCCCGTTAATATAAATAACGTCTGCAGCGCTGTTTGGCTCAATTTGTATAACATCCAGCCCGGATGCATTGTCACGGATTTTAAATCCCCCGGCATTTGTTGCTTTGAATTTCCAGTCGGCACCGCTGAAATTATCAACCATTTCAAATGCAGCGCCCCCAGTGCCTCCTGCGTTCTGAATCCTTATTGACGGAGATACCGTGTTTTTTGAAACATGGAGCAGATAACCGGGCGTATTGGTCCCGATCCCAACATTCCCGGTGTTGCTATTGAAAATGTGTGTACCGTTAAAACTCCATTGGGCCAAGGAATTGAATGAGAGCATAAACCCTAATGCGAATGCAATTAAAATAGACTTTTTCATAGCTTAATTAATGTTATTGGATTGAGCGATGGCAAAGTTATATTCACTCTGTGGCATTCCATGTTAAGTGTTTGTTAAATAGCTTGGAAATCCGTAGTTTTGACATCTCAATTAATCTTAATCTTATGATCAGATCATTTTATCTTGCCCTGGCCTTTATATTGACGGCAATCTCCCTTCAGGCCCAGCTAAAAACTACCGGCTTCATTACCGACAGCCTGGATACATACGTAGAAAAGGCGCTCGCAGATTGGCCGATTCCCGGCGTTGCCGTTGTTGTGGTCAAAGATGGCGAAATCGTTATAAGCAAAGGGTTCGGTTACCTGGAAGAAGGAAAACCGGAAAAAGTCGATGAGAATACGCTATTCATGATTGCGTCAAATACAAAGGCTTTTACAGGCACAGCCCTGGCTATGCTTGAAAATGATGGCAAATGCTCTTTCGATGATAAAGTGCAGAAATACCTGCCGGATTTTAAAATGAAAGACGCCTGGGTAGCCGAACATCTTACCCTTACTGATATCACTTCGCACAGGATTGGGATGGAAACCTTCCAGGGCGATTTTATGTACTGGGAATCCGATCTTACTTCTGACGAAGTGGTCGAAAAATTCGGAATGCTGGATCCTATGTTTGATTTCAGGGCGAAATGGGGATATTGCAATGCCGGGTTCCTTGTAGCCGGTCTTTGCATTGAAAAAATATCAGGACTTACCTGGGAGCAGTTTATTCGCGAAAAACTTGTCAATCCATTGGAAATGGGCCGTACGCTGATTATGACCTCCGAAATCGATGGCGCCACCAACCTGGCTTCAGCCCACACCATGGTCGAAGGTAAGCTGCAGGTCATACCCCATTGCAAAATCGATAACATTGCCCCGGCTGCCAGTATCAGTTCATCGGTTAACGATATGAGCCATTGGCTGATAGCTTTGCTCGACAGCGGTTATTACAAAGGGAAGGAAGTAATTGCATTTGACGCTATCAGGGAAGCCCGGTACCCGAGATCGATCATACGGAAGGCTGGACATCCTTTTAATACAGTTCATTATTCATTGTACGGCATGGGTTGGGACCTGCTGGATTACGAAGGACGCGAGATTGTTTCCCATACCGGCGGAGTGGATGGTTTTGTCACCTCTGTTACCCTGCTTCCTGAAGAAAACCTTGGGATTGTCGTGTTGACGAATACCGATGCAAATGGGTTTTACCAGGCATTGAAATGGGAGATTATCGATTCCTATCTTGGCTTGCCCTACCGGAATTACAGCAAGGTCTACAAAACCCGTTTCCAGCGCGGTGCCGACCAGGACCTGGCAGCACTTGCCTCCTCGAGGGAATCAGTACAATTAAAGCCGGAACTTCCGCTAAAACTTTCCCAATTCGAAGGGAAGTACGAAAATGAAGTGTATGGCTGGGCAGAGCTTAAAGCGAAAGGCGACTACCTCGTCATGACCCTTGAACATCATCCCGACCTAAGCGGCAAACTGGAATATATGGGCAATAACCAGTTCCTGTGTACATACAGCCACCCGATGTGGGGCATAAAAGTGTTTCCGTTCGTGATTGAGGATAAGGAAGTAAGGTCTTTTATCCTCAGTGTGGCTGATTTCCTGGAGTTTACGACCTATAATTTTGTAAAAGAGTAAATTCCTCTAAATACCGCCTGCGACTTTACGGTGAAACCCAAGTATTGCCGCTTCAATCCGGTCCTGCCTGAACTTCTCCGAATGTTTCAGGCCTTTACTGATCAATTCCTCCCTCAGTTTGCCAGGTTCCATCAGTTTTGAAATGGCATCTGCAATTTCTTGCGGTTCTTCAGGATCAATATAGATGGCACCATCCCCGCCGGCTTCGGGAAAACATCCCCCTTTTGACGTAATAACCGGTATTTTGCTGAATAATCCTTCTACGATCGGCATCCCGAATCCTTCAAACCGGGAAGGGTAGACCATTAGCTCCGCTTTCCTGCATAGGTCAGGGACAAATTTATAAGGGACGTTCCCCAGGAAATGGACCCTGCCAGCAAGGCCGTTTTCTTGAATAAACCCATTGACCTCTTTCAGGTATTCTTTTCCCAGCCCGGTCGCAGTGCCGATTACAACAAGGTCAAGGTCATATTTGTTTTTGATAAGATGAAGGGCATGCACGGTTTTCAGCAGGTTCTTCCTGGGTGTAATTGCCCCTATACTGATGATATATTTTCTTTCTGTGGAAAAGAATTCCTTCGAATCTATGCAGGTTTCAGCATAAAATGCCGGGTCAGTACCGGGATAAAGGACGGATATTTTTTCAGAAGGGATATGGTAAAAATCAACGATATCCTGCCTCGTTTGCTCACTGGCAGCAATGATATGGTCAGCATACCTGCAGGCATAGCGGGTCTTCTTTTTATACACCGCCCTGTCAAAAGCAGGATAGAGACCGGGATAGCGAAGGAAAATGAGGTCATGGATGATAACGACCTGTTTAATTGCCGGCTCTTTCAGGCCAAAAGGGATTTCATTGCTCAGGCCGTAATATATACTGATGTGGTCCTTGCTTATCTGCTTTTTTATCAGCCCTGATCTCCAGAGCGCCCCACCGAACAGCTGATTTAACTTGCCTTCCGGTGTTATTAACTTGCTGTTGCTTTGATTGATTACAGTCAGGTATGGATTGTCCGACGGAACAGTTTTCGGGGAGTAGAGGAAGAATGTGGCGTCTGTGAGGTTCAGGGCAAGGGTGCGGTAAAACCTGCGGCTGTAGTTACCCAGGCCACTATGGTTGAAGAATATCCTTTTTGAATCAATGCCGATGTTCATCTGCTGTTAAAATCTGTCCAGGGTATTATTTCTTCAAATATATTACCAATAGTTGAAATACATTAAAACTGAATGTATTTTGATTATAATATATTGAAAATCAAACCTGAATAGGATGGATTAAGCAGTGATGGTGACCGGAATATGAGCGATTTTGGCTAAGGTTTTACGGTGTTCGTACTCCAGGACCAGTTCTTTCATAACGTCGGCTACATAATGCAACTTTGTAGCCCTGTAGCCGTTTGTGCCTGAAAATGCAAATCCTTCATCCATTTTACCACGAACTGAATTAAACAGCGCCTGGGCGATACAATACGGTGCCTGCCTGAAATTGCAGGAGCTCAGACAGTGCCATGAGCATTTGAATGGCTTGGTCGTCCCCATGCGGATCTGGCCAATGAAATCATTGTAGATGGCGCGGCCGGGCAATCCCACCGGGCTGTCGATGATAGTTATATCTTCTTTTTTGCAGTTGATAAAGCTCTCTTTGAACTCAGTTGAGGCATCGCATTCATGGGTGGTGACAAAACGTGTCCCTAACTTCACGCCTTTCGCCCCGGCCTTCATAATATCGTAAATATCATAGCCGGTGTAAATGCCACCCGCGGCGATCACCGGCACTTCTTTGCCGAATCTTTCTTCAAAGGGTTTGATGATACTGACGGTCTCCCTGATCAATTGGTCAAGAGGTACCGGTTCTGAAGAAAGTTCTTCTTTTTTAAACCCGAGATGTCCTCCGGCAAGAGGTCCTTCTACAACTACTGCATCGGGTATGCAATCGTACTTGTTCGCCCAGTTCTGAAAGATAAGGCGGGCAGCTTTAGCTGAGGATACTTTAATGGCAAGTTTGGTATGATGATCGGTAATGCCGGTTTCGGCCACCAATGCCGGGATATTCATTGGAAGGCCGGCGCCCATGATAATAATGTCAATTCTTTCTTCAATAGCAAGCTTTATCAAGGCTTCATGATCAGTCAGCGCCATCATGATATTCACTCCAAGTACCCCATGGGTCAGGCTCTTTGCCCTCCTGATCTGGTAGCGCAAAGCCCTTTTGTTGGCTTCGAGGAAATTCTTCATGTAATCAGGCTCACCCATTCCGATCCCGGCGGCTGAAATTACACCTATTCCCCCTGCATTGGCAACGGCGGAGGCCAATCCTGATAATGATACGGCTACTCCCATTCCTCCCTGGATGATCGGAAGCTTAACAGTAAGGTCGCCTATTTGCAAATTTTGCATCTCTTATGATAAATTTTGCGCAAAACTATCTCTTACTTTCCCCTTTTTTGGATATTAGGGTTAAAGGAGAATATTTAGGTACGAAAAATGATTTTAGGGACGAATAGCGTCTTTTCAGGGACGAAAGAAAAGGAGGGGAACGGATCTTTTATATCAATTCCTGTAAACGGCTTGCAAAACTCTTTGAAACGGGAATAGGGAAGTCAATCTTATCATAGTAAAGCTTATAGCCTTGCAAGTTTCCCTCGAAACGGTCTATATGACTGATATTTACGATATACGACCGGTGGCATTTAACAATGAATTTATACTCTTTCAAAAGATCTTCCGCCGATGCCATACTGCACCTGACCATCTGGTTTTTAACGGAATCACCTTCCTTCCAGAAAACATCTATATAATTATTAGCGGAGCGGATAAACAGTATCAGGCTGACTTTTATCGCGAGGCTGTCTTTCTGGTAATCGGAAAGGAAATTGATGATTTCTTCCTGCCTAAGCCTGTGGTCCTTTATTTTTTTGTTGATTTCGTCAGCGCGTTTCAGGCGGAAACGGAGCATACGGTTCTGGTTGATAATGATCAGGGCTGTAAGAGGTATGACGGCAGTCAGGCTCAGCTTGATCACCATATTGAAATCAAATTTAAGGACACCCAGGAATTTAGTGTAAAGGAAATAGCCTGTTAAAATGGTGAACAGTATCCATAAGTTCCAGAATATTTCCTTGGAGACATTCCATTTTGAAGAGGTGAAGACCTTCGGGAACATGCTGGAAATGAATAGCAAATGCAGGCTTAATGCTAAAAATGTAATGACCCCGAATCCGATGATGAGATAGTATTTATCGCGCTCGGGAAGCAGGCCAATGTCGAACGGCTGCAACAGCCATAAAAACAGTGGGACACCAAGGCTGATGAAAAATATTATTTTGGAATTATGCTTTAAATCCTCATTGAAAGGATATGATTTCTTGAAAGGATTTAACATAGGTGAGTTTCTGTAAAAAAAAAGCAAAGGTAATATAAAAACAAGATTCTCTTTTATTGCGGTTTTATGTCGGCGGATGCAGCCGCTGGGTGAACCATTTCCGGACCGATTGCATTGTGTTCTGCTGGTATGGAGGGGCTTTGCGATGGCATGTCGACATTTCGACGCTGTTTCCCGGCGCCCCCCAGCGTATTTCAATTCCATCGTTAGGATTATAAGCCATTTCAAAAGCATCCCTTCTTGTTAGGACTTCAGCTACGGTTAATTCCTGCAATGAACCATCCGAACGGGTATAACTGATTTGAAGTTCGGTAACCTTTCTATCCAGGAGTGCCTGGAGATTGTTCTTTATTTCTTCCAGAGTGCTTGATTTTGAGATCTTAAAGTCTTGAGGCGAACCGGCAACCCGGTCAGGGAAACCCAGCACCGCATCCATTGCGATCAGGAGCCTTAGATCACGGTTGGGCGTCGAAAAATCTTCCCAGAGCCCACCGGCCTGAAAAACGCCGTTGGCACTGGAAGGCATTGGGATCACTGTCCCGGGGTGTGATTTGAGGTAAGCTTCGCCATTAGCCACCGATTTAATCCGGACCAGCAACTGCTCATGCAGTGCCTGGACCAGGTCTGCCAGTGCCTCTTCCGGGTCAAGCGGATCCGGGTTGATCAATCGTTCCATAGCGAGATAGAAAACATCGCTTTGCATCTTTCGCTGCTGAAGCGAAAAGGGGGCGAAACCGGCTCCGGCCTTCAGCGTTTCGTTCTTCATAAGGCTTAGCTTACCATTATCATATGAAACAGGACGGAAAGCCTTAAATCCCGGTTCCCCGATAACCTCGGAAGTGTTAAAAAGGAAATTCCCTTTCCAGAAACGTTTGATAGCTATCGTATTATCAGGTTGGGCATCAACTGCAAGGAGCAACCCGGGATGATCTTTGGTTTGCGGCACCCAGCTTACCAGGATCAGCGTGTGCCCGTAAGGATCGGCGTAAATTGTGCCAGGGCGCAGGCCTTCCCGGTCAAGTGCAACAGGATAATAATCGGAATTCTCATTATCGAGGGCAGTACGGGCCGTGCCTGAATGGACGCCATCCATAATTCTTCTGACAAAGGAATTGAACGCCATAACCGGGTTACTTTTCGAAGAGGAAGCTTCATTGGTGATCCATTGGCCTGTTTTGGGGCTCCTTCCGACCCAACCCCGGTCACTCAGGTGATAACCAAATGGAAGCCCCAGTTTCCATGCAAAATAGGCCCTCAGGAAATACGGATTATCAGCACAGTCAGGTTCCATGATCACCCTGTTTTTTCCGTTAGGATCATCTTCTCCCAGGGAAAGATAGTTATAAAGGAAATTACGGCTTTTATCCTGCGTCACTTCATGAAGGGCAGACCATGAGGTCTGTTCGTTGCAACCTTTGAATAGAGCATTAACCCAGGCCGAAAAGATGGTCTCCATGCCGCTGTCCCAGCCCTTTATCGTTTTCCAAACCACACCTTTGTTAAGGATACCCTGCGGGGATAAAATTTCAAATTCCAGGGTGCAAACCTCATTTTTATCCACAACCAGGGTGGCTTTATATTTACCTTCAGGGCTTCCGGCAAATTCATCTATCCGCCAGCAGGGTAATTCCTCGCCGGTTGTGCTACCTGTGGATTCCAGGTTACCGGAAGGACCGCTGACAATGATCTTCGCCTTACGGATGTTCCTTCCCCCTGTGGCCAGGATACGGAAACTTGCGCCGGGAGATGGAGTCCCGGGAAGGACGAGCATCGCATTCACCGGGCTGTAAAGGTCCTTTTCTTCCCTTTCAAGTCCTAATCTTTCTCCAATCGACGGACTCTGGCCGGGTTGGTTGCTGTTGCAGGAGATGAAGCTACAGGTTATTATTGAAAGCAGGAAAACGAGACTGATGAGTTTATTTCTTACAGTATTTTTTAGCCACAAAAACACTAAAACACAAATATTCACAAAAAGAAACCAGCTTGAAAAGCCGCTTTTGTGATAATCCGTGATTTGGTGATTTAGTGGCATATGCTGGCTAATTATAACTCACGTACCATGGATGGCTCTTCACGCAAGTAATACCTTCCGTGTCAGGTGAATTCATGATCCTTTGCGCCGCTATAAGGATCCGTGCCGGGACATGTTTCGGATCGCCGGGAATAATACTGCTGATATGCACCCTGCCTGAAGAATTTATGAAATCTCCATTTCCCAGGTAAATACCCACATGGCCGACCCGTGGTGGTGAGGATCCGAAAAAGAGCAGATCGCCCGGCAGCAAGCTGCCAATTTTGCTGATGTCAACCGGTTCGCCATACCTGGCTTGCTGTGAAGCATCACGGGCAAGTATTATCCCCTGGGAATAGTAAACCAGCTTCACGAAGCCCGAACAATCGGAACCTTTGCTTGAGGCCCCTCCCCACAAATAAGGAGAGCCCATCATCTGCCTGGCGAACGATAACACCGGCTGTACACTTGGTTCCAGGCTACTCCAAACTTCAAAAGAAATGCAGTCGGCGATTTGAACATAGCCGCTTCGGCCATCCGGAATTCTTATTTTCAAAAATTCCTTCTCTACCGGTTCGGCTTCGAAAATGTCGCCAAGAACGAGATCGGTAACAATATTGCCCTTTAATGATGGGGTATCATAAGCATATCCTGAAAGATGATTAAAAAAGTAGCGGCCAGATTTCTTCCATGAATCCAGTTCTTTTGCCGTGCAAAGGTGCAAGCCGCCGGTATCCATCCAGCCGGTGTAACCTTCGGGCGTTTGGACCTGGTACCATTTGCCGTTCTGGTCCTGCACCTTTAATGGGGTCCCCATCAGGGCCTGTGAAACCAGTTCGGAAGTATCATCAGGCCAGGCGCGCATGTTCGAAACTGATAATGTAGCTAATGCCCAGGGTTTATATGTCAATGAATCAACCATCAGAATTCTCTTTCCCTTTTTTTGAATATTTTCTTTGCAGCAAAAGATAGACCGGAATACCGGCTAAAATGAGGATCGTCCCTATGGCTGCTTCGCGTGGCCGGGTAACAATGGTATTAAAAAACAAAAATATGCAAAATAAAATGAAAATTGCCGGCACCACCGGGTACCCCCAGACTTTGTAAGGACGGGATGCGTTGGGCATCTTTCGGCGCAGAATGAATACGCCCAGCGATGTAGCGCCATAAAAGATAAAAACAGCAAAAATGATCATATCGGTCAGCTGGTCGAATGTTCCTGACAGCACCAGCACCGAAGCCCAGATCCCCTGCCATAACAATGAATTACCAGGGACACTGGTCCTGTTCAGCTTCCCGATGGCCGGGAAGAACAGCCGGTCGCGGGCCATTGCATAATACGGGCGGGCGCCGGTAAGGATACTGGCATTGGTGCATCCCAGCGTGGTCAGCAGGATCAGCAGGGAAATGAACATCACACCCCCGGTTCCCCAGAAACTCCTGACCGCTTCAACCGCCGCAATCTGGTTGCCTGATGCATAAATTTGCTCCAGTTGTGGAATAGACAAAAGCGCGAGATAATTTACATTCACCAAAAGGTAAATAAAGATCACAATAAAAACGCCGATCACGATCCCTTTCGGGATGTTGCGGGTTGCATCTTTAACTTCACCGCCGATAAACCCGACAGAAACCCATCCCTGGTAGGCCCAGAAAGCGGCAAGCATGGCTGTGAAAAAGGAAGAGATCGTAACGGTTCCGCCTGTCAGATCCCTGATATTCATGAAGTTTGCAGGTTTGGTTTCGACATGGCTCAATCCAAAGGCAACGATCACGAACAAGCCTGTGAATACCAGCAATAAGATGAATTTGCTGGCCCTGGCACCACTTTTCAGTCCGGTGATATTTAAAAATGTTAGAAGCAGGATAAGGATAATGGCTGTCAACTTTACCCCGGAATCCTGGAATGGAAAGAATACGCCACCTATGGTGAATGTTTGCAGGGAGGGGAAAATTTCAGGAATTGGGATGATGCTGTTCAACGACTGGGCAAAAACATAGGCAAGGGAGGAGATCGTTGCAGTCTGGATGACGGCAAATAGCGACCAGCCATATAAGAAGGAGAAAAAGCGATTGTAAATTTTCTTGAAGTAAACATACTCTCCGCCTGTATCGGCCAGCAATCCTGCTACTTCGGCGTTGCTCAAGGCTCCGAATATTGTGATGATCCCTGCGACGATCCATGCCATGAGTATCCAGACCGATGAATGCAGCTCTGCTGCCATCGGGGCAATCTTTTTGTAAACACCAGATCCGATGATATTTGCAACCACAAAAATGATCACATAACTTAAGCCCAGTGTCCTGATCAAATTCCTTTGATTAGCCATAGATCAGCGATTGAAAACAAATGAAGGGCCTAAATTAAAAAAATAGGTTGCTTGGAAGTGGATAAAAATTTGATTTAAGCTAATTTATTGCCACGCTCGGGTATTGGCCAGGCCCTGTCCTGGACGAAAGCGCCTGGCCCTCTTTGAATTCCGGCGCGACTCAGTCATGGATACACCGGCAAGAAAAAGCATTTTCAGGAATATCATCATTCCTATAGGTTCTTGCTTCGAAGTTGTTAATTGACAGGTACCAGAAATATCCTCCGGTAATAGCTGGTGAAGAAGACCAGAAATATGCATACGTGCCAAGTCGATTGTAACTTCCACCCCATGCTTCTCTTTCACCACCAGGAAGAGCAGTGAAGCCGGTTTCATTTGTTGCACCTACATTATTTGCAATCCAATGGGCTGTTCCGGTCTCTTTTAGTGGCCCTCCTGCGATGGATAGCCCGCCAAGGAAATTTTCAAGGTCATAAAATTCCTGATGGGTCGGAATATGCCAGCCGTTTGGGCAAATACCCCGGGAGCCCTCTACCCCTGTATAATCCATCAACTCATTCCATGTATATAAACCACCATATTCGCCGCATAGGTCTAAATTGTCCCGATAACAATAATATTCGATGATGCCATTATCGGTTGGAACCTGGGTGCTGTCGATCCCGATTCCGACTTTCAGGGTTTCTGCCATCCAGGTCTGGGCGAATCTTCCGGTACCTATCTGTACTGTCGCATAATGGTTACCATCGCTGTCCGTGCAGGAATAAAATGGAAAAGTTGTTGTTTTACTTCCGGTTGGCACATCGGTAACAATGGCACTGTATTCTCCCGAAATACCTTTGTAAATTAAGGTATTGCCATCGGTATAGGCCATATCAATAGTGGCTGAGGTACTTTTGGGGCGGTTTTCGGCGGAATTTTTTACAGAAAAAACATATTCAATCCTTGCCTCGCTTTGCAGTCTGCTTTGACTTACCAGTTTTGTGGAATAGTCATAGTTTTCCCCGGTGATTCTTAAAAAATATATACCCCGGGTTATCCCTGAAATGCGAAAACCGTGTGTTCCCGATGAAAGCGGTGTGCTGACCCGGCAAATGGTTTTTCCGGTTAGATCAGCGATGTATATCACTGCAGTGCCAGCCTCCGGTGCAACAAATGTGAACATCGACTGCTCTGCCATCGGATTCGGATAAAGCTGCAGTAACCCGTTGTCGGAATCAGGGGTGCTAATTCCCAATGCCGGGATCAAGTGTAGAATATCTCCCCCGTTCAGGGAAACAATAGCTCCGCTGGTCAAGTTTTCAACTATTACGGTGGTAACTTCAGTAGTTTCGCCTGAACCTGCGAAACTGATCAGATAGTCCTGTGCCTGAATTTTCAGTATAGCAAGAACTAAGAAAATGAAAATGACAGATTTTTTCATAATATTCATTATTAAAGATTTATTTTCTTTAATTGTTTGCGTCACCTTTTATTCCAATGAACTCAAGCACTCAAGTATAGCGCCCTGGCCAGAAGGATTACCCGATTAGGTCCGCCAGCTGGCGGATCGACTGTCAATGTAAATTTACAATTATAATTTAAATCTCATAAAACTTAAGGAGGAGATTCTCATTTTCAATACTATCCTGGTATATGCATAGTAAACAATTACATTTTGCGGCATTATTCATCTCCTCCTTTTGGCGTTAACAACGTGATGCCGGTTAAATCAGCTTTCCCGGCTTTGAGGAATTCATAGGTCATCCGGTCGGCCTCGCAGTCAATAAACCGGATCCGTTTCAAACTCTTGTTTTTAAAGAAGGTGTTAATAAGCGTTGCATTCCGGAATGTCACTCTGTAAAAGGAACAGTTTTCAAAATAACAGTCCTCCATAGTACCATCGAAAATTATATCATCAATCGCCATTCCAATAAAGGAAGTGCGATTCCACACTGCATTAACCATTTTGTTTTTCAGGAAGTTGCTTGATTTAAGTGTCGCCCCGGTAAAATTGGCTCCGGTGAAATCGCAGCTGTTGATGTTGCTGTCTGAAAATTCAGTTTCTTTCAGGGAACAGTCCTTAAATATAATATTTCCTAAGTTGGAACCTTGAATATGGCTGTTGCTGATGTCGGAACCAGAGAATTCACAAGCATCTACATTATTGTTTTTTAAAAGAAGTCCCGATAAATCCGAACCGATAAACTTACAACGCTGCATGTTGGAGGAACTGAATTTTTCATGAAGATTTTTCAATCCTGAAAAGTCAGCGCCTACCCAATTCCCGCGAGACATATCCCAGTTTAACTTTTTCCCTGCCACGCTTTGCTTTCCGGATGGCAATTCAGACGATTCCTTATCCGGCGATTCTACTGATGCAATTCCATTGGTCACGGATTGGAAGTTTTCTGAAAAGTAGTTAAGGTCAACACCCAGAATTTCCGCCAGACGGTTTAACGTAATGATATCTGGCATTGATTCTCCGCGTTCCCATTTTCCGACTGCCTGTGAACTGATGAATAAGCGCTGGGCAAGCTGCGCCTGAGAAATATTTGTTTTCTTTCGGGCATCGGCAATTTTATTGCCAATCTTTTTTGTAGTTTCCATAAGTGTTATTTATTTTAGTTTTGCGATGCTGCAAAGTTATTCGGATTCAATTCCGGAATAATAAAAATACCAACACTTATAGTTGTAATTACGCTACTTTTAGTAGTTATTTAACAACTATCAGTAGTATATATAAGTGCTTCAGGTTTACCTATACCCGCATAAGGTGTCTGTTAGACTTTCTTCCATTTCAGCCGTAGACTGTTACCCACTACGCTAACACTGCTAAGCGCCATAGCTGCGCCAGCAATCATGGGGTTAAGCAGGAAGCCGGTGAATGGAAATAATACGCCTGCGGCAATTGGAATGCCGATGATATTGTAAATGAATGCCCAAAATAAATTCTGATGAATAGTGGCGACTGTTTGCTTAGAAAGCTTAATTGCAAGAGGGATTCTATTCAGGTCGGATGAGATGATGGTCATTTTTGCAACGTCCATAGCAATATCGCTTCCCTTGCCCATCGCAATGCTCACATCAGCCTGCGCTAATGCTGTGCTGTCGTTTATCCCATCGCCTACCATTGCAACGGTTTTTCCATTTGCCTGCAGGTTTTTTATAAATTCTGCTTTTTGCTGCGGCAACAATTCTGCTTTAAAATGCTTGATACCCGTTTGTCCTGCAATAAATTCAGCAGTTGCTTCATTATCACCGGTAAGCATATATACTTCTATTCCCAGTTGATGCAGATGTTGGACAGCTTCAACAGATGTTGATTTGATTTTGTCTGATATGGCTAATACTGCCAATGCATTGATTTGGTCTGCAAACCAAATGACAGTTACAGAGGCATCGCTCCATGATTTGGCTTTCACCAATAATTGTTCTGAAATCTCAATGTTGTTTTCAAGCAACAGTTTTTTGTTTCCCACAAAATAGGTTTGTCCTGAAACAACCGCTTTTGCTCCTTTTCCGGTAATACTTTGAAAATCTGAAATGCTAACCGGAGCAAGCTTTTCAAAATGACTGACCACAGCATCGGCTAAAGGATGCTCAGATTGCTTTTCAATGCTGAATAAAATTTGCTTAGCCAAATCATCATTCTTCAGCCACATAATATCAGTTACAACAGGCTTGCCTTCTGTGATGGTTCCTGTTTTGTCCAGGACTATGGCATTTATATTTTTAGCCAATTCCAAACTCTCTGCATCTTTGATGAGAATTCCATTTTCGGCTGCCTTACCAACACCTACCATTATAGCGGTGGGTGTTGCCAAGCCAAGGGCACAGGGGCAGGCAATCACTAACACAGTTACTAATGCCATTAATCCTTGCGTGAAGCCATTTTCACCACCAAAGATCCACCATACTGCCAGGGAAAGGATGGCAATTAAGATAACCACAGGCACAAATATTCCGGCAACCTTGTCGACCAATTTTTGAACAGGGGCTTTACTACCCTGGGCATCCTGAACCATGCGAATAATTTGCGCAAGCATGGTTTCGCTGCCCACTCTCACGGCACGAAACTGAAAACTGCCTTTTTGATTGATGGTCCCTGCAAATACTTTTTCGTCTTCTTTTTTCAAGAGGGGAACAGGTTCTCCGCTTAGCATACTCTCGTCCACATAAGAACTGCCATTAGTCACAATTCCATCCACCGCTATTTTTTCGCCCGGTTTTACAAGTATGATGTCACCTGCATTTACCTTTTCAATCGGCATTTCCATTTCTTGATTACCATGGTGAATTACAGTTACTGTTTTTGGCTGCAGGCCCATCAATTTTTTGATAGCAGAAGCAGTATTGCCTTTTGCTTTTTCTTCCAGCAGTTTTCCTAATAAGATGAATGCAACTATCACTGCGGCTGCCTCAAAATACACATGTCCGTGCAAATCTCTCTCTTGCCAGAAGTGTGGAAACAAAGTATTGAATACACTAAACAGATAAGCAACACCGGTGCTTAATGCAACAAGTGTATCCATATTGGCAGAGCGATGGGTTGCCTGTTTCCAGGCATTTATAAAGAAATCCCTTCCGAACCATAGAATAACAGGCGTTGATAACAACCACATGATCTCATTCGCATAGGGAATGTCCATAAAAAACATTCCAATAATAACTACAGGAATAGCAAGAACAGAAGCCAAAATGGTTTTCCATTTCAGTTCCTTGAATTTTGTCTCATGAATGGCTTCAAGTGTTTCTGATCCTTTAGAATCGTTTTCGATGAGCAAGTCATAACCAATAGATTGAACCGCTTTGCGCAAATCGTCAGGTTGAATCATATTTGGGAGATACTCTACCAGTACTGTTGCCGTAGCAAAATTCACAGCAGCATTAATAACACCATTTTGTGATTTTATGATGCTCTCTACACTTACTGCACATGAAGCACAGGTCATTTGCAATACAGGAAATGTTTTCTTTACTGAAGTAACTCCTTCCAGCGGAATGTATAGCGGTGTTTGGATTTTTGTTGTCATATTTTTTGTTTTTAATTACACTGC
Source organism: uncultured Bacteroidales bacterium (assembly GCA_964371595.1). Taxonomy (GTDB): domain Bacteria; phylum Bacteroidota; class Bacteroidia; order Bacteroidales; family JAGOPY01; genus JAGOPY01. Next base: position 99,676 of record CAYJNJ010000001.1, on the reverse strand, counting down.
AAAAATGGCAACAACCGGCCGCTAAATCGTTACACTATTTTCTGAAAGAGTTATGAGAATTTCAGCTCATCTAAAGATTTCCTTTTTTCAGTGCGGATTTCTTTGAAATGACTTGGAGTTAATCCTGTAACCCTTTTAAACTGAGCGCTTAGATACGCTACACTGGAATAATTTAGTTGATAAGCAATTTCGCCAAGTGAAAGTTCATCGTAAACAAGCAGTTCTTTCACCCGCTCAATTTTCTGTGCAATAAAATATTTTTCAATAGTGGTTCCTTCCACCTCTGTAAACAGGGTAGTGATGTATTTGTAGTCGTTGTTTAACTGACTGCTCAGATAGTCAGAAAGATTAGTCTTGAGTTCATTATTATTTTGATGCACAAGCTCAACAATCAATGTTTTAATCTTCTCTATCAATCTGCTTTTCCTATCGTCTATAACTGAAAACCCAACCTGTTTTAGCGTCGTATCTATTGTCGCTTTTTCATGATTTGTGAGTTCCTTTTCCAGAGTAACCTCACCTAAAGAAATATAAACCGGGTGGTATCCGAGTTTTTCCAGTTCCGATTTCACAACCATCTTACAGCGGTTACAGACCATATTTTTTATGTGGAGTATCATCATTGTAGTTTTTGTTTCAATACGCCGATGTGAATTTATTCTATACTTATTTCGATGTTGGCTCAACTATTTTCCAGTATGAATCCTTTCGGATAATTTTGCCATTTCGAAACTCCCAGAGGTCACAACCTCTCAATTTTAAACTGAGGCCTGAAGTTGTGGTTCCGGTAAGCGTCCATTCTGATACTCCCATATTTCCATCTGATGAAATCCAATGACGGTCTTCGCCATAATGAACATCTGGAATTCCTTTGAAACGGCCTGCAAGTGCCTCTCGTACCTGTGCTTTGCCAATGTAGCGTTGTCCCCAGGATTCAGGTCCCCTCGGAAAATCAAATGAGCAATCATCGGAGAAGAATTCCATGATCGCATCAAGGTCATGCCGATTGAATGCATCAAGGATTTGTACTAAAGTTTCTTTTGTGGCTTTCATATCTTGTTGATTGCTTTGCACTTGTAATGTAGTGTCACTTGATCTATTGGAGCAACCTAAATTTACTAATAATCCGGTTAATAGTCCAATAAAGAAAATTTGATTTTTTATAGTCTTTTTCATTCAGAATGTTTCAATTAGCTATGCTTCCAGTACGTTTGGGCTAAGTATGTCATAAAGTTGCCAATAGATTTTCCAGGTTGGTCATGCTCATAGTGAATCCTTCCTTAAAGCCCATTTCAATCATCTTCTCCATACGGGCAAGTGATTCATTATAAATAGTAATATGCACTGTTGTCTTCCCGTTCTCTTCGCTAAATGTGTAATCCCAGTCAGAACCAGGTAATTCAGGGTTTTCATCTTTGTCCGCAAAAGCATTAAACATTTTGAAATTGGTTTTTGGGCTAATGGAAGTGTATTTCTGAATTGCCCAACGCTCTTGTCCTTCAGGGCTTACCATCGCATAAAATCTTCGTCCGCCAACCCTGAAGTCCATAAATTTGGTCTTTGACACCCATGGTTTAGGTGCCACCCATTGGTCAAGAATTTCTGGTTTGGTAAAAGCATCCCATACCAGTGATAGGCCGGCATCAAATTCTCTGGTTATAAATACCGTTTTTGATGCTTTGTCAACGGTAAAATCAAATAGCAAATTATTTTTCATTTTTTATGTTTTTTAGTTTTAGTAATACATTGTCGAGTTGAGTGAACTGAGTTTCCAAAATATTTTTGAATTGCTCAACCCATTTATCGATCTCATTTATTTTGTTTGCATTGATGTGGTAATATATTTCTCTTCCTTTTTGCTCTTGCTTCACCAATTCACATTCGGTAAGTATTTGAATATGCTTTGAAACCGCTTGTCTGCTGGTGTGAAATTCTTCTGCAATTGCATTCGGTGTCATTGACTGTGCAGCAATCAATAACAAGATTGCCCTTCGTGTTGGGTCGGCTATTGCCTGAAATGCATCTCGTCTTGTTTTCATGCTATGGTGATCGTGCAATTATCTGGTTGCAAATATAAGCGCAACTATTTGATTGCGCAAATTTATTTTCTCATTTTGTTATATATTAAAATTCATCCCGAAATTAACAGATGAATCTAATAATTGTTCTGATTGTGGATTGTGTGGGTAGTGTCTATCCTATCAAACCTTTATTGATGGCATATTTAATAAGGCCTACGATGGATACGAATTCAAACTGTTCGCGTACCGCGGAACAGGATGATGTTCCTTTTAACCCGATGGATCCGCCCGCGACAAGCTATACGCTTGACTATTATCCCAACATCACGCTATTCTATTCCACCGGTACAACCTCAATAACCACTAAGGATAAATTGTTATTTTTCACAAAGTTCTTTCAACTTATCGAGTGCTTTTGGGTAGGTCTGGTTCATATAATCTAAAAAATCTTCAATGGTGTCTAAGTCAACAGTAACGGTTGTAGTTCCATTGTTTTCTTCGAAGGTATAGTTTTCAAATCCGTTTGCCCATTTTTCCACTTCTGGTCCTTCTGTGATTTCCTTGTCAGCTTTATAAAGACCATAATGTTGAATCGAAACAAATCGGTTGGGGATGTTTTCTGCTATCCTGGAAACCATCCCTCCCTTTTCTCCTTTCTCATCTACTCCAATAAATAGAATTTTATTTCCCTTGTTCCAACTTCCTTCATAGGTCGATGTCGGGTTAAACAAAGAAGTCCATTGCTCATAAGTTGATTTACTGGTGATACCAAGCATAAAATCGTAGATCTTGGTCACAGGAGCATTGATGCTTATAGTGAATTGTAACTTTTTCATAATATTAATATTTGTTTAAATTAACCTTTCGGGTTGTTATTTTCCGTCATACTTAGCAGTCGTTTGACATAGCCTATAACGTTCGACCTGGGCGGTGCGCGTTTGTTACACACCTGGTGGATTCAACTTGGCTAATTTCTTGGGATTTTGCCTGGAATCAAACACGGTCGCTATCTTGACATAATTGTCTTCTATCCAATAAATGATTTTGTAATTTCCTTCAACAAGGTATCGATATTCAAACTTTCGGTTGGCTAGGAGAGGCTCTTTTTGCCCACTTCTGGGATTTTACTCTAATTGAATGGTTCGGTTAACTAACTTACTGGCAATATCATTTGCGACCTTCTGGTTGGTCTTGACTTTATAATAATGAAAAATATCTTTGAGCTGATTAAGGGCCGTATCAGTCCAAAAGACTCTTAGCTCCATGAATCAATTTCTTTTTTAAGCTCAACTGCCGATGTTAATCTTCCTTCTTTAGAATCCTTTTCAGCTTCATCAATTATTCTATTTAATTCCTCTTCGCTTAAAGGAGATAGGTGTTGTTCGTAGGATTTAGCTTTTTCCGATTTCAAGAGATTCTCCAGCTTATTAATAAGCTTTTCGTTGTTCAAACGAAGGAACTCCTGAATGAAATTCAATTTTCTAGTTTGCAGGTCCATATGATGACATTTTATACAAAAATACGAAAAATTGAACGAAATAAGCTCGACTTATAGCCACTTGGTGTGCTGCGCTCTGAGCAGCGCCCTGGCCCGGGTTATTTGTCCGCCGGTTGGCGGAGGGCGCTTCTTCGTTTTTCATTTTTCGTTTTTCATTTCTCACTTAATAAGCGCCTGCCTTGACGGACAATTTGAGATCCGGCCTGGCCTTTGCATGTCCGTGGTAGGGCGTTATTTAATTAAAATGTCTCCATGCCCAATAAATCCACTATTATCTGATTGAACAAATCGATAATATATTCTAAGCATGTTATCATTTTCAGTCAAAATATCTTTGAAAGTCATTGCAATTTGTTGAACATACAAAGAATCAATGGAAATCAATTTCTCAAAATTTTGGTTTACAATCCGAAAATCTATTCTTGTTGATGAGTCTTTTTCGATGTGCAGTAGAAACATGGAATCAACAATTGGGTTAGGGTAACCGACAATTTGATTAGTTAAATTAATTGGAGAATTATAATTATATAGCTCATAGTCAGCAAATAACTCAATTTCTTTGCCTTGCCAAATATCGTCTAGTCGCCAGTCTGTTGAATCGTAGAAACCTGTAGATTGACCAAAGATGTCTCTTGAGGTTATTCCTTCAAAATCTATATTATTAGGATCTGCTTCACTTGGATTTTTATTACAAGCGCCAATTATTAATATCAATGAAAGCAAAACAAGAGTATTAAAAAATAATTTTCTCATCAGATAACTTATTTATTTGGATTTGAAGTCCTGTAAATACTTTTGCAATTGATGTTTGTCTTATGATTATGGGTTTGCTTACTTCAGCTTTTTCAAATTGGTTTTGATCGATATATAGTTTTTCACCTTCGATCACTAGATAGTATAGATGGACCTCTTTCATTTTTCTTTTAAGCAAAGATTTAATAAAGAACAACGATAGTAGATTGACTGGAATTGAAGCACTGCCTGGTTCATAATCGACTTTATATACCTTGTCTTCAACTATTTTCTCAATTAAGTCGACTTTTTGAATTTTAAGATCCTCATTATACTTTCTAACGAGCATTAAAAATGAAATGATACTTATTACTAATGAGAAACTTAATAAAACAAGGAACATAGTTCCATATTCATTCTTCAAGCTTGAATAAATGAATAAAATTAGGAAGAGGAACAGAAAAATCATTGAAGCTGGAAATATTTGACGCCATTTTTCTTTCTGAATAATTTTTAATTCAGAATCAGTCATTTTTTCTTGTCCGGATAACAGTGTTGTAGAAAATTCCATTTTTAATATCCGCAATAGTGCCTGACGCCTGGGCGCTGTTCGTTCGTTAGCTTTAATTGGTTATATATTCTGCGAGAAAGATGATTTCAGTATTTAATTTCGTTGTAATGAATAAGTTATCTCCAGCTATGCGATAATTCGTAGCATTTTTTAATTCATTATAGTATCTTTCTTCCCAGTTTCGAATTGTATCATTTTCACAATTCATCATCGTTGAATATAAACTATCAATCTGTATTTTATCCGGGTTTGCAACTGAGTAATAACCATCAAACCAATTGCACGAGCTTATTGCATGTATCCAGTGACCATCATTAAACTCAATATCCATTTCTTTCAGGTTTTCTGGTTTGAATTCCACTTTGTGAGTGTCCTGTGATTGAAACCCTATTAACATCCATTTGACATCTTTTAAGTCATTTACGTTATTTTCATTATTTGAGTCATTCTCACATGAACCTATTAAAATACTAATTAACAGGATTGACAAAATTTTAAATCTATTCATGGACTGAGATTTTTTCTCGATTGAAATTAATTATATATTAGTCAGGTTTTTGTATCGCTGTAATTTTGACAAGATTAGTTTCCATATCATAGCATATATAATCCGTCATTGTCTTCCTTACAAGATGGTAGAGCTATACAAGTGCATAATAGAATCCAGAAATTCAGAATGAAAATATTTGCTTTCATATTTTTACGGTTTATTATCCAGTGTTCATTACCAATTAAACCTAACGATTGGCGCAACTGCCGGGCTTTTTTCGGCTGGCAATTGCGTTTTGTTACAGGGCGTTTTAAATCCTTAATACTTTACTATTTTGAACATTCTTACTACATTTTCACACGTAACTCTCACAAAATAAACTCCAGAGGGCAAATATCTTATATCAATATTCATTTTTGATTCAGTGATTTGGTAATGTTTAATCTCATGACCATCTACGCTGAAAATACCAATAACACCCTGATGTATTGGTACTTTGGATTCAATTGTGAATTGTTCAGAGGTTGGATTAGGATAAATATTGATTGGTCCTCCAAATGTTCCTTTCTCATCAAATCCAACTCCACAAGCTGTTTCAACTTCGTTTTGGCTGAGGCATCCAGAGTTGTTGTCATGAATTTCTATGGCTCCATTTGGACTGGCCAAATATGAACAAACACTTTGTACTTCACAGGTTGATAATGATGAGTTATTATAAATTATTAATCCATAAATTGAACTTGCATCAATATTTTCTATTCCATCTAGGCTGTTAAGAGCTACATTATTTATTATTCGAATTCCACCATTAATCGAAGTCAAATTTCCCAGTGCTTCAATATTTGCCAGTGCTGGATTTCCGCCACCATCAATATCTTCTCCAATATATAAGTTTCCTCCTATAGAAGTTAAACTATTTAAACCATTCAGGCTTGTTAAATTTTGGTTTGCATACAATACTACCCAGCCTTCTAACGAAGTTAGATTATTCAATCCTGTCAAGTCAAGTAGAGATCCATTGTTGTTGATATGTAACCAATTGGCTGTGGTAATTCCTTCAAGTCCCGATAAATTGGTAAGAGCAACATTAAATTCAATTCTAAGCCATCCACCAATTGAAGTAATTTGACTGAGTCCATTCAAATTGGTTATATCATCAGATCCGCCTATATGAATATGTCCATCAATCTCAGTACAATTTGGATATCGGATTTGAAAACTATCTATTTGCGATTGAGTTGTAAAATGTATTTCATATGGACAATCTTGTGTCCTTCCCATAATGAATATAAAAATTAAGCTTATTAGAATATAAAAACTCTTCATTGGAATTATTTTACTTTTAAAATGCCCTGTAACGTGCGAGCGCAGCGCATTGGGCCGGGTTATTTGTCCGCCATTTGGCGGAAGGCGCTTCTTCATTTTTCATTTTTCACTTTTCATTTTTTACTTAATAAGCGCCGGCCTGGACGGACAATTTGAGGTCCGGGCTGGGCGCTGCGCGTTCGTTGGCACCAGTTGTTATTTCAGAATCACTCCCCATTCTGTCACAACATATCCTTCTCTTTTAAAATTATCTATTTTCGGTTCTATTAAACTCTCTTGTAATTGATTGCTTCCTTTAATGAGATAAAAAAGTCTCAACAAATTATCAGGTTGCTGTGAAAAATCGAATTTTATAACATTGTCAATTAAATTTTTTGTTTGTGGATAAATTAAATAATATGGGGAATATTTAAGTCGAGGAATCCAATAGTCAACAAAATCTTCAATTTCTCCACCTTTAAATCCATACTCTGTCAAATTATTTCTAAAAAATAAATCTAAATCATCAGTTTCAATACTCCAGCCATAGTTTCGTTGCCAAATATCAGGTTGAATGCTTTCATAAAATAAATAGGAATAAGTGTTATCCATCAATCCAGTTGTATCAACCAAAACATTCCAACCTGTTCCATATTCAGGGATTGATTTTACAATTTTGCCGCCCATTGGAAAATCAAGTTTTACTGTCAATTGGATTTTTTCATTTGGATATATATAAATGTTAGGTTTATCAGCCGTGCTGGAATTACAATCTTCATCATCAGGCTTGCAACTCTGAAATGGAAGTGTAATCATCAAATACATTATGAATAATAATGGTAATCCTAAGAATTTTATTGTTTTCATATTTTTATTGTTTTTTTTACTCTAAGATGTTTAAACTACCTGTCTGGTTGCGCACAATTGGTGCCAACGATTGTGCAAATGCAGTGCATTTATTTTTGATAAATCGACTTACCAATGGCATAAACGCCTCCATTTTGGATGGTATTGTATACTGGAATGGAAAATGATAAGTGAAGAGCATTCACTGGAAAATCGATTTGGTTACCTACCTCAAATATAATAAAATTAAATATCAAAATTATCCGGCGGACGTTTTATTTTCCACGATCCCCTTTGTGTAATGTGTGTATAATTTTCCATGGTCTTTGAACTCGTCGACTTGTAAGTCCTGATGGTGTTCGGGCTGAAATTCTTCAGGGTCATGGTTTTGATAAATTCAACAGGAACAAGATCCAGCCTGACATCATGGTTCAATGATACCTCGCCTGATCGTCATATCGCCCGATTTTCCTTTCCTACCTTACTGTCGTCCCTGACGGGACTTAATGGTAACTTCGATTTCTATCCTACCGTACTGTCGTCCCTGATGGGACTTAATGGTAATTTCGATTCTTTTCCTACCATACTGTCGTCCCTGATGGGACTTAATGGTAATTTCGATTCCTTTCCCTACCATACTGTCGTCCCTGACGGGACTGATCGTCCTAATGTGATATCTATGTGCCTGATGTGCCTAAATGGTGAAAGGAAACGGATCAATCCAGGTCAAGAATGACCTTGAGATTTTGTTTGACCTTTTCAATTGAAGTAGCGGGGACCTTTCCGAGCTTTCTGAGAAGCCTCGCATTGTCAATCGCCCTGACCTGGTCGATCATAATATCGCAGGCTTCGTCCAGCCCGCAACTGCCTATGGCTAAATGTACCCGCAATATCTCGCTGCCCGGCTGAACTTTCGTAGTTACCGGACAAATAATTGTTGATGGATGATGTTTATTCAGTAAGTCAGTCTGAACAATAACAACCGGCCGCACCTTGCCAGGCTCCGTTCCAATCCGTGGGTTCAGATCGGCTATCCATATTTCAAATTGTTTGACCTTCATCTTCTATCTGCTCAAAATCGTTCAACATTTCCATGGATTCTCCTGCTACCAGCTCCGACTCCCTGGCCAGTTGAGCCGACAGCATCTTTCGCCGCTGTATCTTGTTGTAATGATCAAGTGCGTCATTTATATACCTGTTCCGCGACTTTTTCATGTATCCGGTTACCTGCTCGGTTTCCTGGAATATATTGTCGTCAAGTTTTAAGGAGAGTGTTTTCATGATATATCTTCAGTATATAACAAAAGTATATACTATTTCAATTAAAAACAAGTTTTTTTGTTATACATCCTCACCGGCCGGTTGTAACGCAAAGTTTCGCAAAGAAGTCGCAAAGCGTCGCTAGGACTGCAGGACTGTAGGACGGTAAGACTGTAGGACGGTAAGACTGTAAGAATAATTATCTAATTATGAATTAAAGTACTAATAATTAAGCATTGATAATTAAACATTAAGCATTAACCATAGACACCGCATGGCATGCTACTACCGCCGCAGTTTCCGTCCTGAGCCTGCTGTTGCCCAATGAGACGCATTGATAGGATGCTTTTATTGCAGCAGCGATCTCTATATCGCTGAAATCGCCTTCCGGGCCGATCATTATGGTTGCACCGGATCCTTTCAGATACAGTTTCTGAAGTAAAACGGGGTTGCTTTCTTCCAGATGGGCGATGAATAGCTGTCCTTCACGCTTTTGCGCAATGAAAATTTTGTAATGAGCCATCGGGTGCAATACAGGATGATATGCCTTCAGCGATTGCTTGACCGCAGAGGTGATGATCTTCTCAAGCCTGTCTAGACGTAACTGCCGGCGCTCGGAATGCTCGCAGATCAGCGGGGTGATCTCATCGACACCAATCTCGGTCGCCTTTTCCAGGAACCACTCGAAGCGGTCGATATTCTTGGTAGGGGCAACGGCCAGGTGAAGACGGTAATTCCGTTTGCCGTATTTTTCCAGGCTGGAAATAACTTCCACAGCTACCTGCCTGCCTCGTGAGTCAACGATCTGCGCCTGGTATAGCGTTCCCCGGCCATCGGTCAGCTGGATCACATCGCCTTCATGTAAGCGTAAAACTTTCTGACAATGACGGGATTCTTCCTCGTTCAGGGAATAAAAATTGCTTGATATATCCGGCGTATAAAAAAGATTCATTTCGACAGGTTCACGCAAAGGTCGCAAATAAATAAAAAAGAACGCAAAGACCTTTTCAATCTTTGCGCTCTTATATAAAATCTTGGTATTCTTTGCGTGAAAACTATTCCAGCATCAACTTCCTGACAAGGACATTCTCTCCTGTCGTAAGCCGTACCAAATAAACGCCCTTTGGCAATCCGGTCAGGTTGATTGTTTGCTGGTATGCATCATGGGAATTATTGAAGTTATCCGTCATTACTGCTTGTCCCTGGGCATTGAATACCTCAAGCTGCATTTGCCCGGTAATTCCCGCGGAAAGCATTGTGAAATAACCTGTCCCGGGGTTGGGATAAATGGTGAAACTGCCCTGTGCCGGGATGATGTTCACATTACCTGTGGTGTTCGAAACGGTAATATTATCAAGGTAAAGATTATTCCCCATGTTGTTGTACGATTCGAACATGATCTTCACATTTTTCAGACCGGCCCACTGGGTCAGGTCAATGGTGAAGCAGGTGGCGCCCCAGCCTAATCCGCACCAGTCGTCGTTGACAAGTGGGGTAAATTCATAAGCGGTAGGGGAGGAAGTCTCGAAAACGCCGTTCCCGTCGGGGCCATTGGCCCAGACCCGTGTCCAGCTCTCATCGCAACCGCTGGAAACATAGACCACCAGCGAGTCTTTCTGGCTGAATCGCTGTGCATAGGCATGGTCAAAAGTCAGGTAAACATTGCTCAGCTCGCTGAAATTCAGGTAAGGGGAGATAAGCTGGTCGCGCTCGGCCATCTTGAAATAGCCGTAAAATTTCATCTGTGCGGTATGGTTTCCGGTCGATTCAATGAGGTAATCGATCCAGGTGTACCCCATATCCGGATTGCGGACTGCCCAGTTGCGGTCGGCCAGGGAGCCTGTCTCAAAATCCTCTTCAAAAGGAAGGTCGTAGCCACCGGCTTTAACATAATCAGGCCTGGTGACTGATGCCTCCCCATTATTGTTGGTGACGGTCAGGGTCACTTCGTAATTGCCCGACTGCCTGAATTCTACGACAGGGTTCTGCGAATTTTCGGTGGTTCCTTCCTTGAAATCAACGGTATTGGGATTGAATGACCATAGCCAGGTGCCGGGGCAATACTGTGAAAGATCGGTGAAATTAACCACTCCATTGGTACAGACAACAGTTTGATCGGCCGAAAAATCGACAAGCGGCAGAATGGTTTCATCTACCGTGATATAGTCGGTAATAATCGTTGAATCGGTGCCGGCTTCGTTGGTAACGACCAGTTTAACCTGGAATGTCCCGGGGGTATCATATATGATGCCGGAGGGGTTTCTTTCTGTGGAAGCAGAGGGGTTGGCCCCTGTGAATTCCCAGTTCCAGGCTGTAGGGATACCAGCGGAAAGGTCTTTAAATTCAATGCCGCAACCGGGTGGGATCAGCGTTTCGTTTGCTTCGAAATCAGCAACCGGCGAGGTATGGAAAACATCTGATTCCCATAAGCCACGACCGTAAGTGCCTGCGCGAAGGATGTCGCCTGAAGGATCGGCATCATAATAAATTTCAATCTCGGTAACGGAAGCATCGACAGGCAATCCATCAGAAAACATGATCCAGTCGGTCATGAATTTATCTTTATAAAAAACACCGATATCAGAGCTCAGGTAAACTCCTTCATGGCTGTTTTTATAGGTGGCAATGCTGGAATAAGCAACATCCGGAAGTGTCCCTGAAATATCTTCCCAGGTCATGCCGCGGTCGGTTGATCTGAATACGTTATTATTCTGTGAAATATAAACCACATCAGGGTTGAAAGGGTCACATTCCACATCGTTAATACCGCCGTTTTCAGGCAGGAAGCCTGTCAGTTCGGTCCATACAGGGGTTGTCGACATACAGTTCCCTGTATAGAAAAACTTATTATCGTACCTTGCAGCGTAGAGGATATCTGAATTAGCGGGAGATTGCTCAAGCACCCTCATATCCTGGCTGTTGCTGCCGGCGAGGTTGTCGGAGATCTTTTGCCAGACGATCTGGCTGGAAGGGGCCTTTACATTAGTCGAACGCCAGACGTTCTTATAGCCAACGAACATGATATTGGGATTTCTTTCATCTAGGATGAAAGGCGTAACCCAGGCACCCGATTCATTGATCCCGTTAAATCCGTTATTGGCAACTGTTCCGTTGCTTGAATTCTGGTATTGTCTTTCTATATAACCATAGTAGACCGTGCCATAGCTGTAATTGCCGTCAACCGGGTCAACAGCGCATTCCATGCCATCGCCGCCCATAATGTTCTGCCAGTAGTTGCCCATGTAAGTCGATGTGCCGTTATCCTGGTAGCCGTTCACGGTTTTGTTCCTGATCGTTGCGCTTTGCCCGATCTTGTATACTTGCCCGATAGGAAGGCCGTTGGTGATTTCAGACCATGTGATTCCCTGGTCGGCAGAATAATAAACCCCGCCGTCGTTCCCGGCATACAGCCAGTCCTTCAGCGGGTTGTATTCCAGTACGTGCAGGTCGGCATGGACGGAAGGAACGCCACAGTCGCCCCACCAGTGTGAGCTGATATTCCAGGTTGTGCCGCCGCTGGCTGATTTGAAGCAGTTGACGCCGCCGGCGAAGATCACGTCGGAGTTATTCGGGTCGCAGGCGATATCAAGGTCGTACCAGGCCTGGCCGCCGTCGCCGCCGTTGCATCCCCAGCTCATTATGTTAGGGGTGGTGGATTTAACGGAAAAATTCATGCCGGAATCGGTGGAACGATAAAGGCCTTTAAAAGAATCGCCATTGGTAAGGATGACGTAAACATAAGCAGGATTATCGGGTGTGACCGCAAGTGCGGAACGGGAGCTTGAGGGCAGCCCGCTGGAGATCTGGGTAAATGACAGCCCGCCATTTGTGGAGCGGTAGAAATTGCCGTTACCCGCACCGTACACGATGTTCGGATCACCGGGTTTGAAGGCAACATCCTTGAAATCGCCGTTCTCCACCCGTGTCCAGGTAGCGCCGCCGTTGGCTGAGCGGTAAAGGCCGCCGTTGGTGGCAGCAAAAATGATCATGTTGTTTGTCGGGTGCATTAATAATCTGCCGACAATATGGTCGCTGATGCCGGTATTCCAGGGGGCCCAGGTTTCGCCGCCATCGGTTGAGCGATAAACACCGATACCTGCTGCATCGCCTGCATCCCTGTCGCCTGTCCCGATATACATCACATCAGGATTGCTATGGTCAATCAGGATAGAAGATACGCCGAGGGAAGGCAGGTCCTGTGTTGATGAGATCCAGTTTCCTCCATTGGAAGTGGTTTTCCATAATCCGCCGGCCGGTGAGCCTACCCAGACAATGTTCGGGTCATCAGGGTCGAAGGCAATGGCATTGAGCCGGCCCAGGCCTTTATAGCCCCTGCCTTCCGGAACGTTAAACGGGCCGAGGTTCGTCCAGTCGCCGGTTGTGGAACGGGCGCCGGGATGGGACTGCATATAGCTGTCATAGGCTTTTACAATGTGGTCTTCGGGTCTGCGGGTGCCGTCAGGGAAGATCCGTCCTTCCAGCATTCGGTACTCCCATCTTTTAAATGGTTTCCAGCCTTTAACCTTTGTCATGTCCTTGTTTTCATAATAAATATTGAAAGCCCTCTGGACATGGTAAAAATTTATAGAAGGGTCTGCCATCATCTCGATCCAGTAAGGATAATCAGCCGTATCAGGCGCCACCGGATCATTGTTTTGAGCTAAAGTCGAGAATGTTAGTGCAGAACTGAGTAGCGTGATGAGTAAAAATCTTCGTATCTTCATTATTAGATAACTTAAAATCAATAAATTATGAATTTTCAAAAATAAAACATTTTCATGAAATATTCCCGGAATTTCTTTCAACATCCGAAGGAAATTTCTTTTCGTATTTTTTAATGACGATAAGTACCACCCTGTAAGTGATAAAAATCAGTACAGGAAGGGAGATTAGCCAGAGGATTTGTGCTGTATGCATGGAATTGAGGTTTTGAGGTTTTGGGGTTTTGAGGTTTTGAGGTTTTGAGGTTTTGAGGTTTTGAGGTTTTGGGGTTTTGAGGTTTTGGGGTTTTGGAGTTTGGAAGTTGTTTGGTATTTGGTGCTTGGTATTTGGTATTTTGGTTTCAGTATTTGTGTCCTTCGCCTTCAATTTCTTCAGCACTGATCTTCTTTTTATTAAGGGCCCGCCAGGCGTACCATATGTAAGCAAATACAAAGGGCACCATCAGGGAAACATAACTCATGGCGGTGAGGGTGTATTTTGAAGAGGATGCGTTTTCGATGGTCAATGAGCTTTGCGGGTCATAGACAGAAGGATAGAATGCAGTCTGGTTGAAACCGGCAAGCAGGAACAGGGCGAATACGGCCAGTACGGTTCCGGGCCCGACAAACCAGATTGCTTTGGAATGGAAGGCATCGAAAGTTTTCCAGCTTTTGAACAGGCCGTAAAGCACAAGGCCGACTCCGGCTAACAGGCAAACCAGTACTACCGGCATCTGTAGCAGGTTATGGAGGTATTTGAAGGGCTCTTCACTGACAAGCCCTGTATCCGGTGAATAAGCAAAACCCTTACGCAGCAGGATGTTGACCAGGAAAAACAGGAAGAAGAACAGGAAAGGTACCGCATCTTTCAGAAGCTGGTAATAGCCGCGTTTGATGATGATGCTGTGTTCTACAGAATTCAGCAGGTAAAGATTTCCCAGGACCCTGGAGAGAAAAAAGATGGCAAGTCCGAGGGAGAGGTTGATAAAAGTACCATACCTGCCAAGGTCGAAAGCCAGCTCCAGTCCGTTAAATGGGCTTTTCCACTCAGGCAGGTTCATATTGCTCACATAGAAGGATGAACCGGTAAAAAAGGAGGCGACTGCAATTCCGGTCAGTATGGTACCAACGGCCCCGTTCACATACAGGAAAATTTCAAATGTTCTCTGTCCGAGGAAGTTATGTGGTTTTGACCGGTATTCGTATGCAACGGCCTGTACAACGAAGGCGAAAAGGATCAGCATCCAGGCCCAGTAAGCCCCACCGAAACTGGTTGCATAAAAAAGAGGGAAAGAAGCAAAAAAGGCGCCTCCAAAAGTGACCAGGGTGGTGAAAGTGAATTCCCATTTACGACCTAGGGCATTCACGATCATTGTCCGTTCCTGCTCGGTCCGGCCTAATTTGTAGATCAGTGTCTGGCCCCCCTGGACGAAAAATAAAAAGACCAGTAAAGATGCCAGCAGGGAGATAATTATCCACCAGTATTGCTGTAAAGCCAGGAATGAAAGGTTTTCAAACATATCAGTGTCCTCCATCGTTTTCAGGTCCTTTTTTCACCTGGCCTGCCATGATCTTAATCTCTGCGATCAGCAGGGTGGTGAATAAGATGGCGAAGAGCCAGAATGTGATTATCACGGAAGAACTGTCGATCCGTGAAACAGCGGCGATAGTGGGCAGCAGGTCCTGGATCACCCAGGGTTGGCGTCCGAATTCGGCTAGCATCCAGCCCGCCATAGAAGCAAGGTAAACCAGCGGGATGGTGAATATGGCCGTGAAAAGTATCCATTTTTTATGGTGAAGGACATCTTTATAAAGTAAAAAGAAGACCACCAGGAAGAGGAGCATAAAATGGGCACCAAGAATGACCATAATATGAAAAGAATAAAAACTGATGGGTACGCTGGGGACAATATCTGCCGGGTCATCATAATACCCGTACCCGAAATAACGGAAATAATTCTCAAGAAAGCCTGCATCATCGAATTTGGCCCTGAGGACGCTGCTTTTCTCAAGGTCTTTGTCATCAACTGCCTGTTTATAATCTTTTAAAGTCTGGATGGCAACTTTGCCTCTTTCGATTCTATCAGAATAAGACATGATCCCTTCAGCTTCATTCCCCCTGAGCAAATCGCGGATGCCGGGGACAAAGGCATGCGGGTCAAGGAAAGCCATATAGGACAGCATGTTCGGTATTTCGATCTTGACCAGGAATTCCTGTTCATGCGGATCCTGCGGGGGCTTTGGCTTGGCGAACAGGCCAACGGCTACCAGCGGGGCATTCCGCCTTCCTTCATAAAGCCCTTCCATAGCGGCAAACTTCATCGGTTGCACCCGTGCCATTTCCCTCGCCGACTCATCCCCGGTAAAAATGAGGAAAGTGCCGGTAAATAAGCCAAAGACCGATGCAACCAGCATGCTTCTTTTCGCGAATAGCAAATCCCGCTTATGCAGCATGAACCAGGCGCTGATGCCGATTACGAAAATGGCGGCCAGGACATAGCCGGAAGTTACGGTATGCAGGAATTTGTTGATGGCGGTAGGGGAGAAGAGTACGGCCCAGAAATCGGCCATCTCGTTCCTTGCCGTATCAGGATTGAAACGCATGCCGACCGGGTTCTGCATCCAGGCATTTGCAACCAGAATCCACAGGGCAGAAAGGCTGGCGCCTACGGCAACCAGCCAGGTAGATACCAGGTGGAACCGCTGGCTGACCTTATCCCATCCAAAAAACATCACGGCAACGAAAGTCGATTCGAGAAAGAAAGCCATGATGCCTTCCACTGCCAGCGGGGCCCCGAAAATATCCCCGACAAACCAGGAATAATTCGACCAGTTGGTCCCGAATTCAAATTCAAGGATAATGCCGGTTGCTACGCCAATGGCGAAATTAATCCCGAACAGTTTCATCCAGAATTTGGTCACCTTTTTCCAATGCGGATCGCCGGTCCTGACGTAAATTGATTCCATGATGGCGAGGAGAAAGGAGAGTCCGAGTGTCAGCGGGACAAACAGCCAATGATACATAGCGGTCAGTGCAAACTGTGCCCTCGACCAGTCGACCAGTGTATAGTCTATATTTTCAATCATTAAGGGTGCGGTTAGTTAGTTCATCAATCACATAATCACTTTTTTCATGGTCTGAAGAAAAACGGCTGTCAAGATGATCCTGGAAGAAGAAGATCCTCAGGATTGCAAACATAATGAAAAGCTTGAGAAGGATAATGATCCAGAGTTTCCTTCCCCATGTCATTGAGCGGAACCCTTCATAATAGAAGAGGAAAATCCTGTGGGCAATATTCATTTTTCTTCCACTCATTCAAAATTGTTACAATTGAATCCTTTCTGAGTAGCCAAAAATTGCCACTAAATCACGAAAGCACTAAAATTCACTATATCAATGGTTTATTATACAATTTTTGTGGAATTCCGTGTCTTGGTGTTTTTGTGGCATATGTTAAAAATGTGACCCTCTGAGTAGACTCAAAATTAAAAAATAAAGATAAAGATGTTTTGAAGGACTAATTTAAAAAAGAAGCAAAATGATGATTTGTGGCTAATAAGTAAGTACATCCCTGAGACCGTTGAGGATAATATTTAATTGGGATTCTGAAATTGTCCCGATCTTTTTATTAAGCCTTGATTTTGCAATGGTACGGATTTGAAATGTAAGTACTTCTGAATCCTGGTCGAGGTGGTTTACTTCATCTTTTTGTAAAACGAGGCATCCTGTATAATTTTTTATATTTGATGAAAGCGGGCAGACGATGCAAATGTTAAGATTATCATTCATAGCATTTCCGCTGATAATAACGACAGGCCTGATCCCGCTTTGTTCACTGCCCTGGACCGGGTTATGGTCGGCAAGGCAAATATCACGCTGCTTCATTCATCAAGAATTTTCAGGTAATCGGCCAGCCCTTCTTCGGCAAGACTTTGCATTTCTTCATTCTGAGCTGCTTTCCTGAATGAACGGGTATACTCGGCTTTCTTAAGTTTATCGAAATAAAGCTGCAATGCCTCCTCCAGGATTTTATTTTTAGGCACCTTGAATTTGTCAGCATATTGACTGAGTGTGCCAACAAGATCATTTGGCAATGAGGTAGTAAAAACAGTTGAGTTTTTCATTGGAATATTTTCCGCAAATATAATGCATAAATATAAAATATAAATACGAATTATAATTTTTTAAAACAAGAAACCTCAGATAAACCTGTCGAGGGAAAGGAAAATAATCACGGCCAGCACGAAATAATTGATTTTCATGAAGTATTTAATCGGGCTGAAGGCGATATCACGGACTGCAAGCAGCCTGGTAAACTGCCCGACGAGCCAGGCGGAGGAAAGGAGCAGGCCGATAATCACCAGCCAGGATTCAACCACATTAAATGCCGGCAGCATAAGGGCGGATACTGCCGTTGCCAGTATCCAGATAAAGGTTATCTTTTTGATTTGCCGTGAGGTATAAACGCTTGTGATGGAAGGGAAACCGGCAGCGGTATATTCTTCGCCATATTTCAGCATGAGCAGCCAGAAATGAGGCACCTGCCAGATAAAGAAGAAAAAGGCCATGAATAGCGCCCTTGGATCGGACAGCTGGCCACCTGCAGAAACCCAGCCGACCAATGGCGGTATCGAACCGATGACGGCTCCGGGCACTACGGCGAAGGCTGTCTTCTTTTTTAACGGTGTATAAATGAGGTTGTACCATATCAGCGCCAGGATACCCAACTGCATCCCGAGCATTCCCGAACTGTAATAAAGGATAGCAGACCCGGCGGCAGACAGCAGGAAAGCAAACAGTAATGCACCCATCGGAGAGATTCTTCCGGAAGGAATGGGTCTTTTCTTTGTCCTTTCCATGAGTGCATCCTTGTCACGTTCCTGGAAATGGTTTATTGCCGAAGATCCGCAGGCCAGCAGGAAAATCCCGATAGTCGGCAAGATCAGCCCCGCATCAAAAGAGCCTCCTGCCAGGAGATACCCCGTGATGGTCGTCAGGGCGACGGCAAAGGTTATCTTTACTTTGCTAAGTTCGAGGAAGATCAGGAGAATCTTCATTGTTAAACTGTTAAATTGTTAAATTGTTAAATTGTTAAATTGTCCAATTGTCCAACTGTCCAACTGTCACTTCAGTTCCCTGATATAATCAATTATCTTCGCGACATCCTCTTCCTTTATCGTCTGCTTATACGAAATCATCAAACCCGGATTAAAGCCTTTCACCACATCGGCATTTGGCTCGTAAATGGAATTTTTAATGTATTCATCATCAACAACAACCTTACGTTCCTGTCCATTGGTCACTACATCAACCTCATGCCCGTAAATTCCTTTGAAAGAAGGGCCGACGATCTTAACTCCATCCAGGGAATGGCAGGCAATACAGCCGTTTTGCTTCATCACGGTCAGTCCTGGGTGCTCACCGGCGGGAATATCAGACTGGGCCAGCCATGAATTGTACTCTGCTTCCGGCAAAACCTTCACTTTGCTGAGCATATAGCTGTGCCTGTCGCCGCAATACTCCGCGCAGAACAGGTCATATTCGCCTTCGACCTGGGCAGTGAACCACATATAATTGTTTTTACCGGGGACCACATCTTCCTTAATACGAAAAGCAGGAATATAAAGGCTGTGGATCACATCGCGTGAAATAAGGTCGAGTTTTACCGGCAAATTGAGCGGAACGAAAAGCTCCGTTGATTTTTTACCGTTCGGGTACTCGAAACTCCAGCTCCACATCTGGCCGTAGGCTTTTATAGGAATTGCGTTTGAAGGGACTTTCCGCATCGGGCTGTATCCAAGCCATCCAAAATAAAACATGATCAGTACCAGTATGGTCGGAATCACCGTCCACACTACTTCCAGGGTATTATTCCCTTCGATCTGGGAGGCTTTGGGATTCTTTTTCCTCCGGTAACGGATGGCAAAGTAGATCATCACCGCTGTAATCCCGACCAGGAAAAAGACAGAGGCACCCAGGATAATAATAAAGGTCAGGTCTACTCCTTCAACAAAATTTGATGCACCAGGCATAGATTGATGTTTATTTGTTGGTTAATTTATTTTAATTCCAAATTCCAGATTCCAAATTCCAGATTAAAAGTTCCATTGTTCCAAAGTTCCATTGTTCCAGAGTTCCATTGTTCCAGGGTTCCATTGTTCCATTGTTCCAAAGTTCCATTGTTCCATTGTTCTAAAATTCCACCTTAATTATTTTTCAAACTGCTTTATGGTCTTATTAAATAATCGATCAGTGTTAATGCTGAAAATACCCCGAACAATAACATTACAACCCCGATCATATAACGGTAAATCCTGGGATCGTGCTTCAGGTGCATGAAGTAGAGGGCGACGACAATAGCTTTTGTCGACGCAATGACAAGCGCTGTAAGGACTGTAAGCGTATACAGGTCAGCTCCGAAAACCGAAACGGTCACCGTCATGATCGTGAGCAGGATCAGGCTGAGAAACGTACTGGCGTGCTCCTTGTAACTTACGATATGGACATTGCCTTCATGATTTGACCTTGGATGTTGATGATTTGTGCTCAT
This sequence comes from uncultured Bacteroidales bacterium, assembly GCA_964371595.1. Taxonomy (GTDB): domain Bacteria; phylum Bacteroidota; class Bacteroidia; order Bacteroidales; family JAGOPY01; genus JAGOPY01. The sequence continues at coordinate 79,702 of CAYJNJ010000001.1, read as the reverse complement.
TGGAATTCTATTGTTCTATTGTTCTATTGTTATTCTGTCTTCTGTCTTCTGTCTTCTTAATGAATAAGGTAAAAAAGCGGAAACAGGTAAATCCAGATCAGGTCGACGAGATGCCAGTAAAGGCCTGAGTTCTCGAGGAGCATATATTTATCCTTCGTGATCTCCTGCTTTTGAATCCGTCGGATCACATACAGAAGGAAGATACCGCCAATGATGACATGGAGCCCGTGCAGTCCTGTCATAAAAAAGTAAAGGAAAAAGAACAATCTTTCGCCGTTTGCCAGCGAACTGTAATGCTCCATTCCGGGAAGCAATCCATGCTCTATTTTTGCCGACCATTCGAAATATTTTATAACAAGGAAGATACCCGCAGCGAAAATGGTCACCCAGATCAGCCTCACTGCCAGTTTAGCATTTCCCTTCTGCATGGCAGTAATCGACATGGCGACGGTCATACTGCTGGTAAGCAGGACAATCGTATTCACAGTTCCCATTAAAACATTCAGGTTATAGGAAGCTTCCAGGAAGTCCTCATGATAAATGAAGCGGTAGATCATGTAAACCAGGAAAAGGCCCCCGAAAAGAAGGAGTTCGGTGAACAGAAATAACCACATCCCCATTTTGGAGGAAGCATCATCGCGGTTATGCCCCGAATTTGGAAGAGCGAAAGTTGTATCCATATTTATCTGCTAATAAATCTTATTTAAAATCGTAGGGTCCGTGTTCAGAAACTACCGGTGCTGAATCGAAGTTTTGAAGCGGCGGCGGAGATTTGGTCTGCCATTCGAGAGTAACTCCTCCCCAGGGGTTCCTTGGGGCGATGGCCCCTTTTCGGTAGCCAATGACCAGGTTCACTATCATGATGATCAGTCCAAGGATCAGTATCCAGGAACCTACTGTTGAAATTACATTTAATGGCTGGAATTCAGGAAGATAATCATAATAACGTCTCGGCATGCCCATCATCCCTAAAATAATCATAGGGAAATACAGGAAATTGAAACCAATGAATAGGAAGGTAAAGGCGATATTTGCCCATCGGATGTTATACATTCTGCCCCATATCTTTGGAAACCAATAATGTATGCCGCCAAAAAAGGCAAAACCCGTTCCCCCGAACATAACGTAATGGAAATGGCCGACAACGAAGTAGGTATCATGCAGGTGCACATCAGTAGCCAGTGCACCAATGACCAGCCCGGTAAGGCCGCCGATGAGGAACTGGAAAATGAAGGCCATAGCATAAAGCATCGGCGGTTTCATGTCGATGGATCCTTTATACATGGTTGCCACCCAGTTGAATACCTTAACGGCTGATGGGATAGCCACAAGAAATGTAAGGATCGAGAAGACAATTCGTGCTGGGCCGCTCATGCCTGAAGTGAACATATGGTGCCCCCAGACGAAATAGCCCACGAAAGCGATAGCTAAGCTGGAGTAAGCGATGGCTTTATACCCAAAAATTGTGCGTTGTGAAAACGTTGGGATAATTTCAGAAATTATACCCATTGCAGGGAGGACCATAATATAAACCGCCGGGTGGGAATATATCCAGAATAAATGCTGGTAAAGGATGGGGTCGCCTCCGATGCTTGGATCAAACAGCCCAACTCCGAATACCCTTTCAGCAACGATCATTAATAAGGTAATACCGACAATAGGTGTTGCAAGTACCTGTATCCAGGCAGTTGCATACAATGCCCAGGCGAAAAGCGGCATCTGGAAAAAACCCATTCCCGGGTAACGGAGCCGGTGAATGGTGACTATGAAGTTCAAACCGGTCAGAATGGAAGAAAAGCCCAGGATAAAGGCGGCAAGCACTGCAATCGACACGTTGGTGCCGGTTTTAACACTGTAAGGTGCGTAAAAAGTCCAACCGGTATCTGGTGGCCCGTCGCCGACAACCAGGGTCAGCAGGGCAAGGATTCCACCCAGGATGTACAGATACCACGATAGGTTGACCCGGGGAAAAGACACATCATCGGTCCCCAGCATGATAGGTAGAAAGAAATTACCGAAAATCGCCGGGACTACCGGGATGATGAAAAGAAAGATCATAATTACACCGTGCAGGGTGAAAAGCTGGTTGTAAGTATGAGGCTCAACGATGGTTTTCCCGGGGGCTATGAGTTCGAGGCGCATCAGGAAACCCAGGATGACACCCACAATGAAGAAAGCCACAATGGAGTAGAAGTAGAGCAGGGCTATCCGTTTATGGTCGAGGGTAAAAATCCACGACCTAAATCCTGTAGCTCCCTGGAAAAATGTTTGATCTGAACTTGAGGCGTGTGCTGACATATCATCAATTTTCTACAGATGGTTTTTTGTTTCTTTTGGTTTTTGCTACTAAGGAAATGAAGAATCCGAGGGCAACAAGGATGATAATGCTGCCGGAAACTTTGGTTACATTAAACACGTATTTTTTGCCTGCTGCATCATAGCTGAAGCAGAATTTCAGCATTTTATTGATCGTCGGTCCCGACTTGCCCTGTGATGCCTCGACAACGGCCATTTTGAGATCGAACGGCAGGAAATAGGTTCCATGAAGGTAGCGTGTGATCTTTCCTTCCGGGCTCAGGACGATTATGGCCCCCGGGTGTATCCAGTCCTTTCCTTCTTGCTTGACTTTGTATCCCAGGCTATTCAGGAGCCGGCTGATATTGGCGCTGTCGCCGGTGTGGAAAATCCACCCGTTTGTGGCATCTTTGCCATTTTTTACAAGTTTCAGGTAGTTCTCCTTCTTTTCTTTTGCCAGTTTCGTTTTTTCGTTAGGATTAAAGCTGATCGTAAATACCTGGTAATCAATTCCCGGTTCGATATCAGCCTTTGAAATCACATCGGCAACGCCTTCGAGCAGCGGGCTGCATAACCCCGGGCATTCATAATAGACGGGAACGATGACAGTTGGCTTGTTAATTTGTTCGAGGAGATTTACCGTATCATAATTTTCGGTGACGAACACCAGGTCGGCCGGGATCGTCTGATCGAGGTGCTCATAGATGCCTAACTCTTCTTGTGCCTTTGATATCAAAGGGTTCAGGAAGAAAATGAAGGCCATAAAGTGTAAAACTTTGATCTTCAACATTTGATTTGGTTTTAATTAGAACAGGAAGACGCGGCAAATTTAGAATTATTCTAAATAAGATGCAAATTTTTGAGAATTTTTTTATTAAGATGCCGGCAGTTCCCTCCTTCGTCGGGATGACACCGCGGGAAACGAGAAAGAAAAGTGCGGCGCGGCAACTAAGGACAGTACTATTGGCAAACTGTCTGCATGCCACGCCGCTTTATTTTTTCTCTCGGCGCCGTCATCCCGACGAAGGAGGGATCTGCCAGCATTCAGCACAGTGCTTTTCTGCTTCTGCCTGCCCCCTGCACTAAACCGTCCAATCGCCCAATCGTCCAATCGTCCAATTCAATTGATCCTCTTCATCCTCCCGGCCCACTCCTTCTCCCTGAGAATATACTTCTGGATCTTGCCGGTGGATGTTTTGGGCAGTTCCCCAAACTCGACAGCTACAGGGCATTTAAAGTGAGCGGCATGTTCACGGCAGAATTTCAAGATATCTTCTTCGCTTGCAGTTGCATCTCTTTTTAAAACGACAAACGCTTTGGGCCGTTCGCCCCATTTCTCATCGGGGATGGCCACAACAGCGCATTCAAGCACGGCGGGGTGCCTTGCTACGAGCTGTTCGATCTCAATAGTGGAGATATTTTCCCCTCCTGAAATAATGATATCCTTGAGCCGGTCGCGCAGTTCGATGTAGCCATCGGCGTGCCAGACGGCCAGGTCGCCGGAATGGAACCAGCCGCCGAGGAAGGCTTTGGCTGTGGCTTCGGGTTGCAGGAAATATTCCTTCATCACATTGTTCCCCCTCATCACCACTTCCCCCATCGTGCTGCCGTCTTTTGCGACATCCAGCATGTTTTCATCGACCACCCTGACCATGTCGGCGGTAAGATAAGCCTGTCCCTGCCGGGCGCGGTGCTGCGATTGTTCCTCGGCCGGGAGCCTGTCCCATTCCGGGTGCCACTCGCAAACAGTGATCGGGCCGTAGGTTTCGGTGAGCCCGTAAACATGCACCGGTTTGAAATTGAATGATTTGATCATCTCCAGAAGGGTAGGGGACGGTGGTGCCCCGGCAATGGTCACTGTGATCGGGTTCTGGACCGGTTTTGCCTTGGGATGGTTCAGCAGGTTGATCTGCAGGGTAGGTGCCCCGTTGAAATGGGTGACATTTTCACGGTAAATCAGGTCCCAGATCAGGCCGGGATCGGTTTTACGAAGACAGACATGGGTGCCGCCGACGGCGGTCACGGCCCAGGTAAAGCACCAACCATTGCAATGAAACATAGGAAGCGTCCAAAGGTAAACGCTTTCCGGGCAGAGCCTTGTTTCAATCGCTTCCCCGAGCGAATTAAGATAGGCACCACGATGGCTGTACACAACGCCTTTCGGTCGTCCTGTAGTCCCGGATGTGTAATTCAGCGTGATTGGTTCTTCTTCATCTTCCAGCTGGCTTTCCAGGGACTCATCCTTTCCATTAGCAAGATATATCTCGTATGGATCATCACCCAATCCCGTATCCCGTATCTCGATAACCCTTATTCCGCCAAGGTCCAGACCCTCCACCTGCGGTTTCAGTTCCCTGTCGACAAAGAGCATCCGTGAGCCGGAATGTTGCAGTATATAGCCGACATCTTCGGAATTCAGACGGGTATTAATAGGTACCAGGATGCCACCGGCGGCGGGGACGGCAAAGTGCGCCTCCAGTAAAGCCGGGATGTTCGGGCATAGGAAAGCTACCCTGTCGTGCTTTTTAAGCCCTGACTCACGGAGATGCCAGGCCAGGCGGTTAACCCTGGACTCGAATTCTTTATAACTGTACCTGCGGTCTTCATGGATAATAGCAGTTTTATCAGGGTAAACCATGGCAGAGCGTTTCAGAAAACTGGCAGGGCTTAGTTCGGTCCGGAATACCTTCCGGGGATTATCGGAAAACATCTTTTCGGAATTTGGTTAATCAAAAGGAAATATTCCTTTCACGCAAATATATGAAAAGTACAGAGGTTTTCCAATTGATTATTCCTCTATCAGCACCCCGCTGGCAATAAACTCATAAGCGTAGACGGGCTGGGTAATTGCAGCCACTTCCGCTTCGGTTTTACCGTCTTCCCTTGCATAGTTCTGCAGCTTTTCGACAGGGATCAGCTCCCTGATGGCTACTCCCTGTGCTACTGCATTTTTACCGGCAGCGTCAAGCGGGATGGTGAATGATTCGTCGGCGAAAGTAATGTGGATGCTTTCCTCATTGCCCATATCAAGGTCCATCCAGCAACCGGAGTGTTTGCAGGAAGCGCTGATCTTGCCGGCAATGGTGCAATCAAGAGTGTCGCTGCCATTGAATAATGTTGCTAACTGGGCGGTCGATACAGCATTTTCCGTGGCTACTTTCTCACCGAAATTGCCGGTTGGAGATTGTGCTTTTTCTTTTTGAACTGCCACAGGCTTCTGAGGTGCCTGCTGGCAGGAAACACTAGCCAGTGCAATAAAAATAAAAACAAGATATCTCATGAGTTGTTATTGTCTTGGAAGGATCTGGATATCTTTCACATCGTCCATTGTCACATAACCGCCATTGTTTCCAAAGTTGTTCAGGACGTAATTAATAACAGCCACTGCATCTTCTTTGGTATCGGCCTGCGGAGGCATAGGTGCGGGATATTTTATCGTTTTTTGAGCCTGGACATTGGCAGATCCGTTTAACACCTGTGAAACGGCAAGGGCTTTCTGATTAAGAAGGAACTGGGAACCTAACAAAGTGGGGAAAACATTGGGCAATCCCTGTCCGTTAGCCTGGTGACAGGCGATGCATTTGGCTTTATATATCTGTTCGCCGCGGGCCATCTGGGCAGCAGTTTCATTCGAGGTGGCAGGGGTTGCTGCCGGAGTTTCTTTCTGGACTGTGGTTTCCGGTTTTTGCGCTTTCTGTTCCGATCCCGATGAACAGGAGTTCAACACCAGTGCAGTTCCAAACATTCCTAAAGCCAATAAAAGAGCTGATTTTTTCATTGTTGTGTTATTTTTAGTGTTTTTACTTGGTTACGAGGCTGCAAAAGTAACCATAATATCCTTTTTAAACGGATATGTGGCTTATTTTTTAGGATGGCAGCATTCCATTGTGGCTTTTTCCCCCTCACTGACAATTTTAGGGCTCAGGTAAGGGATGCCGAGATTAAGCCCGCGAAGAATAAAGAGCAGGCCAAGGAGTATAATTACGATAGGTATGGCTTTGGTAAGCTTTCTCCTGAGTTTTTGGGAGATGACATTCCCGGTGATTGAAATTGCAAGTAGCATGGGGATCGTTCCCAATCCAAAAAATACCATGTACAGGGCACCCTGGTAATATTCACTCATGATAAGCGCCCCGGCCACCGCAATATAAACCAGACCGCAGGGCAGAAAACCGTTTAATATCCCGATCAGAAAAAGCGATTTATAGGTCCTGAGCCTGAATAGTTTAATGAAGGGTTTTTTGAGTACGCCGGTAAGTTTTTCCGTTGTGCCTGCAATTTTTCTCCCGGCGCCGCCAATCCTGGGAATAAGAACCGCGAGGATCATAAGCGCGCCGAGGATGATCGAGACCCATTGCTGCAGCCCACCCAGGGCCAGCCCCATACCGGCAAGCCCAAAGATGGCACCCAGCAGCCCGTAAGTCAGCGTCCTGCCCAAATTATACAGCAGCCCGCCGCTGATCCTGCTGAACCAGGATTGGTTGTTAAGGGGCAATGCTATGGCTATCGGTCCGCACATGCCGGCGCAATGCAGCGAACCCACCAAACCGAGCATAAATGCTGCGACAAATTCCATCCGCCATATGGCGGACCAAATTCCAAATTCCAAATTCCAAATTCTAAATGAAATGTTAAATGCTAAATCTTATTGCTCAATGTTCAATGATCAGTCCTTCCTCAAAATAGTATTCTTTTCCTCCCATTTTCCATTCCAGTTTAACGGTCCATTTTCCTTTGCTAATACCGGAAATGTCAATGGCCTGGCGCTGCGAATTGTCAAGCTGCAGGGGCAGGGTAACATCTTTTTTCGGATCGGAAGGCCTGTACAGCAAAACATTCCCTGTTGGAATCCAGGAAGAATCGGTTTCCGGGAATTGAATAATGAGGGTTCCGGGTCCCTGTGAGATGCTAATTTTCCCGGGAAGTTGAGCCGTATTGCTGATCTTGTCGATCCGTTGCTGGAAAGCCAGTTCCTTTTCGTAATAATTATCTTCTACAAGATTGATGTCGAGGGTTTTGATATAAATGAAGAATGCGACAACTGCCAACAGAAATAATACGATTACGATAAAAATCCCGGTTCCCCAGTTAAATTTCATTTTCATGGTGTGTTAGGTCCGACAAAAATAGATTCAATCTCTTCAATCATAACACCATTGCTGTACACCCCGAATTTAACCGGTGTTTTATCGGATTTAACATCCTGGCTATCAAGCACGAGGAAAAAGACGGATTCCCCAAGCGATTGTTTTTTTACGTTGATCCCGCTTCCAATGACCTGGATCACACCCTGCGGTGATAAAATTTTCAGTTCCACAGGGATATCATGCCCGGTTTTATTCACCAGCTTGATATTATATAGATTACTGATCTTCCCTGGTTCGGGCTCCTGGTAAAGCATACCGGGTGCCCTCAGGATGGTGGCTTCAATCGGTTTCCGGGCTGTGATTGAGAATGTGAACACCCCAAGAAGGATGACCAGTACTGCCGAATAAGCGATGGTACGGGCATTGAATTTAGGTTTCCGTCCTTCAGTGATCATCTTTTCAGACGCATACCGTATCAGTCCTTCAGGCTGATTGGTGGCTTTCATCATGGCATTGCAGGCGTCGATACAACAGGCGCAGTTGATGCATTCGAGCTGTGTGCCGTTACGGATATCAATCCCTGTAGGGCAGACCTGGACGCACTGGGTGCAGTTAATACAGCTTCCCTTTCCTTCCTTTGCCCGGTCTTCGCTCTTGAAAAATGTACCTCTTGGTTCGCCTCTTTTATAATCGTAAGAGATAACGATCGAGTTCCGGTCGAGCAAAACCCCCTGCAACCTGCCGTACGGGCATACTATCGTGCAAACCTGCTCACGGAACCAGGAGAAAATGAAGTAGAATATCCCGGAGAAAACCAGCATTGCGCCAAGTCCTCCAAGATGATTTGAAGGGTCATCTGAAACCAGGTGTTCCCAATCTTTCGAACCAATAATATACATCAGGAAAAAGTTCCCGATCACAAAAGCTATTGCAAAGAATATGATGTGCTTGAGTGACCTTTTAAAGATTTTTTTTGATTTCCATGGTTCTTTATCAAGTTGTTTTTGATAGTAGGCATCTCCTTCGATCCAGTATTCTATCCGGCGGAATACCAGCTCCATAAATACTGTCTGCGGACAGCCCCATCCGCACCAGATCCAGCCGAAAGTGACTGTGAAAAGGATGATGAACACCATCAGTGAGATCATGGCAAGGAAGAACAAGTGAAAATCCTGTGGCCAGAAACGTACGCCGAGCAGCACAATTTCCCGTTTGATAAAGTTCAGCAGGAGAAGGGGCTCGCCGTGTATCGTAATAAATGGCGCAGTGAAAAAGAATATCATCAGTGCAAAACCAACGATATTTCTCCAGAATGTGAGCTTTCCTTTTGGCTTCTTTGCGAAAACCCACACTCTTTTGCCTTTTTCATCAATCGTTGCCAGCCGGTCACGGAAGTCGGTCTTCTCTTGTTCTTCCTTTTTAAATTGAACCATAATGATTTGACGATTTTAATAAACCCACCCCCTGGCCCCCTCCCTTCGAGAAGGGAGGGGAAGGGGTGGGTTCATAAATTACATTTTACAGATTTCTCCCTGGGGAGCTTTTGGGTTGGGCGGGTTGGTGCCCTGCAGGCTGATGATATAGCTTGCAACCTGCTGTATCTGTACCGGTGACAGCTGGTCTTTCCAGGAGATCATCCCTTTTTCCGGGACGCCCTTTACGATCAGGCTGTAAATATCGCCGATCGAGCAGCCATGGATCCAGAATTCGTCGGTCAGGTTCGGCCCGACAATCCCCTGGCCCTGTGCAAGGTGGCACACAACACAGCTTTTGTCGAAGATGGCCTTACCGGCCTCAAGTCCGCTGGCGTCGGTCAGTAAGGTGATGGTAGTGGCGTCGATCGTATTGGCTGCCCTGATCTCTTTGAATTCCATCATGGCAGTCGCGACTTCCTTATCATATTCAGCTTCCTGCAAATCTCCTGTTTTCAGGATATGGAAGCGGAAGAAGTAAACGAAGGCAAAGATTATCGTGATATAGAATAACCACAGCCACCATTTTGGCAGTTTATTATCCAGTTCTTTAATGCCATCGTACTCATGACCGGAAATCAGGGTGTCGCCGGTCAGCTCGTCTTTTTCTATCAGGTTATGTTCGTTTGGTTCCATAAACCATATTTTTAATTCGTTATTAATCCGTTAAAATCAGTTTTGACCGCAATCGTCATCTTCTATCGGGAGCCTGCCGTATTCCTTCGCTTCATCTTTGCGCATCAGGTAGGTCTGATAAATCATGTAGATGAAAGTGACCAGGAAAATCAGCATGGAAAGGATAGCGTAGATGTGCACGCCTTCGATCGTTGCCAGGTATTCTTTTACAAGGTTCATCGCGTTCCTTATTTAGAAATATCGGTACCCAGTCGTTGCAGGTATGCGATCACCGCAATGATCTCCCTGTCGGCTGCCACATCAATTCCTGATGTTTTCAGTCCGCTGGCGATCTGTTGTGCCTGGCTTTGCAGGTCGGCGCCGGCCTTCAGGTCATAGCCTTCTTCATACGGCACGCCAAGCGATTGCATGATCCTGATCTTTTTCGCGGTATACCTGACGTCGAGCGGGTTTTTGATCAGCCACGGATAAGCCGGCATGATGGATTGCTGGTTGAGCTTCCTCGGGTCCAGCATATGGTTGTAATGCCATGAATCGGGTTTGTACATCTTCCCGGTCACAACGCCTTCCCTTGCCAGGTCAGGCCCGTTTCGTTTGGAACCCCACTGGAAAGGATGGTCATAAACGAATTCGCCGGCTTTGGAATACTCTCCGTAACGTTCGGTCTCCGACCTGAACGGCCTGACCATCTGGGAATGGCAGGTATAGCAGCCTTCCCTGACATAAATATCGCGTCCCTCCAATTCCAGCGGAGTATACGGCTTCACACTGGAGATGGTCGGGATATTGCTCTTGATGAGGTACATCGGGATAATCTCGATGGCTCCCCCGATCAGGATTACGATCAGTGCAGCTACCAGGAACTGGACCGGTTTTCTTTCCAGCCAGCGGTGGCGCGATTCGCCATCAGCGCGTTTTGAATCAAGCGGTGCCAGTGCCGGGGCATTAGCTTCGGTTTCATTGGAGAACTGCCCGGCTTTTACGGTTTTAATGATATTCCATACCCCGATAATGGCGCCTGTAATATAAAGTGCTCCACCAATAACGCGTGCCCCATACATAGGAATGAGCTGGGTAACGGTTTCGAGGAAATTCGGATATTTCAGGAAGCCCATGTCGTCGAATTCTTTCCACATGAGAGTCTGTACCACAGCGCCCCAGTAGAGCGGGATTGCGTAGAAAATGATCCCGAGCGTGCCAAGCCAGAAATGGATATTGGCCAGTTTACGGGAGAAGAGTTGGGTGTTAAACAGGCGGGGCATCAGCCAGTAAAGCATGCCGAAGGTGAGGAAGCCGTTCCAGCCTAAAGCGCCGATATGGGCATGGGCTACGGTCCAGTCGGTAAAATGGGTGAATGCGTTGATGCTTTTCACCGACATCAGCGGGCCTTCGAGAGTCGACATACCGTAGGCAGTCACGGCGACAACGAAGAATTTAAGCACCGGGTCTTCGCGGACTTTATCCCAGGCGCCGCGGAGGGTGAGAAGGCCGTTGACCATCCCTCCCCATGATGGCGCGATGAGCATGATGGAAAAGACTACACCAAGGGTTTGCGCCCAATTAGGCAGGGCGGCATAAAGAAGATGATGAGGGCCTGCCCAGATATAGAGGAAGATCAGCGCCCAGAAATGGATAATCGAAAGTCGGTATGAATAAATAGGCCTGTTCGCTGCCTTGGGCAGGAAATAATACATTAGCCCCAGGTAAGGCGTTGTCAGGAAAAATGCTACGGCATTATGCCCGTACCACCACTGTACCAGCGCATCCTGCACGCCGGCATAGATCGGGTAGCTCTTCAGCAAATTAACAGGGATTGCAATGGAATTCACAATATGCAATACGGCAACAGTAACAAAGGTGGCAATATAGAACCAGATCGCAACATAGATGTGCCTTGTCCTTCTTTTTATGATCGTGCCGAACATATTCCATCCGAAAATTACCCAGATCAGGGCGACCAGGATATCGATCGGCCATTCCAGTTCTGCATATTCTTTTCCAGTGGTAACGCCGAAAATATATGACAGGGCTGCGAAAACGATGATAAGCTGCCATCCCCAGAAATGGATATAGCTGAGCTTATCGTTAAACATCCTGGCTTTGCAGAGCCGCTGCAACGAATAATAAACCCCGGTAAAAATACCGTTTCCAACGAATGCGAAGATCACCGCATTGGTATGGATAGGCCTGATACGGCCAAAGCTTAGGTAAGCCAGGTCGAATGAAAGAGAAGGAAAGACGAGCTGCAGTGCGGCCAGCAGTCCAACCACCATGCCTATGACAGCCCAGAAGAGCGTGGCGTAGGCAAAGTACTTAACGATCCTGTTGTCGTAGAAGAATTTTTCCTGTTCCATAAAATTTGCTTATTTGTTAGTGGTTATTGGTTAGTGGGTTTTGTGGTTTTGAGGTTTTGGGGTTTTGAGGTTTTGAGGTTTTGGGGTTTTGGGGTTTTGTGGTTTTGAGGTTTTGAGGTTTTGGGGTTTTGAGGTTTTGGGGTTTTGGATTTATTTGGTATTTGGTGCTTGGTGCTTGGTGTTTGCCTGGTAATCTGTATTTCATCCTCAAAAAGTATCCTCACCGATGGTGTATATTCATCATCGAACTGTCCATTCCGGATCGACCAGATGAAAGAAACGAGGAAACCAATGGCTACCAGCAGACTAACGGCTATGAGGATGAAGATGACGTTCACTGAGAGATTGTGATATCATAATTCTAAAACAAATTTAATTTTAAAATATATCAGGTAAAAGACGATCATACTGAAATATCCAGTTTTATTGATATTTAGAAGGGTTCTAAATTATATCACGGCGGTGCGGCAGGAGGGAACCGCCGACCAACCATCAATTGTGTGTTGGTGCGGTGAGCCGGCGTTTCGCAAAAATCAATGTCGTAAATGTCGCAAAAGCCACAGCCGTGACCGAACTTAGCGGCATGAGGATGGCAGACAACATCGGGGTCAGCATGCCGGATGCGGCAAAGGAGATTCCGACGATATTATAGAGAAATGAAATGATAAAGCCTGCAATGACGATGCGCTTTGCCGTATGGCTGAAGCGGATAAATTTAGGCAGTTGGCTGAAACGGTCGGAATCGAGGATGCCGTCGCAGGCAGGAGAGAAGTGATAGACATTATCGGCGATCGTGATCCCTACATGGCTTTCCTTCAGCGCCCCGGCGTCATTCAGCCCGTCGCCCACCATGAGGATCTTCTTTCCCGCCGCTTTCAGATTTTCAATGTACAGGAGCTTATCCTTCGGGGATTGACGGAAATGCAGTGAGTTTTCGTCCCCGAACAATGGCAGCAGCTTTCCTTTTTCGGCATCATTATCACCCGACAGAAGATGGAGCTCATAATCCTCCCGCAGGCTGCGGATTGCTCCTTCCATCCCGGGACGGTACTGGTTGCTGATCCGGATCCAGCCGGGGATCTGGCCGTCTATGGAAATGTACACTTTTGTCGTGTAAGATTTGGACCCGCTGACTTTCCCGGTAATAAATTCCTCTGAACCGACCCTGACCGTTTTTCCTTCTGTAATTCCCTCTATTCCAAGTGCAGGGATCTCCGTAAAATTGCTGACTTCTGAAAGTGCCCCCGATGGCAGGCCATGATACAAGGCCTGGCTCAGCGGGTGAGAGGAATGCCGTACCAGCGACCTTATTAACCTGATGTTAGCTTCATTAAGCTCAATGTCGTCAAGCTCAATGTTGTATTCATCATTTTGGGTGATGGTGCCGGTTTTATCAAAGACGATCGTATTAATTTTCGAAAGCTCCTCCAGCACTTCCGTCTTTTTCAGGTAAAAGCCCGATTTACCGAAAATGCGCATGGTATTGCCAAATGCAAAGGGAATGGTCAGTGCCAGTGCGCAGGGGCAGGCAACGATCAGGATGCTGGTAAAAGCATTCATTGCGACCGACGGGTCCCTGGTTAGCCAGAAGACAGCCGTAATCAGGCTGATGCTGATGATGACGATGGTAAAATAGTGGCTGACTTTGTTGATCAGCGTATTCAGCCCCCTGTACCCGGCTTTGCCGTGAAGGTCCTGGTTCCAAAGCTCCGTCAGGTAGCTCTGAATCACTTCTTTCTCGACAATCAGCTCAATTGCGCTTCCGATCTGCCTTCCACCGGCAAAGATCCGGTCTTTCTCCTTTTTATGGACAGGGGTCGATTCCCCGCTCACAAAACTGTAATCGATATGGGCCTCACCCCTGACCAGGATGGAATCGGCCGGGATCAGTTCCTGGTTACGGACAATGATCCGGGTGCCGGGCTTTAGGTTTTTTAAGGGAATGGTGGATTCGGCGCCATCTTCCTTAATAACAGTGACAGCAACGGGAAAATAAGATTTATAGTCCCTGTCAAACGAAAGGGCCTGGTAGGTTTTGCCCTGGTACCATTTACCGATGAGCATGAAGAAGACCAGTCCTGCCATCGAATCCAGGTAACCCGAATCGATCCTGAAAAGAATATCATAAGCGCTTCTCAGGAAAAGGACTGCTATACCTAATGCGATGGGAACTTCGATATTAACCACCTTCTGCCTTAAGCCTTTAAAGGCCGAAATAAAATAATCCTGCGCCGAGTAGAACACGACCGGAATGGCCAGTATCAGGCTGAAGTAGGAGAAATTGTGTATAAACCCCTGGTCGATGGGCTTGCTTCCTGCAAGATAGTCGGGGAAGCTGAATAGCATGATGTTCCCGAAACAAAACCCGGCCACACCAAGCTGGTAATAGATTTTTCGCTGGTGCTTCCTGGTTTGCTGCCTGTCCATGTCATCCAGCGTTATCCGCGGTATATAATTGAGCGAAACCAGCAATTCGACAAGTTTGCGAAGGGAAAGCACATCTTCCTTAAAAGTGATGGTCACCTCTTTTTTAACGAAGTTAACCATTGAATGGATGATCCCTTTATGCAGCCTGCCCAGGTTTTCGAGCAGCCAGATGCAGGAACTGCAATGGATCGATGGAATGAAAAGCCTGATTTTACTTATCCCTCCATCTGAAAATTCCAACAGCCCATTCCGGATCTCTTCATTGTCAAGGTAAGCATATTTCTGCCCGATCTCCGCTTCCCGGATTTTAATGCCGGGATGATCTTCGATATTGTAATACTCGCAGGAACCGCTTTCTTTCAGGATCTCATAAACCGTCTTACAACCATGGCAGCAAAAGGGTTTTTCATCAAATAGGACAGGTTGGCTGCCGCAGTCTTCACCGCAATGAAAACAACTTATTTTAATATTTTTTTCCAAGAAGATTTTTAGAATTTCCCTGCAAATCTAATGGAATTTGTTGGCCTGGGATTTATTATGACCACTTAGGCACTAAGGGCACTAAGGAACACTTAGATATGTATTAAACCTTAGTGTTTCTAAGTGCTCTAAGTGCCTAAGTGGTAATTCAATCAACCCTTTGCAAACTTTGTCATCCTTAAATGATTCAGATAAGAAAGCAGCGAAACCAGGAAAACAACAGCCACTGAATAATAAACGAAGGTTGGTATCGGCACCGGATCGCCGGCAGCGTAAGAGTGCATGCCGGAGAGGTAATAGTTTACGCCGAAGTAGGTCATCAGCACGGAGCTGAACCCGATAAGCGCCGCGAAATTGAAGCCGTAAACGCCGTTCATTCCGGGAATAAGCCTCATATGGATGATGAACGAATAGACCAGCACGGTGACCAGGGCCCAGGTCTCTTTCGGGTCCCATCCCCAGTAGCGGCCCCAGGATTCATTGGCCCAGACGGCACCGAGGAAAGTCCCGATCGTGACCAGGAATACCCCGATGATCAGGTTCATTTCGTTGATATTGGTCAACTCTTCGATGGTACCTTTCAGCTTGGCAAAATTATTTTTATTCTGAAGGCTGATCAGGATAAGGTTCAGGAAGCCTAACAGGGCTCCGACGCCCAGGAAACTGTAGCTTGCAGTGATGATGGCCACATGGATTACCAGCCAGTAGGATTTCAGCACAGGGACCAGGTTGGTCACCTGCGGATCGAGCCAGCTCAGGTTGGCAACCATAAGGGTGACTGATGCAAGGATGGCAGTGGTAGCCAGCGTGATCTTCGAAGTCCGGGTGAAAAGGATCCCGGAAAGCAAAGTGCCCCATGCGATGTAGATCATGGTTTCGTAGCCGTTGCTCCAGGGAGCGTGGCCGGCGACGTACCACCTGATGGCCAGTCCGATCGTATGGACGACAAATGCCGCCATGATCAGCCCGATAAGTACCCGGATCACCCACTTCAGGTTAAGCTTGCTGTTCAGCACCTGTGCGAAGAGCACGATGATGAAGATCAGGCCAAATGCACCATATAGCGGGAAAAGCTTTTTGAAAATATTGGCGTTGTTGTAGAAAACTTCAAGGTTTGATTTCATCGTGGATGGCATCACTTCCTTTCCATAACGGTCCTGGAAAGTCTTCAGGTAACCCAGCGAGGAATCAGCCTGCGACCAGTTGTTCGTGCTCATGGCATCAAGTACGGAACCGTAATAGACCGGAAGGATATTTCCGACAAACTGAGCATCTGTTGAATCAAAGGTCTCATAAGGATTTTCGGCTGTATGCCATTTGTTGTTAGGATGGCCCGGAACCGGGAAGGCAGTAAGGAAATCGCCGGAAACGGCCATATAAAATATGTTAACCCTTTCATCCACCTTCATCACATCCTTATCGAAACTGTTCCTCTCCACAGGTTTTTTATTATAAGCTTCATTCACCTGTTCGGTTAATTTGTAAAAACCCATTTCCCGGTCTACAAAATCGTTGAATGATGCGTATTTCCCGTTAACTCCGAGCAATTTTTTCAAATCGCTGTCAGTCACTTTGATCATGGGCACATCCTGCCAGTACACCGGGTTGGTCATCATACCCAGGAATACCTGGTCGCTGGTAAGGCCATCAAAATTATCTTTCCGGTAAATTTTCCGTAACAGCTCCGATGAAAGCGTATTCACAGGCTTCATTCGTCCGTCCTGGTCCTGGACTATCAGTTTTCCAAATTTTTTAGCATGGTCAGCGCTGATATTCAAAGGATTGATTGTAGCCTGGTGCTGTGCCGTAAGTCCTAAGCCAAGCAGAAGCAATAAAGCGGCAAGCGCGCTTTTCTTTTTTAATTCCGAACTCATTTTTGCCAGTTTCCTGAACCTGCTGTTCCTGCTGAAGAAATTGAAGACGAGCCCTGCTGCCATAATAAAGTACCCGAAGTAAGTAACTGTTGTACCCAATCCATCGTGGTTCACCGAAAGAATAGTGCCTTTTTCATCTTTATCATAGGATGACTGGAAAAAGCGGTAACCGCCATAGTTGAGGATATTATTCATGAAGATCCTGTAAGGCAATTCCTTGTTATTCAGCGGATCCAGCACCGTAACTTCGCTTGCAAAGGAGGAGGGGCTCATTGAACCGGGGTACCTTTCGAGCTGGAAATCCCTGAGATATACAGAGAATGGGATCTCAAATGCTTTGGAACCATATGACAGTGAAAATTCAGTATCGCCGATAGTTGTGCTCACAGGCTGTCCCATCATGTCTTTTCCGCCTAAAACACCGATCTCTTCCGTTTTTCCATTGTAAGTAAGTTTCATCATGATTGCAGATACGCCGCTTTTCTCATGGGGAGACGAAACCATTTGCGTTTTCCCTGATGCAAAGAACTGCCGTACAACTAACTGAGTATTTCCGAAGCTATATAACTGCATGGTGTTCAGGACATGAGAAGTGCCACTGCTCAGCGAATCAGTTGTCCCAGCCGTCATATTCATCACCACGGCGTCAACCGGGGCAAGGAATGTAAGGCCCGCTTCTGGGGTGTATTTAACGATAATAGCATCAGGATCAGTGGGCTCGGCGTTAAAACTCAGGCTGAGTCCCGCCACTTTTTTATTTTCCCCCGCTTTGATCATTGCACTTTTTCTTTCCCCGTTTTCAACCGTTACATACGTCATGATGGGGATCCCGTTCGGCGCCTCTACTACAGCTTCCGCTGCATTTGGAATAAAAGTGCTGAATTCCAGCCGGATATCTTCGCCGTTAAGATGATAAGTTTCTTTGAACTTGTTCTTTTTAAATTCGGTAAACAGGTACCTATCGTCGAAATATGCGGTTTGCCCGTTTTTCGTAACCGAAAGCTGCATGTACGGGCTTTCTGATATGACAAGATTGGAGGAACTTCCTTCGCGGATCATCATCGTCCCTTCATAGCTGATATACCTGGTGATTGCGGCGCCGATGAGAATGATCACGAATGAAAGATGGAAGAACAGGACACTAAAACGGTTCCTTTGATAGAGCTTGTATTTGAAAACGCTTCCTATAAGGCTGATGGCAGTGAGCACCAGGAGGGCCTCAAACCACAAGGCATTATAAACGACAGATTTTGATGCCAGGGTACCATAGTCGTTTTCAATAAATGTTGCAGTCCCGATCGCCGCGGCAAAGACAAGCATCAGCGTCCCTGCAAACATCATGGAGAATATAAAGTCGAAAAATTTACGCATAGCTGTTGGTTTTAATTCCAAATTCCTAATTCCAAATTCCAATAAGTGAGCGCCTTAGATCCTTCTTCCCCTCCACCGTTTGGGGGAGGGGATCGAGGGGAGGGGGCAGGTGGCAAAAATACTTAAAACTGCTACATTATAAAGAATGATTTTAAATTAATAGAAATAAACAAAAAGTAAGTCGCTTTGGTCTTTTTTTAACCAATAGTAAAAAATATCCATAAATCGACCACAATCAATGATGCCTGAGGCTCTCTTCCAGGTAAGGGTGGTTCTTTGCAACAAGCGGTGCCGACTTCAAAGCGCGTGCAACAACAAATGCGAACATGCCGGCGAATCCAAGGAAAGTACCGATCTCGATGAATCCAACCTGGAGCTTTCCGTAGGTCCCTACAATTACCTGGAGGTAAAGGTCGATCCAGTGCCCGAAAATGATAATGGCGCAGATGGCTAACAGGGTGTTCTTGTGGCTTACCAGGTAATTCGACAGCAACAGGGCAAATGGAATGGCGAAGTTGATTATAAGCTCCATGTAAAACAGCGGGGTAAACTCACCCTTGGTCCTGGGAAGGTAATAAACCGTTTCTTCCGGGATATTGGCGTACCATATCAGGATATACTGGGCGAACCATAAGTAAGTCCAGATAATGCTGAGGATGAAGATGTATTTCGAGAAATCCTTAAGGTGCGACTTGTTCATGAATGGCAGGTAGCCAAGTTTATTCAGGATAATGGCGATCAGGGTGATCACGACGGTTCCGTGGTAAAATGACATGGCGAAATTCCTGAAGGCAAAAATGGTACTGAACCAGTGCACATCAATCGACATGATCCAGTCGAAGGTGGCGAGTGAAAATGTTATTGCCAGAGTGAAGATGTAAACCTTTGAAAAGAACTCGCTGCGGTGGAAATTTGCAAGCCCGCCAACCTGGTCTTCCTTCAGTGATAATTTTTTTAAATAAAAGGTAAGGAAAGTCCATACGGTGAAAAAGAGGATATACCTGAAGATAAAGAAGGGCAGGTTCAGGTAAGGGGTTTTATGGGCGATGATGGGATCGTGCTCTGCTGCCCCGTGGTGTGCCCAATGGTAAATATCCGGTAACCCGAAGATAATGATCGGGAGCATCAGTATTGCAATAACCGGGATGACATTCGACATAGCCTGCGGGATCCTGATAAAGCCGCTCGACCAGCCGGTCTGGGTTATATATTGCAGCGCAACAAAGAAAGTCCCCCCTATGGCCAGCGACAGGAAGTAATAGTTGTTCATCAGGTAATTGGCCCAGGTCTTGGCGGGATTGACAAAGAACCCAACAATGATTGTGACCAGGCCGATAGCCATCAGGGTATAGGCCAGGTAGTTGAATTTCTTTGTGATGATGAGTTGTTTGTCTAAATTATAATTTTCCATAGTGATTATCTCCTTCCGTCAAATAACTATTTACCAAGTTCCCGGACGTAATTAACGATCATCCAGCGGTCTTCCGGTGCAATTTGAGAGCCATGTGCGCCCATAAGCCCCGATAATGAACCCAGGGTAATGACATGATATAGCTCCCCGTCAGGTTTGTTTTTAACAAGGTCACCGATCAGGGATGTCGGCTGGGCTGAAAAGCGTTTACTGGTAAATAGGAATCCCTTTCCATCCCCCAGTTCGCCATGACAGCTAATACAAAAAATGGAATAGCGTTCTTTTCCCCTGGCTATTGATTCAGCGGTAACCGGAACAGGGTTTACCAGTTCAAGCCCGGCCCTTACCTGGTCATCGAATGATTTGGCTTTGTAGGTGTAAGCCGGTTGGTGCCCCCTTGCAATAGTGCCTTTTACAGGTGTTTGCATCGTAAGGCTGTCGCGGAACAGCGGATTTTTTGTATAAGCTTCGTATGATCCCGAATAATACATATCGGGCATATAAGCATACCCGGGATGATTCCGGTCGTGGTTACATGACATCATGAGCATCATGATGGCTGCCAGCGGAATAACAGGGTATTTCAGGTATTTTTTTATCATAATGAACGAAATGTTAATCGTTTTCTTCTTCAATATAATTATCGGGCTGGGCGCTTTCTGAAATTTCAACAGCTCCGGTTTCTTTCAGGATGGCAGTAATCCGGCGGATATCATCGTCGGTAAATTCTGTCGCCCTCTCGATGACAATAGCGAATTTATCATCCGTCGTTCGGGGATCGATCATGACGACCTTTTTTCCCGGACCGATTTTCTGCCGGATAAAGAAAGTGGTAAATGTCAGAAGGACTGCAACAAAGATGACGCCGACAAACATGATGATAATGAATGACAGCGTATTAAGCGGCTTCCCACCGAATTTCAGCGGGTAGTTTACCACCGATGTCCAGTAAAGGAAAGCATAGATTGTAATCAGCCCTATGGTACCATAGATAAAGGTAAGAACCGGCAGACGGGTTTTTAATCCCAGCACTTCCCACAACTCATGGATAGGGAAGGGGCTGAAGATGTTTTTTATTCGGACATCCTTTTCTTTCAGCGTTTTAGCTGCCGCCACAAGAACGTCCGGATCGTCATAGATCCCGACAATATTAATTTTTTCCATGATCATGCGCTTTATCTTGAACTTTATCTTTCTTTAAACTGGTTTCTTTCAGTATCCCTTTAAGTTCGCTAATAGCCATCATCGGGATGAACCGGAAGAAGAAGAGCAGGCCGAGCACGAAAATGCCCAGTGTGCCGATGAAGAAGGTTTTGTCGTAAATCGTAGGATGATAGGAAGCCCAGCTTGAAGGCAGGAAGTCCTTCGAAAGTGAGGTAACTACGATCACATAACGTTCGAACCACATCCCGATGTTGATAATCAGGGAGATGATGAAGACAAGGGTAAGATTTTTCCTGATTTTTTTAAACCAGAAAAATTGCGGGATGATCGCGTTGCAGGTAATCATCGCCCAGAATGCAAAGGTGTAATCGCCTGTGATCCTGTTCTTCATAAAAGTAAACATCTCATATTCAGTACCGCCGTACCAGGCAATGAATAATTCGGTCATATATGCGGTTCCCATAATGAGGCTGATGAAGGTCAGGATCCTGGTAATTGCATCGAGATGACCCTGGGTTACAAAATCCTCGTATTTAAAGACTTTCCTGACTATGATCATGAGCGTCAGCACCATGCCGAATCCGGAAAATATTGCGCCAATCACGAAATAGGGAGGAAAGATGGTCGTATGCCAGCCCGGCATGACAGAGGTTGCAAAGTCCATGGCAACGATGGAGTGGACAGAGACAACGAGCGGGGCAGTTAAACCGCCAAGGAGTAGCGCAGCCGTTTCGAACCTTAGCCATCCGCGGGCACTTCCAACCCAGCCAAAGCTCAGGATGCTGTAAATATTTTTTTTAAGTTTAGAAGTTGTTCTTTCCCTGATGGAGGCAAAATCCGGTATCATTCCCATATACCAGAACACACCGGAGGCCATCAAGTAGGTACTGATAGCCACTACGTCCCAGAACAGGGGGGAGTTGAAGTTCACCCAGAGCGGCCCGCGGGAATTAGGGTAGGGCATAATGAAAAATGCGTCCCAAACCCGGCCCATATGCAGCATTGGAAAGAGGCCCGCACAAAGCACGGCAAAAACCGTCATCGCTTCGGCAGCGCGGTTTATAGACGTTCTCCAGCGCTGGCGCAGGATCAGAAGAAAGATTGAAAATGCCGTCCCGGCATGGCCAATCCCGATCCACCATACGAAATTGATAATATCCCAGCCCCAGCCGACATTGTTATTCAGCCCCCATAGCCCGATACCTGTGGATACCAGGTTATAAGCGCTCCAAAAGCCGACGAGGACCATGGAAATGCCGATGAATATTCCTACATACCACCACCTTGGCGGCCGTTCGGCTTCAAACGGCTTTAAGACTTCACGGGTGATCTGCCCGTAAGTCTTGTTGCCATTGATAAGCTCGCCCCTAATTTCTGCTTTGTACATATTACTAAACTTTTATTAGCCGGTCAATTTTTTATTCATGTGTTTCTTCCATGTGCTCTTCCATTGTAGATTCACCAGAAGAATAGGTCGGATAATGGCTTGAGTAATTCTTCCATTTATCTTTCGGGTCCATATTCCGCACTTTGGTAACATAACTTACCGAAGGCAGTGTGTGGAGTTGTTCCAGTAACTGGTAGCTCCTTGGGTCCTGCACAACTTTTGCGATTTCACTGTTGGGATCGTTGATGTCGCCGAAAACGATAGCATCTCCGGGGCACGATTGCTGGCAGGCCGTCTTGATATCGCCTTCGCGGACAGTGCGGTTCTCAGTCTTGGCAATCAGCTTCTGCTCCTGGATTCGCTGGACGCACATCGAGCATTTCTCGACAACACCTCGGGTACGAACTGTAACATCGGGATTCAGTACCATCTTTTCCTGCTCGTTGCCCATATTATAGTTGAACCTCTTTTCATTGGAATATTCAAACCAGTTGAACCTCCTGACCCGGTACGGGCAGTTGTTCATGCAATACCTGGTCCCGATGCAGCGGTTATATGCCATCTGGTTCAATCCTTCCGAGCTGTGCGGGGTCGCAGCAACCGGGCATACATTCTCGCAGGGCGCATTATCGCAGTGCTGGCACATAACCGGCATATGCGTTACCTCCGGATTGTCGACCTCCTGGGAATAATACCTGTCGATCCTGATCCAGTGCATGATCCTCCGGTTCTTGACTTCCTGCTTGCCTATCACGGCAACATTGTTCTCAGCCTGGCAGGCAATGGCGCAGTTTCCGCATCCGATGCAGGAATTCAGGTTTATGGCCATGCTCCAGTGGTAGCTGTCATACTCAGGCTTGGTATACAATGTTTCGTTCTGCTTCATGATGTCATCATGCATTTCATTGCCTGACTTCGGATCCTTAAGCCATTGTGCCAGAGTGGTTTCCCTGATGATGGCACGCCCTTCCATGGTGTGATGCGTCTGAGTGGTGGCAAGAGGATAGGTCTTACCGCCAGTCTTTTCAATGGTCACCACTTTTCCGGAAAGCCGGCGGTAGCCGTTCACCGTATTTGCCAGCGGGAAAAGGTTTTCACCGATCCCGTCGGCCACTTTGCCTGCGCTGCTGCGGCCGTAACCTACCGCTATTCCGATTGTATCTTTATGCTGGCCGGGCTGGACAAGTACCGGTAATTCAATGGTCCCGTTTATTATGACAACATCTTCATTCGCCAGGCCATGCTCTTTAGCATAGGATGGCGCAACACATACGTAATTATCCCACACTGCCTTGGTTATGGGATCCGGTAATTCCTGCAGCCACGGGTTGTTGGCATGCTTTCCGGTTCCAAGTCCTATCTTTTCATAAAGCACTAACTCAAGGCCGGCAGGATTTTCCGCCTTCGCCTGCCCCAGATCAACCTCACGAAAATCGACAACCGACAATGCAGAATCGACAATGATGGCGACTCCATCGTGCAGGCTTTTATTCCAGAATGGTTCAAACGTAAGAAATTCGTTTTGTTTCGGGAAAAGTTCAGTTTCCCAGTAAGCCCGGATGTAATCATAGAAAGCGGTTTCTTTTCCTGCCCATTTCAACAGGCTTTCCTGGGCCTGCCTGGTGTCGAAGATCCTGTTAATGACCGGCTGCGCAAGACTATAGCAATTCTTCACCGGCTCGGCATCATTCCACGATTCCAGGTAATGATTATCAGGACAAACATACTTGCAGAGCTTTGCTGTTTCATCGTGAGTTTCAGAAAATGATACGCTTAATTCGCATTTGGTGAGTCCGCTTATAAATTTATCTGATTCAGCATAATCGTAAGCCGGGTTAACTCCATAAAGCAGAATGGCTTTGACATTTCCCGCATTCATTTCATCCACAATGCGGCTCATTTCACGGTCGCTTCCCTGGCGGAGATTAGTGTGTTCGTTTAAATCTATCGTAGAGCCATAGCTGTCGAGGATATGATTGATCGCGTTTACTGTCGCCTGGATATAAAAGTCGTTGGTGCCTGATAATACCAGCGATTTGCCTTTGTTCGCCCTTAATTCGGCTGCAACCGGTTTAACGTCAACCGGGGAAGCAGGGGCATTAACTCTTGACAGGCCTTTTTCGGAGGCCAGCTCATTGAAAAGGTTCAGCAAGATCCCGAGCTCTTCCGAAGGTTTCATCGGCACCCTGGTATCGGCGTTCGAACCGGTCAGTGACATGTAAGACTCAAACTGGATGTGCCTCGACATAGAATTGGCGCCCATCAGTTTTCTTCCTTTGGCGTAATCCCTGGCGTATTTCACCGGCATGAGCCAGTTGCCCAGGAAATCGGCATTAAAACCTACGATCAGCGAGGCTTTATCAAAATGATAGGAAGGAAGGGACCTGGTCCCGAAATTGGCTTCATTGGCATCAAGGAGCGCAGCCGCAGAAATCGTGTCATAAACCACCCATTCTGCAGAAGGATAGGTAACTTTAAATTCCTCTATTGCTTTACGGGTAGAAGGACTGATGACAGTGGGGCTCAGGATAACTATCCTGCCGCTTCCGAAAGATTTCAGTTTGTCCGTAATTTCCTGGTCGATGCTTTGCCAACTGATGACCTGTCCTTCTTTCAAAGGTACTTTCAGCCTGGCCTGGTCGTAAAGGCTAAGCACAGAAGCCTGCACCCGGGCATTTGTTCCGCCCATGGTCAGTTTCGAGAGCGTGTTGCCCTCGATCTTGATCGGCCTTCCTTCTCTGGTTTTGACCACGATGCTGCAGTAATCGTGGCCGTCGAAGAATGTCGAAGCATAATAATTGGCGATGCCGGGTGTGATCTCTTCAGGCTGGCTGAGGTAAGGGATTGCCTTCCTGACAGGCATTTCGCAACTGTTGGCCAGCGCTGCATAACCTACCGTAAAACCGAGCATTTTCAGGAAATCCCTGCGGCTGGGGCTTAAAGATTTATCATCAGCCGAAATTTCTTCGCTGTGAGAATGCCCGAGAGGAATGGCTTTTTTCCCGGCAGGTTCCCGCGATGCCATGATTTTGTGTTCTTCCAGGCTTCTCCAGTATTGTTTTATATCATCCATGGTTTACTGATTCTTAGGGAAAATATTAATAATGGCATTTCGAGCATTCTGTCCCGCCGACATCTTCGACACTGATGCGGGTGCGCTTCCCGGATTTGAGCTCTTCATGCAGTCTTGTAAATTTCTGGTAATAGGCATTTTCCGTAAACTGAACTTCAGTCTTCCGGTGACAATCGATACACCAGCCCATGCTAAGCATCTGAACCTGCATGACGCGGTCCATGGTTTTAACATCGCCGTGGCATGACTCGCAGGCCACCTTGCCGGCAT
Source organism: uncultured Bacteroidales bacterium (assembly GCA_964371595.1). Classification (GTDB taxonomy): domain Bacteria; phylum Bacteroidota; class Bacteroidia; order Bacteroidales; family JAGOPY01; genus JAGOPY01. The sequence goes on along the minus strand of CAYJNJ010000001.1, from coordinate 54,401 downwards.
TCACATGCTGGGCATGGTTAAAATAGGTATGGTCAGGCAGGTTATGCACTTTGACCCATTCGATAGGTTTGCCGGTTTCAATGGCTTTATAGATCTTATCTATCTCAACCGTGCCGCTGTTCCTTCCCTGCCTTACCACATTATGGCAGTTCATACACACATTTACCGACGGTATTCCGGCATGCTTACTTTGCATAACGGAAGTATGGCAGTATTTACAATCGATTTTATTATCGCCGGCATGCACCTTATGTGAAAAAAGGATGGGTTGGTCGGGGGCGTAACCGGGCTGGCGGCCCAGGTTCTTGGCTTCCACGTAAGTAATTTCTGAAATGATGAACACCGAGATCAGGATCACGATAACGTGAACGAAACGTGCCTTGATCAGTTTTGTGACGAACAGATCGAGGCAGGCAACCAGTAAAAGGATCAGGGTGATAATGAAAGATGTCCCGTACTGGCGCTTATGATCTTTTGTATCCTCGAAGAAACCCTGCACACCAGGTTTTTCCTCGCCGGCAGCAACTTCCGGTGTAGTAGTGGCTGCTGCAGCCTGGTTGGGATCATACTTTTCAATATATTCCAGGACGGTATTGATTTGCTCATCGGTCAGGTTGGCCGGCGGCATCGGGATCTTGTTATGTTCCTCGAATAGTTTGACTGCGATAGGATCGCCGGCCTGGACCATCTCCTGCGAATTTTTGATGAAACGGATCAGCCATTCCCTGTCGCGCCGCTCTGTGACCCCTTTAAGGTCGGGGCCGATCAGTTTTCCTCCTCCGATCTTATGGCAGGCTGAACAGGGTTGAAAAAGCTGGGCACCGTCAGGGGCCTGGGAAAATGTCCTTTCCGCAAAGATGCCATCTGTAAATAGCATGGCCATGAGCAGTAACCCGGGCAGAATTTTACTCATGGTCCGGCGTAAATATCTATGCATATATATACTATTTAGTAAATCCTGGTCTAGAAATTAACAATAACAAACTGATTTACAAAAAGCTGGTAAATTAGATAAATGTAAAAAGCCGTCATGTTAATCGGTGGATAAAAATAGAAATAAATTGTCTCCTGACAAAGGGACAATTTTTTTTCTGATTTTGTCTTTTTGACGCTGTCAGGTCAAAAATAAAACTGACGGAATCTAAAAGACCCGTCAGCTATTAATAAGCATAAAAATTCCCGAACTTAACACTCAACACCCAACACTTAACACTAAGCTTCTACCAGCTTCCGCCTGCCCCACCGCCACCAAAAGATCCGCCGCCGAAGCCGCCAAAACCGCCTCCGCCACCACCTCCGAAGCTTCCGCCGCCGGACCGGAAATCGCCCCAGGAGCCGCTTCCGCCGCGGCTACCCATCATCGAGGCCAGCCATAGCGCGGTCCATAAGGAGGTGCCTTTGCTGCCGGTCGTATAATGGTTACCGGAATTGTTTCTCATGAAAAGAATAATAATGATGATGATAATGAGAGGGATGAAAATCCCCCATTTGTTTCCTTTAGTTCCTTTAAGATATTGGTCGGCAGTGTATTCCCCTTTTGTCAGTTCCATCAGCGTATTGGTCGCCTTGTCGAGGCCGGTGAAATAATCACCTTGTATAAAATAAGGCTTCATCTCAACTTCGATGATCCGTTTACTGAGGGCATCCGTGATAGCACCTTCCACACCGTAACCGGTCGAGATCCTCGCTTCTCCCTTCTCATTGCTATATTTGGGCTTTACCAGCACAACTACCCCGTTATTTTTGCCTTTAGTGCCAACGCCCCACTTTTCGCCAATCCTGTCTGCAAATTCTTCTGGAGTCAGGCCATTCAATGATTTGACAAGAATGACCATGATCTGCGTCGAAGTACTGTCATTAAAGCTGACCAGCTTTCGCTCAAGGTGCTGGCGCTGGTTTGGCGTCAGAATTCCGGCAAAATCATTGACAAGCCGCGGAGGCGACATCGGCTCGGGGATTTCCTGTCCGATCGCCGAAATGCCGGCGAGGATGAATACGGTAAAAAGGAGGTTTTTGAGTGGTTTCATTGGTGTGGACTTTATTCCCCGAAACTGATTTCGTCGGATAATTCATTTACATCTCCCTTTTCATAAGGGAAATGTTTTTTGAGATATGTGCCTACCCTGGTGATCCCTTCTACCAGGCCATCAGTAAACTTTTCGTCACGGAAATGGTTCAGCAGAATGTTTTTCAGTTCATCCCAGAAATCTTCCGGGACGACTGCATTTATTGCTGTATCGCCGATGACGGCAAATCTCCTGTTATTTACAGCTAAATAAAACAGGACGCCGTTCCGCTTTTCTGTTTTTTGCATCCCCATCTTATCGAATATAAAAGCTGCCCGGTCGAGGACATCGCCCTTGCAGGTTGATTCGATATGGACCCTGATCTCGCCTGAAGTATCCAGCTCGGCGTTGAGAATCGCCTGCCGGATATCTTCACGCTGCTCTTTGGAAAAGAAATCTTTTGCTGATTTGAACATGCTGTTTTGTTATAAAAGATGGCTTGTCTGTCAGAATTTCACTTCAGGGGCTTTGTCGGCGCCTTCAGCCGCTTTGAAATACGGTTTCTGGTCGAAACCATAGATACCTGCAAAAATTGTTGCCGGGAACTTCCGGATATAAACATTGTATGCCCTTGTTGCATCATTGAATTTCATCCTCTCATTGGCAATCCTGTTTTCAGTCCCTTCAAGCTGCGACTGCAGTTCAAGGAAGTTCTGGTTGGCTTTAAGGTCGGGATACTTTTCCACCACTACCATTAGCCTGGCCAGAGCCGAACTAAGGCCGTCCTGCGCCTGCTGGAAATTTGCAAGGGTTTGGTCGTTGAGATTTTCGGCGGATATATTGACGGAAGTGGCTTTAGCACGGGCTTCAATGACCTGGGTAAGCGTTTCCTGCTCGAAATCAGCGTATCCTTTAACCGTATTTACCAGGTTGGGTATAAGGTCGGCACGGCGCTGGTAAACATTTTCCACCTGCGACCAGGATGAAGTTACCGCTTCATCGTACTGGACCATCTTATTGTAAGTCCTGACTGAAGTCAGGATGCCGATCAGAACGATGAGCCCCAGGAATACAAAAACTCCGATTAAAACCAAAAATGACTTTTTCATGATTTGCGTTTTTTGTTTGTGAATATGCGAAATTACGATTATTACGTTACTTTATCAATTCAATGCTTCGTTTTACAAAGTCGGTTAATTTCTCTCCTTTGAGAAGGTTCTGGGATATCAGGGCCAGGTCGTATAACTGGCGGACCAGTTTATCCTGGCCGGCTTCTTCACCTTGTTCCAGAACGGTCTGCATGAGCGGATGGTTTGCATTCACCACCAGGTTGTAGAATTCCGGCATCGCACCCATCCCCATGTATCCGCCTCCCATCGCCGACATATCCTTCATCCTCCTCATGAATTCAGGCTGAAGAACAAGGAAGGGAACTTCCGTCTCACTCAGGTTTTCAAATATAACGGTGAATTTTTCTTTTTCGATATTTCTTTCGATGATACCCTTCAATGATTCCTTTTGTGTTTCATCCAGTTTTGAGACCGTGTTTTCCTCTTTATTGATGAGTTTGTCGATCGTATCGGAATCTACCCTGCGGAACATTACGTCGGTAAGTTTATGCTCAAGGGTGTTGATGAAGTGATTGTCCAGGATCCCGTCCATCATGAGGACATCGTAGCCCTTTTCAGTCGCAGCCTGGATAAAGCTGTGCTGCTCATCTTTATTTGAAGCATAAAGGTAGATGGTCTTATTATTCTTGTCTTTATTCGTCGCTTCAACATGTGATTTATATTCATCGAGGGTGAAATATTTTCCTTCAACATTCTTTAGCAGGGTAAATTTCACAGCCTTCTCATAAAATTTTTCTTCGCTGATCATACCGTATTCGATAAAGACTTTGATGTCATCCCACTTCGCTTCAAATCCGGGACGGTCTTTTTTGAAAAGGTCTTCCAGCTTTTCCGACACTTTCTTCATGATATAGCCGGAGATCTTTTTCACGTTGGAATCGCTTTGCAGGTATGAACGGGAGACATTCAGCGGAATATCCGGTGAATCAATGACCCCGTGAAGTAAAGTAAGGAATTCGGGTACGATACCTTCTACGGAATCGGTCACAAATACCTGGTTGCAGTAAAGCTGGATCTTGTCTTTCTGTATCTCGACATTCCTTTTCACCTTTGGAAAATAAAGGATACCGGTAAGATTGAAAGGGTAATCGACATTCAGGTGGATCTGGAAAAGGGGTTCATCGAAATTCATCGGGTAAAGTTCACGGTAGAAATTTTTATAATCCTCATCCGTGCAATCCGTCGGCTTTTTCTTCCATAGCGGATCGGTATTATTGATAATTCGCGGCTTTTCAACAGATACTTCCTTGTCATGACCGTGCTCATCCTTCTCACCTTCAACTTTCTCCCAGGTTTTTTCTGTTCCGAATTCTATGGGGACCGGCAGGAAGCGTGAATATTTCCTGAGGATTTCAAGGATTTTGCTTTCCTCGAGGAAGTCTTTGTTTTCCTTGTCGATATAAACTATAATATCGGTCCCGCGTTCTTTCCTGTCGGTCTCTGAAAGGGTATAATCAGGGCTGCCGTCGCATTCCCATTTTACTCCTTTCGACTGCCCGCCTTTTTTATAGGTTTTGGTGTAGATCTCGACTTTATCCGAAACCATGAATGAGGAATAAAATCCCAGTCCGAAATGGCCGATAATGGCGTTCCGCTCGGCTTCGCTCTTGGTTTTAAATTTCTTGACGAATTCTTCAGCGCTCGAAAAAGCGATCTGGTTAATATATTTATCCACCTCCTCGGCCGACATGCCTATACCACGGTCTTTAACTGTGATAGTCCCGGCTTTTTTATCGAGCACCACTTTAATGGTCAGGTCCCCGAGTTCATCTTTGAAAGTGCCGACGGACGCAAGGGTCTTCAGTTTCTGTGTAGCATCTACAGCATTGGAAACCAGTTCGCGGAGGAATATTTCATGATCTGAATAAAGGAATTTTTTAATGATGGGAAAAATGTTTTCCGTTTGAACGTTTATCTTACCGGTTTGCATAGTTTGGAATTTTTTAGACGGGATGATTGATCAAAGTATATACCGAAAACCAGGGCTGACATTTTGGCGTGCCAACAAAATGCTTCCGACGGGTAAATCCGTCAGTTCGGGTATTAGGGAGGTAGCCTTTTAATTAATATTGAATTTTGCTTCATGAATCCTTTGGTTTCCCCAAAAATTCCTAATTTAGCCTCGTAAATGACCAAACTGATTTTGACTAAAAAATATATTGAGCATGGAAACAATTGACTGGGGAAATCTGCCATTCGGGTACTTTAAGACCGATTATAATGTAAGGTGTTATTTCAGGGATGGAAAATGGGGAGAAATTGAAATTTCTTCTTCAGAATATGTTAGTATTCATATTGCAGCGACCTGCCTGCATTATGGCCAGGAGGCATTTGAAGGGATGAAGGCTTTCCGCGGCAAGGATGGGAAAATCAGGGTATTCCGCTGGCAGGACAATGCAAAGCGGATGCGTACCTCCGCCGACGGAGTGATGATGGCCCCGGTTCCGGACGAATTGTTTGAAAAGTCGATTATGACCGCGTTGAGGCTCAATGAAAAATATATTCCCCCTTACGGAACAGGTGCAGCACTCTATTTCAGGCCCTTGCTGATCGGGACAGGTCCGCAGGTAGGGGTGAAGCCGGCAACAGAATACATGTTCATGGTATTTGTCGGCCCGGTAGGACCTTACTTTAAAGAAGGTTTCAAGCCTGTTTGCGTGCAGTTGCTGCGCGACTTTGACCGCGCTGCCCCGCTGGGCACAGGCCATATTAAAGTCGGCGGGAATTACGCAGCCAGCCTTTTCCCGGCTAACAGGGCAAAAGAGGAAGGTTGTTCGACCGTATTATTCCTCGATGCCAAAGAAAAGAAATACATCGATGAGGCCGGCCCGGCAAACTTTTTTGGTATAAAAGGAAATACCTATATCACGCCGGCATCTCATACTATTCTTCCTTCCATCACCAATAAATGCCTGCAGATCCTCGCAAAGGAAATGGGGATGAATGTCGAAGTAAGGAAAGTGGCAGTGGAAGAGCTGGCAGAATTTGATGAAGTCGGCGCTTGCGGTACCGCAGCCATTATTTCCCCGATAAAAAAGATCCACGACAGGGAAACCGGTACTATTTACAATTATTGCTCTGACGGCAATGCCGGCCCGTTGTCCACCAAACTTTACAATAAGCTCAGGGCCATTCAATATGGCGAGGAACCGGATACGCACGGATGGTGCACTATTGTTGAGTGATTCCTTTGCAAATTGCAATCATCGGTGGGGGAGCGGCCGGGTTTTTTGCAGCCATTGCTGCAAAAGAGAATTACCCAGTTGCCAGGGTTGTGATCTTTGAAAAATCCGACCAGGTATTGGCTAAAGTTAAAATATCCGGTGGCGGGCGGTGCAACGTTACCAACGGTTGCAATTCTATTTCTGAGCTCTGCAGCGCTTATCCACGGGGTGGCCGGAACCTCAAAAAAGCCTTTCATGTTTTCAATAACAAGCATACGATCGCCTGGTTTGAAGCCCGGGGGGTACCGCTAATCGTCCAGGACGACCTGCGCGTCTTCCCCGCATCGAACAATTCCCGGAGCATTATCGATTGCTTACTTGCAGAAGCTTCCCGGCTTGGAATAGAGATAAAGACCGGTATGCAGGTAAAAGCGATCAGGCCGGCGGATGAAAAGCTGGAAATCCGATTTAACCACGGTATGCCTGGGCCTGAAACATTCGATAAGATCATTGTTACTACAGGCGGATCACCACAAAGAGCAGGCCTGTCATGGCTGGAAAAGCTCGGGCATAAAATTGAGGACCCGGTGCCTTCGCTGTTTTCATTCAATATGCCGGATGACCCTGTAACAGGATTGATGGGAGTCGCCGTGGAGAATGCAAGGGTAAAGATACAGGGAACCAAACTCGAGTCTGATGGCCCTTTACTGATTACCCATTGGGGCATGAGCGGACCTGCAATCCTGAAACTGTCCTCCTTTGGTGCCAGGATTTTGAGCGATATGAATTACAACTTTAAAATCCAGGTTAACTGGGCGAATGAGATAAATAATGAACTGGTTTCAGGGCAATTAAATGAGATTTTAAGTGACCATCAGCATAAATTGCTTTGCAACTTCAGGCCATTTGCATTACCTGCCAGGCTTTGGTTATTTCTTCTTGAAAAAATCGAACTACCTGGGAATAAAGCCTGGGGAGAAATCGGGAAGAAAGGGATAAACAGGCTGGTGAATGTGCTTTGCAATGATATTTACACGGTTAACGGCAGGACAACGTTTAAGGATGAATTCGTGACCTGCGGAGGTGTCAGCCTGGAGAGTATTGATATGAATACGATGCAGAGCAGGGTTTGTAAAAATCTCTATTTTGCAGGAGAGGTGCTGGATATCGACGCTATCACCGGTGGATTTAATTTCCAGGCAGCCTGGACGACGGGATGGATTACTGGACGGCTTAGGGCGTAGGGCTTGTGGCTTGCGGCTTGTGGCTTGTGGCTAATCTGTCCTTCCGACCAGCCAGTACGGTATCATTTCCTCATCTCCTGCCTGGTTCCAGTATGCCGGGGTTACTTTCCTGCCTTCTTTTGTTTTAAGGCTCTTCTGATAAACGGCTATTACCGGGTTAAACAGGATGTTTGTAACGCCAAGGGTGTATGTTTTCGGGGTAACTGGCGGATCGGCCACTTCTTCCTGTATCCTGACTTCAAAACCGTTGAACTGGAGCAGTCCTTTGAGAAAATCTGCCCTTTCCTTGCTGATGCCGGTTTCAACAATCGTACAGCGGACACCGTCCACTTCGCCGACATTATGTTTTCCTTTACTCAATGACATAATCTGAACTAAATTAAATCCCGAAACTCAAACTCTTGATTATTTCATATATCGGGCTGTAGAGGCCGACAATAACAATACCGGCCACACAGAGTATCAGCCCTAACCGGGTAGGAATATCGCTTTTAAAGTAGGCAATGGCATCATCGCTTTTGGTCAGGAACATCGCCTTGATCACAAGCAGGTAATAGTATAATGACACGATGGTGTTTAAAAGGGCGATAAGCAGAAGGTAGTAGAACCCTTGCTGTGCTGCAGCGGTAAAAAGGAAGAATTTCCCGAAGAAACCGGCAACCGGCGGGATGCCTGCCAGTGAGAACAGCGCCAGCATCATAACCAGGCTAAGCCTTGGATTGGTGCGGTAAAGGCCGTTATAATCATCCATATCCTCTTTCCCTGTTGCATTCGAAACGGCGGCTACTACACCGAAAGCACCAAGGTTTGAAAAGATATAGACAAGGGCAAAATAAATGACAGCGCTCATCCCCATCGCACTGCTCCCGATAATACCCAGGAATATAAACCCGGCCTGGGAGATCGAAGAGAATGCCAGGAACCGTTTTAAATTCTTTTGTCGTAATGCAAACAGGTTGCCGATAGTCATCGTCATCACAGAAGTCACCCAAAGCACATCCTGCCACATCGCTGTGATAGCCGGGAATACCTTGTATAGCACCATCATCAGGATAAATACCGCAGCGCCTTTGGAAATGACGGAGAGGTAAGAAGTAATGCTTACCGGGGCGCCTTCGTAAACATCGGCTGCCCAGAGGTGGAAGGGAACGATGGAAATTTTAAATGCCATCCCGCTGAAAAAGAAGATGAATGCGAGGATCTGAAGGGGATTTGCGGAAAACGCGGTTGAAATAGTGCTGAAATAGATTGAGCCCGTGGTTCCATAAATCATTGAAACACCGTAAAGAAGTATCGCAGACGACAGGGCGGAGGAAAGGATCAGTTTGACCCCTGCTTCGGCCGAGCGGTTCTTGTACCTGTCAAAAGCGGCAAGCGCAGCCAGCGGTATCGTGGCCAGTTCAAGACCGAGATAGAACATAAGGAAATCGCCGGAGGAGATCATGAAATCCATCCCGATCAGCGTAGAAACCAGCAGGAGGAAATATTCGCTCACCTTCGGATGGTTATCCGGGTGCTTTATCCATGTCCACGACTGTAAGAAAACGATCAGCACCCCTATATTCAGCACATTTTTCATCAGGGTTACCGTGCCGTTTGTGTGGAACATACCGCCAAACAGCACACCTTCGGCTAAAGGCAAGAAGCCAATGATCGTATGTACCAGGAAAAGACCAATAGCCAGTGGGATCACCTTCACTTTGGCTTTGTCATCCAGCGCCAGTTCGGCAATCAGGATAATGATCGCAATGATGGTGAGTACCACCTCATGCCGCATCAATAAAAGGTTTTCAAATGTCATAACCGGGTTTATTCTTTAATTCCAAATTCCAAATTTCAAAGTTCCAGTGTTCCAGTGTTCCATTACACCCCTTCACCCCTTCACCACTTCACCACTTATGGCATCACCGCCATTGCCAGCCTGTCGACAATCGGCCCGAGGCTGTCCATGATCATATCCGACAACCAGAGCGGGAAGATGCCAATTGCAGTTATGCCTGCGATCAGCAGGATCACCGAAGTCTTCTCATACCATTTTGCATCGCCGAGGTTCAGGTAATGATCGTTTTTGATCGGGCCCAGCAACAGGATTGCGACGACGCGCAGGATATAAACCGCTGTGATCACAATCGAGGAGGCCGCAACAATAGTCACCACCCTGTGGAAGATGTCGGCATGCTGGAAAGCCCCGAAGAAAACGGTCATTTCGGCAACAAAGCCGCTGAAGCCGGGTAACCCGAGGGAGGCAAAACCACCGATCATGTAAGCTACGCCCAGGAAAGGCATAACTTTCATGAGGCCACCCATCTCATTGATCATACGGGTATGCGTTCTTCCATAAATCATCCCGATAAGGGCAAAGAAGAGGGCCGTCATGATCCCGTGGGAGATCATCTGGATAACAGCGCCGTTCATCGCTGTCTTGTTCATCATCAGTATTGCGAAGAGGACAAGCCCGCAATGGCTCACAGAGGAGTAAGCATTGATATATTTAAGGTCTTTCTGCCAGATGGCGCCGAATGCCCCGTAAACAATACTTATCGATGTCAGGATGATGAAGATCCAACCCAGTTCCTGGGCGGCTTCCGGCATAAGGTTCATAGCAATACGGAAAACCCCGTAGCCGCCGAGTTTCATAAGTACGCCGGCATGAAGCATCGAAACGGCGGTAGGAGCGGAGGCATGGCCGTCGGGCGACCAGGTATGGAACGGGAAAAGCGCCCCTAACACTCCGAATCCGATAAATGCAAACGGGAAGAAGAAACGCTGGGCTTCGACCGGGATATGCATCTTTGCAATTTCGATGAAGTCCCAGGTGTGCCTTCCATCAGGCAAAATAGCATTATTGTAAAGACCAAATACTGCAAGCAATAATAGGGCTGAGCCGCCCATGAGCATCAGTGTCAGCTTCATGGCTGAATAATGTCTCGGACCTGTGCCCCATATCCCGATAAGCAGGTACATCGGGATCACTGCGACTTCATAAAACAGGAACATGGTGAACATGTCGGTACTGATGAAGAAGCCGAAAACCCCGGAGGAGAGGAGGATCAGGAATGCGAAAAATTCCTTTGGCAATTCCGTTACACTGTCCCATGAAGCAAATACCCCTGCAAAAACAACCAGGGCGGTCAATCCGATCATGGCGACAGAGATGCCATCCACACCCAGCGCATACGTGATGTTCAGGCTTTCAAACCAGACATGCGACGTCCTGAATAAAAATTCATCCATCACCCCGGCACGGCGTAAAGCAAGGTACCAAAGGATCAGCACTGCCGCCAGGATCAACTGGATGCCCATCCCGATCGCGGATACAAGCTTGGCCTGCCGGTAATTTTTCGACAGGAAGATCGCAACCACAGTCAGGATCGGTACGGCAACAAACAGATTAAGGAAATTCATTTTATCTTAATTTATTCGTTTATAATCAATTATTTAGACCACCAGTAAATAAAGATGAAGGCGATCAGCAATACTCCGCTGACAAAGACGAACCCGTATTTCTGCACCTGGCCCGACTGGAACCCCTTGATCAGGTCCGATACCCTGGCGATGGTATTTCCAATCAGGTTCATCGTTCCGTCGACAATATGCCTGTCGAACCAGGCTACCGGGCGGGAGATGAGATTAAAGATGATCTTCTTTGTTACAAACAGGTACACTTCATCAATATAAAACTTGTTATAAGTAGCTGTATAAACCCCTCTCAGGGATTTTGCCACCCTATCCGGGATGGTGGTTTCTTTCCGGTACATCACTGCTGCCAGTCCGATACCGGCAATGGCGATAAGGACCGAAGGAATAGCGATATTCCAGTGCATTTCCGATTCAAAAGGGATCAGGTCGGACGACACAAATTTGCTGAAAGGGATCAATCCGGCAAATATAGAAGCCACGGCGAGGAACATCAATGGTATCGTCATGGTATAAGGCGATTCATGCGGGGTGTGGTGGAAATGCTGGTTCTTTCCCCAGAACACTGAGAAATACAGCCTCGACATATAGAATGCTGTTATTCCCGCTACCAGGTATTCCACAAAGAATAAGATCTTGTTATGCTGATAGGCTGCCACCAGGATCTCATCCTTGCTGAAGAAACCGGCAAATGGAGGGATACCGGCGATAGCCAGCACCGCAATGGCAAAAGTAATATGGGTGATGGGTAAAAACTTGCGCAGGTTGCCCATATCGTACATATAGTTGCTGTGAACTGCATGGATGATTGCACCGGCACCCAGGAAGAGGAGGGCCTTGAACATAGCGTGTGTGAAGAGGTGGAACATGGAGGCAGTAAAACCGAGCCCATGGTGTCCGCCGTAACCCGATACGCCGAGTGCGAGCATCATATAACCGATCTGTGAAAGGGTAGAGAAGGCCAGGACCCGCTTGATATCGAGCTGGGTACAGGCGATAACGGCGGCAAAGAGAGAAGTGAAACCGCCCACATAAGCTACAACTTCAAGGCCGGTAGGTGCAGAAATGGCATAAACCGGGAAAAGGCGTGCAACCAGGTAAACGCCGGCAACTACCATAGTCGCGGCATGAATGAGTGCGGAAACAGGCGTGGGGCCTTCCATAGCGTCGGGCAGCCAGATGTGCAGCGGGAACATGGCTGATTTTCCGGCGCCGCCCATGAATACGAAAATGACAGACCATGTGAGTGTCGACATGCCGAAGAACAGGGCTTTGCTTCCAGACTGGAAAGCTGCGCTGTTGGGATCGGTAAGCTGGGGGATGATCTGGTCGAAATCAAAGGACCCGGTGATATAAGATAGCATCAGGATACCGATGAGGAAGCCGAGGTCGGCAAAACGGGTGACGATGAACGCTTTTTTCGAGGCTGCGACCGCCGACGGCCTTTGATAATAAAATCCGATGAGAAGGTATGAAGAAACACCAACCAGTTCCCAGAAAATGTACATCTGGAAAATATTCGGGGCAAGGACAAGGCCCAGCATAGAAAAGGTAAACAGCGACAGAAAAGCAAAGAACCTTGTAAATCCCTTTTCACCTTTCATATATCCATTGCTGTAAATATGGACCATGAGCGAGACCGTAGTCACTACGATCAGCATCATGACAGAGATCGGGTCGATCAGGGAGCCCATGCTTACAACAAGCCTGTCGGTCAGGTGTAACCAGGTACTTTCATAAGCGACGATCTGCTGGTAAACGCCATCCTTCAGCCCTTCCACAAAGAAATACTGGTATCCGACCAGCAATGACAGGATGAAGGAGACGAAAAGGCCTGTCGTGCCGATTATCCCGGCGTAAGCCGTTTTTAATTTATGTCCGGCCAGCCCTAAAAACAAGAAGATGAAAAAGGGAATCAGCGGGATCCAGATGCTTATGCTTAAGTTCATACGATACTGTAATTTCTGTTAAAAAACCTGTATGATTAATTCTTCAAGTTACTTACATCTTCAACGTTGATATTGTTAAACCTCCTGTAAACGTTGATAATAATGGCGATGGCAACGGCGGCTTCCGCAGCGGCAACGGCAATAATGAACAGGGTGAAAAAATGCCCCTGGAGCTGGTCCGGGTAAAGGTATTTGTTGAAAACCACGAAATTGATGTTTACTGAATTCAGCATAAGCTCAATCGACATCAGGATGGTGATCAGGTTGCGCCTTACCAGGAACCCGTAAACCCCGATAAAGAACATGATTGATGCGACAATCAGGAAATGAATAATGGGAATTCCTTGTATCATGATGATTACTGTTATCAGGTTAATCTTTTTTCTTCTTTGCGATCACAATCGCACCAAACATGGCAGCCAGCAGCAGGATGGAAATCACTTCGAAAGGCAGGACAAATCCGCCTTCTCCGTAATTCATAAGGCTAAGGCCGATGTCCCTGACAGGAACTTCCTCAGCCTGTGCGGTGGTAAAGGTCTGTTTAAAATCATACTGCATCAGCGTGACGATGCTAAGCCCAGCTCCTGCAGCAGCGACCAGGCCGGAGAACAGCGCCTTTTTGAACCCGATCTGAGGGAACCTTTCGCTGATATGGCTTGTCAGCAGGATGGAAAAGATGATCAGGACCACGATACCGCCAGCATAAAGTGTTAGCTGCACTGCTGCGAGGAATGTGTACCGCAGCATGAAATATAAACCCGCAGTGGAGATCAGCACAAACAAAAGGAAGACGGCTGATCTGAGGATCCTGCGGCTGGTGACGGTCAGGATTGAGAAAATGACGATCACGCTTGCAAAAAGATAGAACATCAAAATATTCATACTATTCCTTGATTTCTTTGGTTAGTACTGAACCTGGTTTATTTAAGACTTTAGTCAGCTGTTTCCGGTCGAAGACGGCATGCTCGAAGGTCTGCCCGAAAGCCAGTGCATTGGATGGACAGGTCTTTACGCACAACCCGCAGAAAGTGCACATCGAAAGGTGATAAATATGCATGTCAATCACCTTTTTCTTCTTCCCGTCAACTTCTTCCATCTTTGTGATGATCTCGATGGAACCATTTGGGCAGTTCATTTCACAGATGCCGCAGCCGGTGCATTTGTGCTCATTGCTTTCGTTATGCGGCATAATGACTTCCCCTTTGAACCTGTCGAACATCACAAGGTCCTTCCGGTTCTCAGGATATTTTTGCGTAACAATGGTCTTTGGGCTGGTGAAGAAATACCTGCCCGTGACGGCCATCCCCTTGATCAGGCTTATTACCGCCAGGATGATCTCTTTTATATAATTGAATAATCCTTTCATAAGCTCAATTTTAGAAATGCCAGTTCATCATCGTAAGGAAAGCGATAATAACCGTATTGACAAGGTTGATCGGAAGCAGGTATTTCCATTCCAGGGTAAGGAGCTGGTCGATCCTGAGGCGTGGAAATGTCCATTTGAACCACATCATGATAAAGATCACAAAGGCGGTTTTACCGAGATACCATAAGACGGGGGGAATAAAGTCCATAATATGGTTGAATGATTCAAATCCCCAGAAATGCAGTGGCATCCAGCCGCCAAGAAATACGGTGACAGCGATGGAAGCAACAATGAACACGTTCATATATTCAGCAAGGAAGAAAAATGCGAATTTAATACCCGAGTATTCGGTATGGAAGCCGGCAGTAAGCTCCGATTCTGCTTCAGCAAGGTCAAAAGGTCCGCGGTTAGTTTCGGCAGTGGCTGCAATAAGGAATATGACGAAGGAAATGACTGCCGGGATATGTCCTTTGAATATCCACCAGGCATCGGCCTGGCTGTTTACAATTTCTGACAGTTGCAGGGAACCTGAAAAGATGACCACTGACATGAGGGCAAGTCCGACAGACAGCTCATAGCTGACGATCTGGGCGCCGCTCCTGATGGCGCCGATGAGCGAGTACTTATTGTTGCTCGACCAGCCGGCTAAAAGGACACCCACCACTCCCATTGAAGAGACTGCCATGATATAAAAGATCCCGATATTGAAATCGATGGCGTGGAGGCCTTTTGCAAAAGGAATTGCCGCTATAGCCATGAAAGAAGCGATGATCACGATGAATGGCGCAAGGTTGAAAAGGAATTTGTCGGCTTCCTTGATCCTTACCAGCTCTTTCATAAGAAGCTTGATGAAGTCGGCAATGGTCTGAAGCAGACCAAGGGGGCCAACCCTGTTCGGCCCGAGCCTGTTCTGCATGAATGCACAAACCTTTCTCTCGGCATATACCAGGATCAGTCCTGTTAATGCATAGAAAATGAGGACTACCAGGCCAATCATCACCATCTCCCATGCAATGGCCCAGAAGGGGGTGAATGTGCTTTGCAGCCAGCTTTCAATGTTAGCTGTCAGGACGGAAAAATCATATAACCAGTTGTCTTTCATATAGCATCGAAAGTTATTAGCGGTCAATATCAGGAATTACAAAATCAAAAGAAGCCCCAATGGCAACAAGGTCGGCAATTTTACCCTTACGGGAGACATGATCCAGGGCGCTGAGGTTGCAGAAGTTCGGTGAGCGGAATTTCATCCGGAACGGAGTCTTGTTTCCATCACTGATAATATAGATGCCAAGGTCGCCGCGGGCAGTTTCCACCCTCTGGTAATATTCACCGGCCGGAAGCTTGATCACAGGTTTCATCTTGGCGGTGTGGGGACCTTCCGGGATATTGTCGATCAGTTGTTCGATAATGTTCATCGATTCCCACATCTCGGCCATACGCACCCTGTACCTCGCAAACGAATCCCCTTCATTGAAAAGGATCTCGTTGAATTTCACATAGGGGTAAGCGCTGTAAGGGTACCTCTTTCGGATGTCACAGGAGAATCCCGAACCTCTTCCGGCAGGCCCTGTTACACTGTAATTTATTGCATCTTCCTTAGAAAGGATCCCGACACCTTTGGTACGGTTCTGGAAAATGATATTCCCGGTCAACAGCTGATCGTATTCAGGCAGCCGTTTACGAAAGTATTTAAGGAATTCTTTTACCCTTTTCTGGAAATTCGGGTGTATGTCGTACATGACACCACCGGGAGTATTATAGCTCATCAGCAGGCGTGCGCCACAGGTTTCTTCAAAAATATCAAGGATGTGCTCCCTGTCGCGCAGCCCGTAAAAGAAGGTAGTCAGCGCACCAAGGTCCATGCCCATCGACGACCACCAAAGCTGGTGCGAATCGAGACGTTGCAGTTCGGACATGATCGTGCGGATATACTTGACCCGCTCCGGAACTTCGACCTCAAGTGCACTTTCAACAGCAAGGCAGACAGCCTCATTGTTCATATGGCAGGAAAGATAATCCATCCTGTCGGTCAGGTGGATGATCTGTGCATAGGTATCTTTTTCGCACATCCTTTCAATACCGCGGTGGATATAACCGAGATGCGGATCGAGGCGCTGGACGATTTCTCCCTGCAATGAAACGAGCAAGCGGAGCACCCCGTGTGTCGAAGGGTGCTGGGGGCCCATATTGATGAAATATTCCTCTTCAGTCTCCAGAGCCGGATTCGTTTTCGTAATGTCTTCCATAGTCCTGTGATTATGTGAGGTCAACAATATTAACTTCATCAACGTAATCCTTCCTCAGCGGGAAGCCTTTCCAGTCTTCTGGCATGAACATGCGGCGAAGATTGGGATGGCCATTGAATTTAATCCCGAACAGGTCGAAAATTTCGTTTTCATGCAATTCAGCAACTTTATATAAATCGACGATGCTGTCGAGTTCCGGATTTTCACGGTCGGCAGTCGCTGTCTTCACAACTACCATATGCTTCAGATCAATTGACTCAAGATGGTAAACCACCATTAATTTTTCCTGGATGTCCACGCCTGATTGGCACATCAGGAAATCGAAACGGGTTTCAGGTTTTTCTTTAAGAGTCTTGAGAAGGTTGTGAAGCTGGCCGGGAGAAACGGTAGCAGCCAGGAATTGTTTACCTTCTTCGAAGGTTGCATCAGGTACAATTCCGGCAATGACGTCTTTCAACTGAGCGTTATCCATATTGTTCTGTGTTATTATGGATGATCAATAAACTTTAGGTGACTCCGGGTATTCATCAGGATCGACAGGGCGTGTAATGCCTGTTTTGATGGTGTCTTCCTTGATTTTACGCTGGAGTTGAATAATGCCGTACAACAGGGCTTCCGGTCGCGGAGGGCAGCCGGGGATGTAAACATCCACGGGTATGACCTGGTCTGCGCCCCTGATCACCGAATAGGTATTGTAAAAGAAGGGTCCGCCGGAAATGGCGCAGGCCCCCATGGCAATAACGTATTTGGGTTCAGCCATCTGGTCGTAAAGGCGTTTCAGGACGGGCGCCATTTTATGCACAATGGTGCCGGCAATTACGATCACGTCTGCCTGGCGTGGCGAGGCACGGTAAACTTCAAGGCCGAACCTGGCAAAGTCGTGGCGGGGTGCACCGGTGGCCATCATTTCTATCCCGCAGCAACTGGTGGCAAATGTCAGCGGCCACACAGAGTTTGATCTGCCCCAGTTGACAAGGTCTTCAACTGTGGTCAGTATAATATTCGATTTCTGACGTTCCGGGATCGGATCCACATTGAAGTCAGAGTCTTTCATAGATTTTATTCCCATACCAATGCTTTTTTATTCCATGCATAGAGAAGTCCGAGACCAAGAATGAAGAGGAAGATCAGGATTTCCACAAAGGCTACCATTCCAAGTTCTTTCATGACAACCGCCCAGGGAAACAAAAAAACTGTTTCTACATCAAAGATGAGAAACAGGATGGCAAAAAGGTAGTAACCGATATTGAACTGCAGCCAGGAAATCCCGGTAGTCGGGATCCCGCATTCATACGGTTCAGCTTTCTGTGGGTTCAGGGAGGTGGCCGGAATGTAGGTTGAAAAAAGGATTGCTATGCCTACGAGGAATGCTCCGATTATGAAAAAGAGGATCAAAGATTCAGCACTCATATTCGATAGATTTAATTATATGTCTGAAAGTTTGCGCAAAGCTAAAATCTTTTACAGTATATATCCTGCTAATATCGCTTCATTGACATATATCAACATGAATATCCGTAACACGGAAGAAAAACAATTTAAAAATCAACAACTTACAACAATATAAATTGATTCTAAATTATACAGTGTTAATAAATTAGAGTCAGGAAACTGCTTTTTTAATCCGTGTCAATTTGATCATAATTTCTTCAAGAAGGTCAAGATGAAGCATATTTTCGCCGTCGGATTTGGCGATAGAAGGATTGGGGTGTGTTTCAATGAAAATGCCGTCGGCGCCGGCAGCAATTCCCGCTTTAGCCAGCGTTTCAATAAATTGCGGCTGTCCGCCGGAAGTGCCCGCAGCACGGTTCGGGACCTGGAGTGAGTGGGTGACGTCGAGAATAACCGGGACATCAAAGGATTGCATGACCGGGATCCCCCGGAAATCTACCAGCAGATCGTTGTAGCCAAAGGTAGTCCCTCTTTCTGTCAGCATAACATGCTGATTGCCTGATTGTCTGACCTTCTCAACGGCAAATTTCATGGACTCAGCCGAAACGAACTGTCCTTTCTTAATATTTACGAATCTGCCCGTTTTAGCGGCAGCAATGAGCAGTTCCGTTTGCCGGCAAAGGAAAGCCGGGATCTGCAGCACATCTGCATATTCTGCGGCCATGGCGGCATCATTTTCTGTATGGATATCCGTTACAACGGGCACACCGAATTTCTCTCCCACCTGCCTGATGATCTTAAGGGCCTTCAGGTCGCCAATCCCGCTGAACGAATCCAGTTTGGAACGGTTCGCTTTCTTGAATGAAGCCTTGAAAATATAAGGTATCTGCAGCCTGTCGCAAATTGCAGCTACCTTTTCAGCAATGGCGAATGGCATGTATTCATCTTCCACAACGCAAGGTCCGGCCATCAGGAAGAAGTTTCCGGATGTTGTGTGTTTGATGTTTTTTAGTGATGATATCATGGGGTTTTGGGGTTTTGAGGTTTTATGGTGGTGAAGTGGTGAAGTGGTGGGGTGGTGAAGTGGTGGGGTTTTGAGGTTTTGAGGTTTTGGAGTTTTGGGGTTTTGAGGTTTTGAGGTTTTGAAGTTTTGAAGTTTTGAATTTATTTGGTATTTGGTGCTTGGTATTTGGTGCTTGGTTTCAATAGCCGTATTTCCCTTTCCACCTAACTTTCAGCCATTCCCTGATCTCCTCCTCCCGCTTATTCCTACCTGGGGTGTAAAATTTCTTGCCTTTAATCTTTTCCGGTAGGAACTCTATATCGATAAAATTGTTTTCATACGAATGGGCGTATTTGTAATCCTTGCCGTAACCGATCTCTTTCATCAGGCTGGTCGGGGCATTGCGGATGTGCAATGGCACTGCGAGGTCGCCGCTGCGCCTTACTTCTCCGAGGGCATCCTCAATTGCCATGTAGGAGGCGTTGCTTTTTGGTGAAGTGGCAAGATAAACTGCCGCCTGGGAAAGGATGATCCGGCTTTCGGGCATACCGATCTTATGGACTGCATCGAAGCAGGAATTTGCCAGTAAAAGGGCATTCGGATTGGCAAGGCCGATATCTTCCGAAGCCAGGATAACCATACGGCGGGCGATGAAAAGCGGGTCTTCGCCGCCTTCGATCATCCGTGCCAGCCAGTAAACCGCAGCATTCGGATCGCTTCCGCGCAAGGATTTGATAAATCCGGAAATGACATCGTAATGCATCTCACCCGATTTGTCATAAATGGCCAGTTTTTCCTGGATGATCTCTATGGCTTTGTCGTTGGTGATGGTAACAGTATCCGGCGATTTATCCGTTGAAACGATCAGTTCAATGGCATTCAGGAGCTTGCGAGCATCCCCGCCTGAAATTCGGAGTAAAGCTTCTTCTTCTTCCAGGATTATTTTCTTCCCTGTGGCATTTTCAAGATGTTTAATGGCAGAAGCCAGTAAGGCGAGAAGTTCCGCCTTGCCAAGGGATTTGAGGATATAGACCTGGCAGCGGGAGAGCAGGGGAGAGATGACTTCGAAAGACGGGTTCTCCGTCGTGGCACCGATCAGTGTGACAGTGCCTTTTTCCACTGCCCCCAGCAGGGAATCCTGCTGTGATTTGCTGAAACGATGTATTTCATCGATGAACAGTATCGATCCGCCACCGGCCTCGTTGGCCTGGTCGATCACGTTCCGGATATCCTTTACCCCTGAGTTGATGGCACTGAGAATATAGAACGGCCTGCTGAGCTGTTTGGCAATGATAAATGCCAGCGTTGTTTTACCCACTCCCGGCGGCCCCCAGAAGATCATCGAAGGCAGCCTGCCCGATTCGATCACCTTCCGCAGGATAGCTTCCGGCCCAACAAGATGCTCCTGCCCCAGGAATTCATCCAGGGTCTTTGGTCTCAACTGCTCTGCCAGAGGTACGGACATTGTTAAATTGTTAAATTGTTAAATTGTCTGATTTGCCACAAGCTACAAGCCTCAAGCCACAAGCTGCAAGCTACAAGCCTCATTTTCTCCTCTTCACCCCTTCACCCCTTCACCCCTTCACCCCTTCACCACTCCACCACTCCACCACTTCACCACTCCACCACTTCACTTCCCCTTATACCCAAACAACTTCTTTCTCTTAATCTCCTTCTCAATATACTTCGGGACCATGCGCTCCCAGCCGGGGATACCTTCTTTGATAATTTTTATAATCACCTGGGAATTGATCCAGAGCCATTCCTTGTTTGCATCGGTAATATCAATGATCATCCTGTTTTTGATCAGGTACTGGTAAAGGTCGTTTGTGTCATCTGCAAGTATCAGGTTCCTGGAGGTGATCAGGTCTTCCCCTTTCGTTGGGTCATCTATTGCAACCGAGGAGACAGTCGGGTAAACATAGAGTTTCATATTATCAATGAAAAACTTGCCCATCGCCTCAAGCACTCCACCTCGCAATTGCATATAATATTTTTTCTCAAAGAAATTCATGAGTGTCGGGATACCGATGATAATCCTGAGTTTATTGATTTTAAACTGTGAAAAGTATTGTACAAGAGTATAATACTCTCTAAAATTAGAGACCATTACATTTTGTCCCATCCCGTTCAGGATATCTACCCTGTCAAGGAAATCGCGCTCATCCACTTCGCCTTCTTCCAGCAGGTTGCTCAATGTCATTTCACACAGCGATATCGTCCGCGATTTGTCGTAATCCTCGTCCCGCTTGAAGATCCGGTAACTCTTCCTCATCATATCCGACATGACCAGCGTCACAGGCCGGAAGCTACCCCTGAATGCGAGGACATTCATCTTATACAGCATATCATAAGGTTGCTGAACATGCCCGTTACGGTCGAACATGATGGCTTTGGCCATGCCGTTTTTTACGAGCTGCAGGCTCAGCAGCCTGTTGTCAACATATTCGAGATCAGGGCCTTCCATCCTGATCATCGTGAGCTCCAGCCTGTCAGTGTCAAGATTGTCGATCAGGGAACGGAGGAACTGGCCCGGGAACTGGTATAGGAAAAAGCAGGCATATAAAAGATTGACACCGAGTATTCCCAGAGTTGACTGTTGCATCAGGCCATCATTTTCCAGCAGGTTGACATGCAGGATAACCTGGTTAGGGGCAGTTTCAGGCTTAAGCTGGAATTTTACGCCCAGCCATCCCTTTCCCCTGTTGGTCTTCAGGAAATTAAGGGTTTCAATGGTATTCGCAAAAGCGAAAAATTGCGTATTATTCCCTTTTTTTTCCTGTAAAACCGATGTCAGTTCATCGTATTCAGTGTACAGCATTTCAAGGAGCCGGCCCTCTGAAACATAGCGGCCGGTTTTGTTGGTCTGGTATAAGGCATCGCTGAAAGCTTTATCGTAGGCTGAAATGGTTTTAGCGACCGTTCCAGAGGCTCCCCCGGCCTGGAAGAAATGCCTTGCAACTTCCTGCCCTCCGCCGATTTCTGCGAAGCAGCCGTAAATGCTGGGATTCAGATTGATCTTTAATGCTTTTCGGTTAGGGCTGAGAATTTCTCTTTCCATGCTTTTGCCAAATCTTTTGCTAAAGTAATGAAATTATTCTGACCCCACAGGCTTCCTGATCATCAGGACAAAGGGTATGGCACCCAAGGCGGCAATGGCAGAGATATGAAAAGTGATTTCAAGTCCTACCCAGTCGGCCAGTCCACCAGCTATCATCAGGGCCAGGGCTTCGCTTCCGAAGCTTACAGTCAGGAACATGCTGTTGAAAAATGCCGGCCTCTCGACCCCGCGGTCCTGGGTGAGTGCCAGCAAAATAGGCGTTGTGCCCATCAGGAAAAATCCCAGGAGCGCAAGCACCGACAGGGATATCCATCCATCCATGATAGAAAAGAGGAACATCAGCACCGGAGCTGTGTACAATGTGATCATCAGCGCTTTCCTGCGACCGATACGGTCCGAATAATAACCCCAGAATAATGTGCCCGCAGCCCCGGATAATTCCAGGACCGAAAGGTAGATGCCGCCGGTCCACAAGCTTTCCCCTTTTATTGTCATATAGGTAGGAAGGAATGTGGTCAGTGCCGCCCGCATGATCGACCGGAAAAATGTCAGCCCGATCATCAGGATGAAAAAAGGCATGCTCTGCCTGAATGTTTCTTTTAATCCGGAGATCTCATTCTTATTCCTGAACTCATCTGAAATCTTTATTTTACGTAATTTAAAGTACAGAAGCCCCGAAGAGGCAAGCCCAAGCGGGATCAGCTTCCATGTCCCTTCCAGGCCCCAGAGGGATATTGCGCCAAGCGCCATCAAGGGCCCGATAGTCCTGGCTATCTCCCCGCCGAACATATACCAGCTCATGCCGCGCCCGATCTGGTCGCCGGACACCTTGCGGACCATAACCGGGGTAGGTACATGGAATAATGCTGAACTGATTCCGGTGACCAGGAGCAATATTGCGATGACAGTAAAAGTAGGGGCGATGCCGATGAGGCTCATAGCAATTGCTGTGATCCCTGGACTTAGAATTACCAGCCATCTCATTCCCATCCTGTCGGCCAGCAAGCCCAGGAAAGGATTGAGGAGGTTGGGGATGCGCTGGAGCAATCCCAGCAGGCTGGCCATTGAGTAAGTAAGGGAAAATTTCTCGATCAGCAGTGGCAGCATGGGCGCCAGGAAAGATGTATAGGTGTCATGCATCATGTGGCCGAATGAGATCAGCATCACTTTCCCGGTGTGGAAGCCTGATTTTTCAGCCACCTTACCTTAGTATTATGACTTGTTGTAAATTTTGATGATATTTTCCCGCAGCATACCGCCTGTTTCGGAAAGGGCAAATGATATGGCATCTGCAATATTATCGGCCGGGACCCATTTGGAAAAGTCGGCGTCCGGCATTGCTTTCCGGTTCGTTTCCGTGTCGATGGTAGAGGGGACGATCACAGTTGCTGTCACTGATTTGTCCTTCCCTTCGGCATTAATGAACCCGGCGAGCTTAAAGATCATGGCTTTGCTGAGCGAGTAGGCAAAGAAATTCTTACCATCGGCGGCATTTAAGCCGGGGCGGGAGCCGATGAGGATGAAACGGCCACCTTCCGGACGGCTTAGAAAATGCGCCAGTAGGGGCCGTACCATGTTATAGGCAGTGTAAAAATTTAAGTTGATCATTTTATCCAGGTCGGCTTTGCCCGTCTCGGTAAGCTTTCCCATTGCAAAACCGCCAACCAGCAAAACAGCGGCATTCGTTTCAGGATGTTTCCGAAGTGATTTTTCAACAAAGCTTTGCACCTGCTCTTCATTCGTTAAGTCAACTACCGAAATTTCAAGATTTTTATTGTCAGGAATATTATCATTTCCAGACTTGCCAGTTGCAGCCAGCAAATATTTACCGTCTTTTAACAGTCTTTTAACTACAGCCTGGCCAAGGTTGCCGTTGGCACCAGTTATTATGATTGAATCCATATTTTAGTGTTTAATGCTTAATTCTTAATGCTTAATTCTTAATGCTTAATGTTGAACTTACTCCGAAAAGCCTTTTTATAGCCACAAAAGCACTAAAACACTAAATTACACTAAAGTTATTGACTTAATAATCAGTTTTTTGTGATATTTTGTGTTTTTGTGTTTTAGTGGCTGACTTTTCAGAGTGAACTCATTCTTAATTCTTAATTTTTAATGCTTTGGGCTTGCAGCTTGCGGCTTGTGGCTTGCAGCTTGTGGCTTGTAGCTTGCAGCTTGCAGCTTGCAGCTTGCGGCTTGCGGCTTTTTTCCGCAAAGATATTTGATCTTCCTACATCGCTAAAGAACTTTACAGCTTTTAATCCTAAAGATGTTAATTTTGCCCGCTGAATAACTAAAACAGGATCATTACTATGGGAATTACTCAATTTCTGGCTGAACACATCATGCAGTTTTATGAAACCACAGGCTATGTAAGCGTTTTTATTTTGATGATGATGGAGAGCATGATTTTCCCGGTACCGAGCGAAGCGGTGCTCCCGCCGGCCGGGCTGCTAATAGCCCAGGGAAGGTTCACGTTTACCGGGGTCATAGTTGCCAGCACTTTAGGGAGTATATTCGGCTCGCTTCTTTCTTACTGGATAGGTGTTTATGGTGGAAGGCCCTTCATTGAAAAATTCGGAAAATATTTCCTGCTGGATAAAAAAGCTCTGCACCAGGGGGAAAAATACTTTGGCAAATATGGCGACCTGACGATATTCGTTTGCCGTTTCATCCCGGTGGTCAGGCACCTGATCTCCATTCCTGCAGGCTTTGGACGGATGAATATCTGGAAATTCATTCTATATACTACTATCGGGGCAGGGATGTGGAATGCTTTTCTGACCTGGGCCGGTGTGAAATGGGGGCAACAGGGCTGGGACCTCATGCTGAAATACGGTCATACGATCGATATTTTCATCGTCGGGGCTATGGTCCTTTTCGGTTTCTATTTTTTCTGGAAACATTACAAAAACAGGAAGAAAGTACAAGCTGAATAACCAACTGGATATTCTGGGTTGTCCGTTACCTCAGTAGCTTCATTTTCTTTACCAGGGAAATCCCTTTAGCTTCCATCTTTATAAAATAGGTGCCGGCCGATAAACCAAATGCTGTAAATTCAGCGGTATGTTCCCCTGCGGAGATCATTTCATTCACAAGCCTTGAAACTTCCTGTCCCGAACTGTTATATACGGTAAGTGAGACATGTCCCCTGTTTTCAATGTAATAGATGATCTTCGTGGAACCCCGGAACGGATTGGGATGATTCTGGTATAGCCTTATCGGCGACACTGCTGACCCAAAGCTATCTTCCTCAATACCGGTTATCGTCCCTGCTCCGTCGCCAACAAGCTCTATCTCGCTCATAAGGTTGGTTCCCAATCCAACCTGGCTGGCAAGCCAGAGATGGTTGTCGCAAAGGGTCCCGTCCGGTCTCATCAGCTGTGGGGGCTCAGGATCGTTACCCATAATGTAGGAGGCTACGCTATCGGTTGATACAGAATTTTTACCGGCCAGTAAGTAGTGGTCCTCATGGGGGTCGAATGTTGGGTTCCACGGTCCTTCGCCACCTATGGCGTTTTTCACACCGTCGATCACTGACAGGTGCAAGGGGCAGGCAAGATTAAGATCGACAATAGAGCGGGGGAGGTGGTAGGCCGGATCACCGCCTTCATTGTGCAGCTTCATCCTGACTTTGCCCTGTGAATACTTCTGGTAAAATGCCAGGGGCGTGATCCCGACCAGGTTTTTCATAGAATGGGTGACCCCGGCTGTATAATGCTGCTTCATTTTCGGGATGGAAACAAAAACATCGATATCACTCATGATCCCGTTCAGAATGAATGATTTATAGAAGAAATAATCATTGCCGGTCGATCTTGGCACAAAATCAGGATAAGGATCGGCAAGATTAAGATCGACAAACTGGGCGCCAAGGTAGTTTTGAACATCTAAATACCCGTACTGGTTGTAACAAGTTTCATCGTAAAGCGCTTCCAGGAAATAAATATCGTTCCCGCTGACCCCGCTGTCGATAAGCAGCTCTCCAACAGCCTTCAGGACCTCCGGATGGGTCCAGACGCTTTCGCGGATGTCTACTCCTTCCAAATTTTCATGGCCCACCCAGGAAGAACCGCCGGTAAGGTTTATTTTAATACCGACCTTATCTCCAGGCTGTACAACGTCGCTGATGCCACCGAGGGAATCAAAAAGATGCTCCACCCTGTCCCTGATGAAAGTGCTTTCATAATTATCAGCCTGCGTGACTGCTACCATGTTGGAACCCAGAAAGCCATTATTACCGGGCAATTTCATGAGATTTTCAGCATGCAGGTACCTGTTTAAAAACATTCCAGCCCCTACCATTCCCATCCGAGTCATGAATTCCCGCCGGTTAAGCTGATGATGCATGAATCTGATTGAATTGTCCTTTGGATTGAGATTTTTCATAATGGTTTGAATCAGGACTGAAAGATAGCGAATTTTCAGGTAAAAAATAAAACATCTGAAAAACTTGCATGTGAGGGAAAATTGTATTATATTTCGCGTTGAATTAGCCTAATACTATTTTTAACTACTTCAGCCAAATGGTAACGTAAAATCTGTTACTCATCAATTAAAGCCCATCCCTGGTTTCCGGAATTTTAATTCCGCGTAACAGTTGTATTTTCTGCCTCAGTGCTAATTGATCAAAGGATTTGTGGTTAATAAATTACCATAAAAAAATGGTAAGTTGTAATTCCATAGAATTCTTTTTCAGGCACTATAGCTGGTTGCCGGGCTGCTGCATTATGTTCCTGGTTTCTAATTATGTATTCTCACAGGACACAGCGACTATTTATCAACCAAAAACTTTTACCATTCACGGGAACATCAACCTGAACCTGGTCGGCTATTATAATCACGGGATCCCTTCCCGGGCCGATCCATTTTCAGCGGTTCTTTCTGCCAGTGCAACCCCGAAAATTAAAAATCTTGAACTTCCATTTTCACTGGTTGTTTCCGGCAAAGATATAGGTGTGTCGCATTATTCACAGTCGTTCAACCAGATCGGCATCAGCCCGAAATGGAAATGGATCACGTTGCATGGCGGTTTCCGGAATATTACATTTTCTAACTTCACCCTGGCGGGACATACCTTTCTGGGTGGAGGGGTAGAACTTTCTCCCGGTCTCTTTCGTTTCGGCTTTATTTACGGCCGGTTTGACCGGAAAACGACCGGCAGCAACGTGAACAGCACCGATACACTGCCTCATTTTGCCCGGAGGGGATTTGCAGTCAAACTCGGCGTAGGGAACGAAAAGAACTACTTCGACCTGCTTTTCCTTCGTATCCGCGACGACAGCACATCCCTCAACCAGCCCGATACCGGGATGATCACCATGCCCGAGCAGAATGTCGTGGCAGGGATCAACGGCCATTTTACGTTTACTAAAAAGTTTACCTGGGACATGGAAGGCGCCTTAAGTCTTTACACAACCAACCTGGCCGCACAGCAAATCGAAGAAATCGAGGAAGATAAAACGCTTTCCTCACTCAACAAATTCCTATCGGTCAATTTTTCCTCCGAATACTATTATGCGATAAGGTCAGCTTTACAGTATAAGGAGAAGATGTGGTCCGTAAAGCTCGAATATAAGCGTATCGAGCCACGGTACCGCTCCATGGGGGCCTATTTTTTCAATAATGATGTTGAAAACATTACACTCAGTCCTTCCTTTGCTTTGTTTAAAAGGAAACTCACCCTAAGCGGATCTGTAGGATTGCAGCAGGATAACCTGAGGGACACCAAGCGGGCGACCTCTGCCCGGACCATCGGGAACGTGAACATAACCTGCAATCCCGGTCCGAAATTCGGTTTTTCGGCCAGTTACAGCAATTACAGCATCAATCAGAAGGCCGGCAGGATGCCTTTGAACGACACAACAAAAGTTAACCAGGCCACTCATAATTTTTCCTTCACCCCACGCTTTTCACTCATAAAGCCGGAAAAGAGCCACATGCTCATGCTGGTTTACAACCTGGCCGCCTGCAGCGACAGGAACGATTTCACCTCTGACTTCACTCATTTCACTTCCCAGATTACACAACTGAATTATATCCTGGGCCTTACCGAAAAGAAATGGTCCATCAATACAGGACTAACCTACACTCTGACCAGCAATTTCATGGCCGATATCAGCGGCATCGGCGGAACGGCAGGAGTTTCGAAAACTTTTTTAAAGGACAAACTTATGATGAGCTGGAACAACTCCATTACCCGAACAAAAAACGGCGCAGACAAGGTGATGATTTTCAATTCCAGCCTGTCAAGCAACTATAGAGCAGGCAATCACCACAGCCTCAGGCTTTACATATACTTCACCGGAAACTACACCGCTTCCGGTTCTGTTAACCCATCATTCAACGAATTAAAAGGAGATTTGAGCTATGTGTACACATTTTGAAAATACTAAATCTGCATTCCGTCCCAGATTGGTCATTGTCTGCATTTCCATCTGCTTTATTTTCATTAAGCCAGTTGAAATGCTTTGCCAATATGAACAACATGAATACCCCATTATTATATCTGTATCAGTGACACCTCCTTTTTCTCCAAACTTTTATACATATATTGAAGATCAAGATAAGTTAAGTGGTACTGCCACGAATGGCTCTGATTCATCACTTACTCTTTTCTTTGGAGGGCTTTTCACAAATGGTGAAGGCATAAGCATTTACACAAATATTGAAATTCCACCTCTCAATATTGTAACAATTATGCCAAACAGCACTTTTCATTTGCAGGTGAATAACATCCAGGATATATTCAGTTCCAGCCAGTTGGTTTACCAGGGAATAACACAGGAAGAGCTTGTCGAGACTCAAATCGTGCCAGATGGTAACTATTATTTCTGTATCATGGCATATGATGCTGAAACCAGGATGCCACTTTCTGCAGAAGGGCAGGGCTGCAGCAATATTCTTACAATCTCCACACCGGGTGTTGCAATGATCACACATCCTGTTTGTGGATCAATCCAGGTTCCGGCCATGCCACAAAGCGTATTATTCGCTTGGGTACCAGGGGAAAATACTCCCCCTAATACTTACTATACCGTGAAGGTAAATGAAATTTATCCCGGGGAAAATAAGAATGACGCCATGGCATCATCCCATCCCGCTTTTTTCGGAACCACGGTAATGATGCCAAGCTATGTATTTGGACCTGCCGATCCCCCGCTGGTTGTCGGCAAAAGTTATGCTTTTGCCATTATTTCTTCAGAACCGACAGAAAATGTCATATTTGAAAATAACGGCTGGAGCGAGATCTGCGAGTTCACTTATGATACAATACTCTCGGTTTCAGGCGTGACTGATACAAATTTATCTTGGGAATACCCTTTGTTGTGTCCGATAAGTGTCGGTACCAGGCTTCATATTGAAGAGGATGTGACAGATGAAAAAAAAGTAAAAGCTAAAACCGTCAGCGACGATCCGGAACAGACCGGCATTCCTCTGACTGTTGAAATTGTCGGTGGATCTGAACTTAAAGAATGTCAGACCATAGGGGTTACAGAAGTCGGAGAGATGCCAGCTATCGGCGGAGGAACCGAAACCGAATGCCCGACCGTAGTTAAATGGGAAGATTTGACCGAACAGGTTTGCCTTTGCACAATCGGGGATTTAGTTATTGAAACTCAAGAAGGCAAAAACTATTTCAAATATAAAGTCAAAAAACCGGAAAGTTTTACCTGCGCAGGAAAACAAAAGGACTGCCCGTTATGTGCTAAAAAATACACCTTTCCGGTTATAAGCTGGAGGCTCATATTACCCGAGGGGTTGCAGGAAGTTAAAGATGCCGAGGGTATCAGGCATATTCTTGATGCAAATGGGAACGAAGTTGGACGAGGAAGATCATTTGGTTCTGAATTCACTCTTTTCCTGAAGATGGAATGTAAGCTGGATATTATGGTAGTAGCTATCGGCGAGTGCTGTGATGGTACGAAATGTAAAAGCCAGAAGATAATAAACATTAAATGGGCTCCTTTGGCATGTGTTTGTGACCCGCAATTAGAAATAGGGCCAATTCAGGAATATTTGTTAAACGACAAAATTTATGTTTGTAAGGCTGAATTAAAGTCTGGATGCGATAAATGCAAATGTGATGCTGAATACCCGATAGAATTTAAATGGGAATTAAGAGATCCGAAAGGTGTTTTGATAACTAAATTGAAACAGAAAATTAATAATTCAATCTCAACCTTTACATTTTCACGCTCAATAAAAGCGGGAACGATAACTGTAAGCGTTACTTATAAATGCAAAGATAAAGACAAGATTTGCAAACCTGTAGTTTGTAATACCTCTGAAATCCGCAAATTTATAATACCTGATCCAAAGAAAAAGAAAGACAAGCAAACGGCTGTAAAACCAAAAGGTATCATTTGTGGCAGGATTGGTTTCGGAGGTTCACCGGGAACAGTAGTAGGTGTTCCTGGAGCTGTCCCGGGTGGTGCAGAGGTCAGGGTTATATTTCCCGGAGGGGTTGGAGGTTGGATCACTGCGGAAGAAGACGGAAGTTTTATTTTCAGCGTACCTATAAACTGGATTCCATTATCAGCAAGAGTTTGGTACAAAAAAGAAGATGGTAGTTTAAGCCCTATGTGTATTGTAGATGGACCTGCTCCTCCATCAGGGGAAGGGAAAACAGGTATTATCGCTTGCGGATTGATTGGATTTGGTTCTGATTATGGCAGGGTAAGAGGTTTGCCAGGATCCGTTCCAGGAGGAGCGCATGTAAGGGTAGCTTTTACAGGCGGTGTTTGTGGATGGACAACTGCAAATGCCGATGGCAGCTTTAATTTCGAAGTTGATCTGGCATGGATGCCTTTATCGGCAAAAGTCTGGTTTTTACAGGAAGATGGGAACCTGAGTCCTTCATGTATTGTTGATGGCCCACCTCCCCCTTCAGGAGAGGGGAAAAATGGCGAGATCTTGTGCGAGCGAATAGGATTTGGACAGAGAGCTGTTACGGTAATTGGGCTTTCGGGCGCTGTCCCAGCTGAAGCAATGGTAAGGATTTCATTTACGGGAGGGGTTGATGGCTGGACTAAAGCTCTTGAAGACGGTAGTTTCCAGTATGAAGTTGTATTGGGATGGACACCGCTTTCAGCAAAAGTATGTTTCCTTAAAGCGGATGGGAATTTAAGTAAAAAATGTGTCATTAGCGGACCTATTCAATAGTTAATATTAATTGCTGTAATCAACGCTTATATCTCCCAACCCGATAAGATCATGGCAACCAGATTCAGTATTGCTTTACATATATTTCACCGGCAACTACTCCGGTTTATATTCAATCAACCTTCATTTAATGAATTAAAAGGAGATTTGAGCTATGAGTACACATTTTAATATTTTCAGATCCTTTACAGGTTATCGGATCAAAAAGCTGTCAGCCATTATTTCAGGCCTGATGATGGCATCCTTATGTTATGGCCAGTATCAACCGGTGCAGGTTACTTTTTCAATCCTGCCACCTTATACTCCTGATATTTATAAAGATTACGGTCAATTTTCCGCTACGCTGGTCTCCACGGAGCCGGTGGAATGTTATGTCATTGTTTCGGTGGAAGGCGAAGGGGGAATCCGCTTTTTTTCCGAACCTTCATCTAAACCACCTGCTCCATTAATCCTGATGCCACATATTCCTTATGTTATTAATTCCGCTAACTGGCAGGAAGCTGTTAATCTTGATTTAATGATTTTTGAAGGAATTACACAGGAAGAGCTGGTACTAAACGGATTACCGGAAGGGAGCTATTTCTTCTGCCTCCAGGTTATGGATTATATGACCGGTTTTCCCTTATCTCAGGAGGCTCCTGCAGGGTGTGCGAGTTTTATTATCTCAAGCTTATCCCCGCCCTCTTTTATTGAATGCAGGGAGTTTTTGTCCTATCCGACTCCTCAGTTTACAAATCCGGTGATCTGGATGACCGACCCGGCTACACCTGCTTCGGCTTACTATATTTTGACGGGCAAGCAGGTTCCATTCGGAATGACTGCCGAACAGGCCTGGAACCTGGAATCTGTACCTCCTGACTTTGAGCGGACTGTAAAAGATAAGATGTACATGCTTTCGGGGATGGATTTGGGCAATATTTCAATTGGCATTCAATATGTTATGGCGGTTCAGGTCATAGATCCCAATAATATATTCCATATCCAGAACAACGGTTGGAGTGTACCTTGCGAGTTTATTATTGGTACAGGAGATTCACTGTTACATAAGGTCGAGACCTCCGAAACCTGGCCTCCGGGACATATTTTGCCCGATTCACCGGGTTGGCCGCCGGGGGGACATAAGGAGCGTGTTTCTAAAGACTGGCCACCAGATCACAAAGATGAGATATCCAAGACCTGGCCGGAAGGGCATCTAAAGGAGGCGTCCAAAACCTGGGGAGATAAACATAAAGAAGATCTGTCGAAGACCTGGCCGGCAAATCATGAGGCCGGATGGTCCACTTCATGGCCAAAAGGTCACACCGCTGAGAAATCTCCGACATGGCCTCCCAACCATCATGGGGATATAACAAAAAACTGGGTGAATCATGATGCCTCAAGATCCCCTACCTGGCCTGCAAATCACACTCAAAGGCAATCTGACACATGGGGCGACCATAAAAAAACGACATCTGACTCCTGGAAAGCAAACCATGACGGAAATCTTTCCAAGGATTGGGTTGATAGGAAACATGAGATTGATAACTCAAAATCCTGGCCTGCAAACCACAAAATTGATAATTCTAACGGATGGATAGATAATCCAAACCATAATGCTTCTAAATCCCCTACCTGGCCGCCAAACCATATTGTCAGCCAATCGAAAAATTATGTAAATCATACAATCGATAGATCCCAGCAATGGTCTGCAGGACATAAAAAGGATATATCCGACAAATGGCCTGACCCTAAAAATCACTCACAGAAAAGATCCCTATCATGGCCGGCAGATCATAAAGTGGAGAGGTCAACATTGTACCCCAGAGACCATGAAATTGACCGGTCACAAAGATGGCCTAAAAACCATAAAGTTAAAACATCTGAAAATATTGATTAATGTATTGAATTTCTGTACGGATATGGCAATTAATTTTCATAAAAAGTCCAGCTTATGAAACGTGTGCTTATTTTAATTATGATCATAGGGTATTGCTGTGGATTCTGGCCTGTGTCATTAGGTCAGATAAATAACCAGCTTTCAATATTTTATAATGAAAATAAACTGAAAGGACTGTCATTCAGGACCAACCTTGATAGCCTTGACCAGGTTTTCGGGTTGGTCTTTTCCAATTTTGATGATACGGTTGATGTTTTCCCAACGGAGAATTACTACTATTTTGTCTTTCACGCTAATGGGAAAGAGATCTGGGGTAATTTGCGCCTGCCTCGCGAAGAAAGGGACAAAGGATACCTGTGTTTCGCGTACTGGGAATTTGACAATTTCCCACAACAGATGGAGGATCCCAATTACTTCTCAAAATCCGAAATGATGGGACCGGAACATGAGGTAACGATCACCCGGATCTCTGATTTGGTTTATGAAGTAAAGTATGCCGGCAAAAAGGTTGTATTTATGCTGAATAACCTTGAGCAAAGAATGCCGGAGTCTGTTTTATTACGGAAGGATGAAAAATTTCTGATGCATACCTGCGATGAATCCGGCCTTCGGTTTTATCTCCTGTTTAACGAAAAAACAAATGATTTCCTTTATATTCTTGACGAAGAGAATGATCTTGCGGAAGACTTTTTTAACCTTAATGAAAAATTCGTTTTCGGAAAGAGGACCCAGTTTGTTTTTTATGATGATGTAAAATACAGAAGGAAGGTCCTGGTTGCGGTTAACGCGGAAAATATTAAGCGGAATAATTATTATGATGGTCCCTTTGACCAGTTGGCCGATAATTTTATCACCGTTTCAACCGGGCTGAAAAAATGCCTGAACCAGGCCTACCCTTATGCAAAAGGCATGTTGAATGATTATGGTGAATTTGTTGATAATGAGGGAAAACCTACGGATGTAAGAATGGCCATTACACCATATTACGATTATTATACGATGGAAGACCTGATGTACTTTGTCGGACAGAGTTGGGATGAAGATGAAGATAAATACTATTCAAACCTTGTTTATGATTACAAAAAAGATGTTCCCAGGTAAATTAGCCGAAAAAGCAATATTGCAAGCGTTCCATGCAATCCTGCTTTTAGTGGTTGTTTTTGGTTGTCTGGCAGAAACGATGGCCCAGCCATACCCTGTCACGATCACGGTAGCAGTAACCCCTCCCTACACCTCCAAAATTGATGATTACATCTCCCAGCCCAACAAGATCATGGCAACTTTTCTGAACACTGGTCCTTATCCTTTGGATGTCTATGTTCTCGGTTCGATCCGGAGTGAGGGGGGCATTAATGTTTACACCGATCCTGGCTATGCCATGTCGCCGCCATTGACCCTGCTTCCCGGGGTGCCGTATACGTTAAACCGCTTCAACCTTGAGCAGGTGTTTGATGAAAGGCACCTGGAATGCCAGGGGATTACGTTACGGGAAGTGCTTTATGGGAATGGATTGCCGGAAGAGGATTACACGATCTGTATGCTGGCTTTTAATTATGAGACCGGGGAGCCGGTATCAGCTGAAAGTCCACAGGGATGCAGCAATACTTTTACCGTGGCTGGTCTTGAACCCCCTGTCATTACTGGCCCGGTTTCAGGCGAGGATATTTTTGCCGAAGAACCTCAAAACGTTATTTTTTCCTGGACCCGGCCGCCAGGTGCCCCGGTAAACACTGAATTCGTTTTAAAGCTGATTGAGATACTTCCTTCCGACAGGAATATCAATGATGCTTTTAACTCAGCCAGGTCACCAGTATTTTTCGAAAAAACGCTGACCACTTCTCAATATCTGTTTGGGCCTGCAGATCCAAGACTGGTCACCGGGAAGTCGTACGCTTTTTCAGTAACAGCTGTTGATCCGGCACGAAACCTATCATTCCGGAACAATGGGGTAAGCGAAATAGCCAGCTTTAATTATATTAAACCAGAGCCGGCTTGTGGCGGATGGCCTGTGGCATGGGATGTAAATACTGTTCGAAAACTTTACTACTCGGTAAATATTCAGACATCTTCTGAAGGAGAGGTCTCTTCTGCCGAGTCATACTTATTAACCCTTGATTTCGTTGGTGATGGGAGCGTCAATTACATTTCAGATGAGAACAGTGAAAACAAAGTGATTGCCTGCAAAATGTCGCCTGGCGGTAATTTGACCTGGGATTATGATAAAGGTGAAATACCGACTGCAATTTGTATTGCATTAAGTCCTCTTCAGGAGCCTCCAGTGATTATTATCAATAATCAAAAATGGATTAAATATAGTTATGAATCTGAAGGAAATGTTGAACAGGAAGATGCATTAATACAAAGTTATAAAGGTGATTTCGAGGCCCGATCCTCTTTCGGATTAAAGGGAAATAATATAATCAATATTGAAACCAGGGTATTTACCAGGATTGAACCGAATGAGGCTGCAAAAGACTTTTTCCAAAAAAATGGAATGATAGAAATGGATGATGAATGGGTAGAGTATGTCGTTGGTTCTGTTTATTTTAATTGTAATAAAAGATGTGTTGAGAAAGCCGATTTCCAGTTGCCTTCAATTATTAAAGGAGGTCCGGTTTCAACATTTTCAATGGAAAGGAAACAACAAGATGAAACCAAAATCAAAGAATAGAAGGATCCTGTCAATAATTATTAAGATACTACGTATTCTCATAGTTGTGATTTTTATACAGATCACAAGTGCATGGATGTATTATACTCATATTGATATAACATCAGATGCAGTTAAACTTATTCTTGAAAGATACAAAGACAATTCATATGAAGAAATAAAAAACTATGAGGAAAAGCTCAGGTTAGGAACAGGAGAGGAAGATAACTATGATCGACAGTGGAATCACTACGGTGTGCAGGATGGGCTTTGGTGTCATGATTGGATGCTGGATCCTGATATAGTTGCATTATATAAAGGCGACTTAGGTCCTCCCCCGTCAGAATTCAAGGAGAGGAGGCTCTTCAGTGCATATCAGTGGGCAAATGATCCTTCTCCCGTAAGTGAGGTTAAATTATTCAGAAATGGAGATAAGCAATACACCTGGAGAGGAGCAATAGAAGCGTACGATTATTCAGATGATGCAAAAAAATTAGCCTATGAGCGACTGGGGCATGTTTTACATCTTGCTGCAGATGTATGCGATCCGGACCATGTCCATGCTGTAGCTCATCCCGGAAGTTCTAAAGTCTGGCCGGATGATTTACTGGATAAAATAAACGGATATATTACCAAGGACAAGTTTTACCAAATGTTACTGAAGCAACTCAGCATTGATTTATTTGATCTTGAGCGGGCAGTGGGATTTGAAAAACTGGTCGAAGAAAATGAAAATGCAAGGAAACATGACATTCCTTCATTGGAAATTAAGCAATGGAATGCAATAGGATCCAAAAAAGGAGAACTCAAAGATTATTTTTCTATCCCCGCGGAATATGCTGGTGATCTTCGTCATCAATTTCAACAAAAACCATGGTACAGTGCCTTAGGATTAAGTCCCTTACCGGTTGTTGACGGATCTTTGAGAAGAACTGCTTCTTACTATCTAACATTAATTAAAATGTATGAGCCACATATTGATCAGATCTACATAATTCCAGAAATCACAGAAGAAAAAAAACAACCATATGTGGATTTAGCTGTTGATTTAACCAAAGTTGCTAAAGAATATTCTGCCGGCTTAATCATGCTCTTCCATGATGTGATGAGACATCCGCCATATGTCCAGGAAATTAAGATCGGTCACCTGGATGAAGGAGGGAACCTCATCGAGGCCATGGCCTACCTTCGCTCCTGGGGCCCTACTGATGATAAAAGCACTACAAGGGACATAATTCCCAAAGAACTCAAACCCGGATTGTTCCAGACATGCAGGGAAACTTATGTGGAAATTACTTTTGGCCCTTCCATAGACGGGAAAGAATCCATAATAATAGATGCGAATTCAGTCTGGGCAACGGTAGGGGTCATTGGAACAGGTAAAGCGATAAGGTTTCAGCTAAAGAAAAAGAAAGGCTTTGATGATGGAATTAAACCTGCTGTATTTGAGGGGATTTTTGTCCCCCCGATCGAATTTGCAACCATAAGCTTAGACCCAGATAAGGCACAAATGGGATATATAAATATTGAAGCGCAGGATATTTATAATCATTACTATTTGGATGGTTCTGCAAGATCTTTAGAAAGATCAGGCAGAAATTTAGACAGCAATCCGGGAACAGTGGCCAGGGTGACAGACTTTAATCCACCATATCCCTGGGAAGGATATGAACCAGGTACAGACCAGGTTCATGATACGATCGGCAAATTCTTCCTGGCTCCTTTATCCGTTTCATACGTTAATGTTTCACAGGCAGATACAGGATATGGAGCACGTTGGGAGCCTGAGTGTATTGAGAATATCCCAATAAAAACTGACAGGAAACTCAGTCAAACTTCCGGGCTATTAAGCACAGAAGTTGACACAAAGGTGACCGTGTGGTTTGCTCCTTATTACCCTGATAACCTTTTAAGAGCAATTACCCTTCGCGTTTTTGTGGGTGTAGATGGTGCCAGTAAAAAAGAAGTGTTTATGCTGAAAGAACTGGGAGGTGGCCCCTTTTTCAGTGGTTATTTTACACCTCCTGCGACATGGTCCAATAAAAGATGGGGATTTGTCGAAGTGTCTGCCAGTGATTGTCTTGACAGAGAAATTGATTCTGATCCAAAAGATGTGCCTGAGCTAATACCTTCCGAAACATGGAACTTTTACCAGCCGGGAACCGATGCAACTTATAAAGGGGCTGGTACTTTTGAGTTCAAATAGCAAATGGATTAATGTAAGTTGGATATGAATGAAATTATTCAATTCCTGTTTCAACCCAAATCTCCGTCGCACCGACGCAATCTATCGTCCCTGACGGGACTTGATGATGATTGTACCCTTACCTGATCCCGGGACGTTGTCCCGGGCTATTCACATTTGTCCCCTGCGGGGACGGTTCAACTTGACGCACCACTTCACCCCTTCACCCCTTCACCCCCTCAAAACCTCAAAACCTCACAACCTCACAACCTCCTACCGTCTTCCCATCCTACGGTCGCCCCGTCTTACCGTCTTATCGTCGTCCCGTCTTACCGTCTTATCGTCTTCCCGTCTCACCCGCTGCCCCCTCTGCTGCTTCACCGCCTTCACCGGGTGATGGTCCATCAGCGGGTAGGGGTGGTCGTCGATTACGGCTATCTTTTTGCCGATCAGCTTTTCAATATCTTTCAGGTAGGTTTTCTCTTCCGCATCGCAGAACGATAGGGAGGTGCCTTTGGCTCCGGCCCTGCCGGTGCGTCCAATGCGGTGCACATAGGCTTCTGATATATTCGGGATCTCGAAATTGATCACAAATTCCAGGTCGTCGACATCGATCCCGCGGGCAGCAATATCGGTTGCCACAAGGACCCGGGTGCTCTGTGCCTTGAAATTGGTCAAAGCCCTCTGGCGTGCATTCTGGGCTTTGTTGCCATGAATGGCTTCGGCGCTGATCCTGTTTTTTGCCAGTATGCGCACTACCTTATCGGCGCCATGCTTGGTGCGGGTAAAGACCAGCGCGGTTTTGATCCTTTCATCCTGTAAAACTTCAACAAGGAGCGCATTCTTGTTCCCTTTGTCAACAAAGAAAACATATTGCTTAATGATATCCACCGTTGAGGCGCTGGGTGTCACTTCAACTTTCCTGGGATTATGGAGGATGCTGCCTGCCAGCTTTACGATTTCGGGAGGCATGGTGGCGGAGAAAAACAGCGATTGCCTTTTATGGGGCAAAGCGGCTATGATCTTTTTGACATCATGGATAAAACCCATATCGAGCATGCGGTCGGCCTCATCCAGCACAAAGAACTCAATATCCCTGAGGGTGATGAATCCCTGGCTCATCAGGTCGAGCAGGCGCCCGGGCGTGGCCACGAGTATGTCCACTCCTTTTTGCAGGGCGGTAGTTTGCGGATTTTGATTGACCCCGCCAAAAACCACGGTGCAGCTCAATCCGGTATACCGGCCGTAAACTTTAAAGCTGTCGGCTATCTGGATAGCCAGTTCCCGGGTAGGGGTCACTATAAGGCTCCTGATCTTCCTATTCCGGTCAGGTGATTTTGTTGCACTGAGCAATTGAAGGATAGGAACAGCAAATGCTGCCGTCTTGCCTGTCCCTGTCTGGGCACAGCCCAGCAGGTCCTGGCCTTCCAGGACGATAGGGATTGCCTGCACCTGTATAGGCGTAGGAGTAATGTAACCCTCTTCTTCCAATGATTTCAGAATAGGGTCAATAATTTTTAATGATTTAAAAGGCATGTAAATGTTTTAGGAAATAAATTTTTGTGAAATCAAACTTTTTTTGGAGAGAAATCTGCCACAAAGGTATAACAAATAGTTATTATATTATTATATTTGTTCATGAATTGGATTATGAGCAGATTCATTTTGACTCAAACACATAATTAATCCTTAATGTAAATAACACTAAATTTAACAAAACATGAAAAAGTCAATTAGTTTAGCAGGAGCTCTGTTTTTCCTCCTGGTGCTTACCCAACTTATTTCCTGTAAAAAGGAAGAAGAAGATCCGGATGTAATTGCGAGTTTTACTTCGCAGATCGACGCTGTGGATTTTAAAAAAGTAACTTTCACAAATCAATCACAGAATTTCTCAGCTTTGTTATGGAATTTTGGTGATAATGCAACTTCAACCGAAACAAACCCGGTTCATACATATAATGATCTTGGTGACTTTACGGTTACACTTACTGCAACTTCACTTAATGGTAAAGTTATTGATGAGTTTTCTGCAACCATTGCGATTGCTGATCCGAATGCTGAACTGACTAAACTGGTTGGTGAAGGATCCGATGGAAAAGTATGGAAACTTATCCGCGACGGCAGCACAGGCCGGTATCCGATCCAGGTCTTCCAATATAACCCGGATGATCCTCCCAATCCTGTGACGAATTGGTGGGCAATGGGACTGGACAATAATGAACTGGCCAATCGTCCTTGTATGCTGAATGACGAATGGACCTTCTTCCGTGACTTAACCTTTGAATTCGCCGCTAATGGAGACTACTATAAAGAAGGTGGCATTTTTATAGATCCGGCTGGCGTTTGCGGCCTTACAAGTGAAGCCATGACAGGTGTCAACGATGAAGATCTTTCAGCCTGGGGAGATGGTACACATCAATTTGAACTTATAACGGGTACCGAGCCCAAACTTAAAGCCATCGGCAACGGAGCCTTTATTGGCTTTTTTAAATTAGCTACTGATAATGAAGTCATGGAAGTTGACCCCATGGTACAGGATATGGTAGAGTATGACGTGGTTAAGCTTACTGATGCTGAAGCAGGTACTGATACCTTGATCATCCAGGGACATTATTACGATAAGCCTGGAGATGTAGCCTATCAGGGAACATGGAGATTTGTCCTGGTTCATTACGACAATCCGCTTGATGAACCTCCAATCCCTACAAATAATCCTGCACCTGGTTTTAGCTTAGCTAATGCTGGTCTGGTCGTGACCTTCACCAACACCTCGCAATTCTGTGATTCTTACTCATGGGATTTCGGCGACGGTGAAACTTCTACAGAAGAAAATCCTGTACATACATATGCCGCCGATGGTTTTTATAACATATCTCTCTCCGGCACTAACTCAAACGGCACATACACTTTTACTGATGCTTTGTTCCTGAGCATCAACTCGCCTGCACTGACAGTAGATTTATTACAAGGAGCGGCCTGGAGAGATGTAGTTGGTGAAAAGACAATATTTGTCGGTGGTGGAATGGGCCTCAACAATTGGTGGGCAGTGCCCAAAAGCGAACTCACTGGAACAGGTGCATGGTCATGCATGGCTGATGATGAATTTACTTTCTCAGCTGGTGGTGTGTTTACCTATGATGGAAAAGGTGTGGTACGTAACGACGGATACCTCGTCGCAGGCGAACAAGGTTGCGTTGAAGAGTCAGCGTTAACCGGCAATGGCCTCTACTTTGCATCTGGTCCTCATACCTATACTTTTACCCCGGCCGACGGAACGAACAGGGCTATTATTGAACTCACTAACGGTGCCGACAGGGCTGCTTTCATCGGCTTCTATAAAGGCTACTATGGTGGCGAAAATGGTGATAACGCAAATCCGCCAAACGGTGGTAATGTCACTAACAGGTATGAAGTGATGGGTTATATTAATAATGGCACAAAAGAGTATTTGTTCGTAACTGTTGATATAACTGCCGCGCATGATGGGACCGCTTCATGGTCGGCTATCCTTGAGCGCTGAGAATTTTTTCTTTAATAGATTTGAAAAAATCAAGAGTGAGCGATTACGCCTCGCTCTTGATTTTTTTTTATCTAATTTTATGCTGATAAGTGAATAATTTATTCTACAAAAAACATTGACTATGAAAAGAATTTTATCACTTTTAATGATTATGGTATTTTCCTTAGCTGCCTATGCCCAGGAACGGCAGATCACCGGTAAAGTGACGGATGCCGAAGGCGCCGCCCTGCCTGGCGTAACCATCCAGTTGGTCGGAACTTCAACCGGTACCATTACGGATATTAATGGGATGTATAAAATTATGGCCGGAGCCGGTACCCTGAAATTCAGTTTTATAGGATTTGAAAGCCAGGAAATCAGTCTGACCAACCAGTCAATAATCGACATTATTTTACTGGAAGAAACATCGATGCTCAATGAAGTAGTGGTTATCGGCTATGGAACTCAGAAGAAGAAAGACCTTACTACGGCAGTGTCAGTGGTAGACGATAAGGCAATAAAAGAGCGGCCGATCATTTCCGCTGCTCAGGCACTTCAGGGAAAAGCAGCCGGGGTGCAGGTCACTCAGCCTTCTGGCGAACCCGGTGTTGGAATGGCAGTACGTGTTCGTGGTGCAACGTCAGTCGTTGCCGGCAATGAACCGCTTTATGTCATCGATGGGATCCCGACAACCAACACTGCCGCACTTAATCCGTCAGATATCGCTTCAATGAGCGTTCTGAAAGATGCTTCCTCATCAGCCATTTACGGAGCCAGGGCGGCTAATGGTGTTGTGGTAATCACTACCAAGCAAGGAGAAGCCGGTAAACCAACCATTACCTTTGATGTTTATGGCGGTTTTTCCAAACTGAGAAAAACCATCGATGTGCTCAATACCAAAGACTACCGTGAACTTATGGATGATATCGGTATTGCTATGAAACCCGAATGGACCAATTTTGGAAACTGGGCAGATACTGTTTTCGGAACAGGTTATAATCAATCTTACCAATTATCAATCAGCGGAGGGAATGATAAATCGAAATACTTCTTTTCAGCAGGTTATTTGAACAATGACGGACTTGTCGAACCTGCGAGTTTTGACCGGTACTCCATACGTTTGAACATGGACAATCAGGTTACGAATTGGTTTAAGTTCGGGACAAACATCAATATTTCCAGGTTAAGGACCAGGGATACGCCGGATAACCTGAGCTCGGGCCGTGGCGGTGTCATTATGAGCACCCTGAATACCCCGCCGTTCATGACCATCTGGGACCAGGACAGCATCGGCTGGTATTGCAGGAACCCCTTCCAGAGTTCATGGGAAAATCCATCAGCTTATATGTTCGCCGCTGATCAGCAGTCTGTTGATAATAGCATTCTTGGAAATATCTTTTTGGAATTCAAGATTTTACCAGAATTGATTTTCAAAACTAAGGTCGGTGTAGATTATGTTGGCCACGAATGGG
The DNA here is from genome assembly GCA_964371595.1 of uncultured Bacteroidales bacterium. Lineage (GTDB taxonomy): Bacteria > Bacteroidota > Bacteroidia > Bacteroidales > JAGOPY01 > JAGOPY01. The sequence goes on along the minus strand of CAYJNJ010000001.1, from coordinate 11,576 downwards.
ATTATTTCCTAGACCCAATCCAAACCAGCTACGGAAGGACACAGCACGGTAATGCACAATCTGATAAGAGGAATGCAGGCTCCTGGCTCTGGGAAAATATCCTGGATTATTCAAAAAAAATCGGTGACCATAACATTACGGCGATGTTAGGAAGCAGTACCCAGAAATATAAATCAAACCAATCCTACCTGTCAGGAACAGGATTTATCCCTTATACCAACGCTCATACGATTAATGCAGCGAATGTGGTAAATGGCTCAACTTTCCAGGAGGAATGGGCCCTGGTAAGCTTTTTTGCCCGGGCTACTTATGATTTTAAGAGTAAATATTACCTGACCGCAACAATCCGTGAGGACGGTTCATCAAAGCTGCACCACCACTGGGGCTTCATGCCTTCATTCTCAGCCGGATGGAGAATCTCCGGAGAAGAATTTATGAGCAATGTAAATTGGATAGATGACCTGAAAATCAGGGGTGGCTGGGGTCAGAACGGTAACCAGGAAGGTATTACGAATTATTCTGCCTATGGTTTGTATGGAATTTCACAAACTACTGGCACCTACCCATCTCAATATCAAATGACTATCGGCAACCCAGACCTGAAATGGGAGACTACCTCCCAGACCAACCTGGGTATCGATATGTCCACTCTTAATTTCAGGTTGAATTTTACCATTGATGCTTATTACAAGAAAACCTCCGACCTTCTTGTGAATGTTCAATTGCCCAGTTCAACAGGATATGACTATATTCAGACCAATAATGGTTCACTTGAGAATAAAGGGATTGAATTCGCAATCAACTCAGTGAATATCAGTAAAAAACTAGTGTGGACTACTGACTTGAACATGTCGTTTAATCGTAATAAAGTGCTTTCGCTTACCTATACTCCTGTTTATTATTATGGGCATATTTATAGCAATAATTCTGACGTGACAATGGTAAAACCCGGACAGCCTTTGGGCGTGTTCTACGGTCTGGTTGCTGAAGGCGTTGATCCGGCAACAGGTGATATAATTTATAAGGATGTAAACGGAAATGGCCTTTTTGAAGCAGGGGCAGATCGCACCGTGATCGGCGATCCAAATCCTGATTTCACTTTCGGATTTACTAACGATTTCAGCTATCGGAAGTTCGACCTCGATATCTTCTTCCAGGGTAGCGTTGGCAATGATATCTATAACTCGACCCGAATTGACCTCGAAGGTATGTTCGACAGTAAAAACCAATCTGTAGCAGTGCTTGACAGATGGACGCCTGAAAATACAGATACAGATATTCCCAGAGCGGCCAACATGGCAAATGTCCAAAATTCAACCCGTTTTGTTGAAGATGGATCCTATTTGAGACTGAAATCTGTCACACTTTCCTATAAAGTCATAGAAAACAATCCGAAAGTTAAAGCTATTAAGAAGTGCTCGGTATACGTTACAGGACAAAACCTTCTGACATTCACCGGTTATAGTGGCTTTGATCCGGAAGTCAGTGCCTACAATAATAGTGCAGTTGAAATGGGGATCGATTACGGTACCTATCCGCAATCAATCAACATTATCTTTGGATTAAATGTTACATTCTAAATATAGGCAGCCATGAAAAAGTTAATATATTTTATCAGTTCAGTCATTATTGCATGGACGTTTAATTCCTGTAGTGACTTTCTTGATCTTGAACCAGTTTCAAACAATGTTGCCATCAGCAATACTTCGGCAGATTCAATAATTTATAAAACTGCCGATGAAGCTGAAGCTGGGCTTTCGGGAGTTTATAACGATTTCAGAAACGAGTATTTTGAGCTCGATTATTACGTCAATGGTGATGCACAATCAGATGATGCATATGCCGGCGCCGATAATCCTAACAATTTCCAGATTGACGATTATAACCTCGATCCATTGAATGCCAATGTCAGCCGTGATTGGGCTTATCTCTATGGTACCATTGGAAAGGCAAATCTGGTGATTAACAATGTGATGAATTGTCCTGATCCGTCTCTGACACTGGAACGCAAGAACGAAATGATCAGTGAGGCAAGCTTTGTCAGGGCATTCTGCTATTTCCAGGCAGTCCAGCTCTGGGGCGATATCCCGCTGATGCTTAAGGAGGTGACCACCATAAGTGCGGAATTACTGCCAGAGATTTACCCATTGCTATTCCCCCCACAGATGCCAAAAGATAGTGTGTATGCCCAGATCATCAAAGATCTGGAAGTGGCGCTTGCTCATGTAAAGCCTTCTGCCCAGGATAAAGGTTATGCGACAACCGGGGCTGTGAATGCGATGCTTGCTAAGGTCTATGCTACTATTGAACCACATGATTATAACAAGGTTTCACAGTATTGCGATGCAGTCATCAATGGACCTTACAGCCTGCTTCCCAACTATGAAGACCTCTGGAATAACAGCGCTGAAAATACTGCTGAGTCTATTTTTGAAATCAACTATGAAGGGAATAGCACGAATGCAAACTGGGGTACAGGCATGTTCCGTGGCTCCGACTGGAAAAAATTCAACATTCCTTCGAATGACCTGGTCAAGGCATTTGATGATGAAGGGGATGAAATTCGTAAGAATTCTTCAATTCTATTCCTTGATGCAGGATTCCCGGATCAGCACTGGCCTCCTGAACATTACCCTTTCCTGAATAAGTGGAGACTATTCTCAAGCCCAAGCCCGCAGAACTATATCTTCCTTCGTCTTGCAGATATCATTCTTCTAAAAGCCGAAGCTTTGAACGAACTTGGTGATGTGAATGGGGCAGCCGAACTGGTAAACCAGATCCGCAGCCGGGTGCAGCTTGCCAATACCGCGGCGTCCGACCAGGCATCCATGCGACTGGCGATAGAAAAGGAAAGAAGGCTGGAACTGGCATTTGAAGGCCATCGCTGGTATGATTTAAAACGAACCGGCAGGGCTATCGAGGTCATCAATAATGCAATTGATGAAACTGGACAGAAACTGGGTTACAACCTTACTGAAAACAGGCTTCTTTGGCCAGTACCCCAATCTGAACTTGATCTGAACAGCAGCCTGGTGCAAAACCCGGGCTACTAAAATGAGTGTTGAGCTAGCCCCCACCCCGTCCCTTCCGCCAGCTGGCGGAGAGGGAGTAAGGGAGGGGGCCAGTATTTGGAATTTGGAATTTAAATTTGATGAAAGCAAAACAATATCAGTTAGCATTCCTGACGGCAGGTGCAATCCTGCTGTCGGGATTGCTTTCCTGCCAGGATAAAACGTCGGACCCGCCTGATGATCCGGTGAACCATGAAATTGGTAAAGCGCAGTTGTGGATAACGATGGGAGATAAAACCAAATTGTTGAACCACGAGGGCGAATTATCGGTGCGTGATACGTTGACTACTTCATTTCCGGTTATCCTTATCGATACTGCCTCAACTTTCCAGCAAATCGAAGGCTTTGGCGCTGCACTTACCGGCTCCTCAGCTTACGTGGTAAACCGTTCGCTGGATGCTTCCCAGAGATCGGCCCTGCTGGATGACCTTTTTGATCCGGTCAACGGTATCGGAATATCATACCTTAGGCTGACTATCGGCGCTTCCGATTTCTCCCTTTCGAATTTCACCTATAACGATCTCCCTGCCGGGGAAACGGATTTTAGCCTTGAACAGTTTTCCCTTGCCCTGGACCTGGATGATGTGGTCCCGGTTTTAACGGAGATCCTCCAGGTGAACCCGGCAATAAAACTCATGGGCTCTCCCTGGAGCCCGCCGGCCTGGATGAAGACCACCGGGAGCATGGTAGGAGGGAAGCTGAAAACGGAATGCTATGATGTCTATGCCGATTATTTTGTACGGTATATCCAGGGAATGCAAAGCCAGGGGATCCCCATCGATGCCATCACTCCCCAGAACGAACCGCTGTACTTTACGGCAGCTTATCCATGCATGGAGATGCAGCCGGAAGAGCAGATGGTTTTCATCCGCGACCACCTGGGGCCGAAATTCCTGGCAGCCGGCCTCAATACCAAAATCGTCACCTATGATCATAACTGGGACCGGCCCGATTACGGCATAACCATCCTCAACGACCCGCTTGCACGGACATTCGTGGCAGGCACGGCTTTCCATGCCTATGGCGGAAATGTAACGGCAATGAGCACCGTCCATAATGCCCATCCCGATAAAGGCCTCTATTTCACAGAGATCTCCGGAGGTGGCTGGGCCACCGATTTCAGCGCCAACCTGATGTGGTTCATGGAAAATATCTTCATCGGCACTACCAAAAACTGGTCGAAAGTGGCATTGCTGTGGAACCTGGCCCTGAACCAGTATAACGGTCCGCAAAACCACGGATGCGGGGATTGCCGCGGCGTTATCACCATTACCGAATATAATGGCTATGTGACGAAAAATGAAGAATATTACGCCATTGCACATCTGTCTAAATTCGTCAGGCCGGGAGCAGTAAGGGTTTCAACCACCATCCCACAGGCACTGACCGGCCTTTCAGGGGTGGCGTTTTTAAATCCCGATGGTTCAAAAGCGCTTGTGCTTTGCAACAACTCGGCCGATAGCAAGGTCTTCAGTGTCAGGCAGGGAGCAAATAATTACAGTTACTCTTTATTTCCGTATTCTGTGGTTACGATTCTTTGGTAACCCGATTAAAACCAATTAACGAGATGAAAAAATACTTTTTAATGATAACAGCAGCCATGTTCATTCTTTCTGTGCATGCTCAAACCAGCAGGGTCAAATCTTCCGGTGATAAACGCAAGGTCTCGGTAGTGACCACTGCCAAAGGGACTAATTTCCGCCTGTCAAGGCAGATGCAATTGCAAATGACGCCATTTGGCCAGCCGATGGAGCATATTCCCAGCGTTTTCATCGATCCTTCCGAAACTTTCCAGACCTTTATCGGGATCGGGGCTGCACTGACCGACGCCGCAGCAGAGACCTTTTATAAACTGCCGGAAAATAAACAACAGGAGTTCCTCAATGCTTATTTCAATGAAGAAGAGGGAATCGGGTATAAACTGGCCAGGACCAATATGAACAGCTGCGATTTTTCCAGCGGCAGCTATACTTATGTTGCTGAAAATGACATGGCCTTAAGCACTTTCAGCCTTGCCCACGATGAACAGTATAAAATTCCCTTTATCAGGGAAGCGATGAAGGCGGCAGGCGGGGATATGAAACTCTATATCAGCCCCTGGAGCCCGCCGGCATGGATGAAGGGCAATAAAAGCATGCTCCAGGGCGGGAAATTACTCAAGGAATACCACGAGTCGTGGGCGAATTACTTCGTGAAATTTATCAAGGGTTATGAAGCCCAGGGGATACCCGTCTGGGGACTGACCGTCCAGAATGAGCCGATGGCCAAGCAGACCTGGGAATCATGCATGTACACTGCCGATGAGGAGCGTGATTTCATTAAGAATTTCCTGGGACCTGCTTTATGGAAGAACGGTCTTAAAAGTAAAAAGCTGATCGCCTGGGACCATAACCGGGATTTGATGTACCACCGGGCATCCGCTATCCTTCATGATACTGCAGCGGCAAAGTACGTCTGGGGCATAGGATTTCACTGGTATGAAAGCTGGACCGGGGCACCGATCCCGGAAAATGTGAAAAGGGTTGCTGAAGCTTTTCCCAATACAGCCCTTTTACTCACCGAAGCCTGCAATTACCCCTTCAGCTGGGATACTTTCGACGAATGGCAGTGGGGTGAAAATTACGGCGCCAGCATTATCTCGGATTTTAATAACGGCGCAGGAGGCTGGACCGACTGGAACATCCTTCTTGATGAAACCGGGGGGCCGAACCATGTGGGAAATTTCTGTTTTGCCCCCGTACACGCCGACACCCGCGACGGCAGCCTGCATTACATGAATTCATATTACTATATCGGACATTTTTCAAAATTCATCAAACCCGGTGCAAAAAGAATAGCCTGTTCATCCAGCAGGGCACAATTACAGGCAACGGCTTTTAAAAATCCCGACGGAAGTATCGTGGTTGTTGTAATGAACCAGGGGGATACGGAAGTTTCTTTCCGCCTCTACCTTGGTGGGCAGGCTGCAGAAACACTCAGTATCCCTCATTCGATCACGACATTTATTTTATAAATTTAGAATGATTATAATTTTCAGCATAGTTTGGTACAAATATTGAATTAATTACTTTTGTATATAACATTGCAATCGAAACACAAACTAAAAAGCAATTAATATGAGAAAACTAGTTTTTTTACTGATCGCTGTATTTGCCGGGAGCTACCTGTTTGCACAGGAAGCTGAGTATATCGGAGCAGCAAAATGCAAAATGTGTCACAACAAACCTGAAACGGGAACCCAGTACGACATTTGGAAAACTTCAAAGCATGCAAATGCTTATGCCGTACTTGCCACCCCTGAAGCTAAGAAGATTGCCACTGAAAAAGGCATCGCCGATCCTCAAAAAGATCAGAAATGCCTGAAATGCCATTCAACTGCTGGAGCACATGCTGATTTGAATTTATCGGCTACAGTTGAAGAAGGTGTATCATGCGAATCATGCCACGGAGCAGGAAGCCTTTACAAGTCGATGGCTGTCATGAAATCACGTGAACAGTCTGTTGCAAAAGGTTTGAAAATTCCGGATGAGAAGCTTTGCAAGACCTGCCATAACGCAGAAAGCCCGACTTTCAAGGGATTTGACTTTGCAGCCATGGCCAAGAAAATCGCTCACCCGAATCCTGCAAAAGCTAATTAAAGGATTTAACGTTCTTCAATAAGGACAGCATCTTCCAACAGGATTTCATAGGAATAACCATATCCGAAATCCTTATCAAGTTTTATCACTCCTTCAAGAGTAATTACATTGCCTACAGACACTTCGGTGTCTGTAGTTGCTGTTAGATCAAACTTCCCTGAAAATTCAGTACCGTCCTGAAGGTGTACCCAGTTCTTATCCATGATGTTAGCATTGAATTTCACCACCTTGCCTTTGATCCTGACTTTTTTATCAACATAAGAGCTTTTGTTTTTGTAAAGCTCACCTACAGTAACACCGCCCTGGGCAGGTTCCACCGTAACTGATTGCTTCTCCGGCTTGGGATTTCTTGCGGAATGAGGATAAGCCGCTTCGTCGGCTTTTGAAAGAGTTGGCGATTTGCTCACAGCTTCAATAAAATAGACTTTAGGGAAAGTGCGGCCAAGTTCCGGGCTCTCAAAATTATTCATTTCCATTCCGCCGGTATAATAATAAACATCGTTTGCTTTAGCCTCCATACTGGGGAGTGCCAGCCACTTATCTCCACCTGTTTCTTCTACATGCAGATACGTGTAATTGGTTGTTTGAATAACTTCCAGTACCACAGCTTTATGGACTCCCGGCATTGGCTCCTGGACTGTTTGTTTCGGGCTCTGGCCCAGCTGGCAGGAAACCGAAAACAAGACTAAAGTTGAAATAAGTAAGAGGGATTTTAGATTATTAGCTTTCATTTCTGTTGGTTTTAATTTGAGGGGCAAAAATACATTAAAAAATGAGCCCACCTCAAAAAGTCAAATTCTTAAAAGATGCCACTAAAACACAAATTCACCAAATAACACAAAAGTCAGATAATCAAGCAAAATACTTTTAGTGAATTTTTGTGCATTAGTGTTTTTGTGGCAGATTCAGGCGTATATACAAATCTGTTCCGATTCGGTATAACTTTGCAAAAATGCCGGGATTGAAAAGATTTGCCATAATAACCGGGTTACTTGCAGGTCTGCTGTTTGGAATTGCCACACCGTTCAGCAAACTTTTGCTCTCAGGATTGAACTCATTCCAGCTCGCAGGATTGCTATACCTGGGCGCCGCGCTGGCCATGCTACCTTATATTTTCAGGAAGGACAGCAAGCTTAAGCTGCTGTTCCAGGCCGGCAACAGGACCAAAACGGCCGGGATCATATTTTTCGGCGGCTTCCTGGGCCCGCTGCTGCTTTTGGCCGGCTTAAAAACGGCAAACGCTGCTTCGGTTTCTATCTGGCTGAATATGGAACTGGTTGCTACAGCAGTTCTGGGTGTGCTGATTTTCAAGGATTCGCTCGACAGATATACCTGGGCCGGGGTAATTTTAACGATCATAGCCGGGGTGATCACATCATCAGGAGAAGGTGCGGGCAGCATCACATCGGCTTTGCTGGTCACTGCCGCCTGTATTTGCTGGGGTATCGACAACCACCTGACCGCGCTTACCGATGGGGCCTCACCGCAAACAGTCACTTTTATCAAAGGCAGCATCGCCGGCTCGGTCAATTTGCTCATCGGATGCCTGATTGCCACTTCGCCCCTTCAACTAATCAGTATTGCACCGGCACTCGTTGTCGGCGTTTTCGCTTATGGTGTCAGTATCGTCCTTTATGTAACTTCTGCACATAACATCGGGGCCACACGAAGCCAGATCCTGTTTTCTTCGGCTCCTTTGTGGGGAGTGATTTTATCCTATGTTTTTTATCAGGACTCCTTTCAATGGGCCCACATCATTTCTATTTTCCTTCTTGCTGCGGCTGTAATAATTACCAGTGTTTTATCCCATAAACACGTTCACAGCCATACAAAAATGGAACACATCCATTACCATCAGCATGCCGATGGGCACCACATGCATACGCATGATGATGAGACCGTTGCGGGTAAAAAATGGCATTCGCATTTTCACAGCCATGATCCCGTAACCCATGAGCATTCGCACGATCCCGACCTGCACCACAGGCACGAGCATGAATGATTGGTAAAATCAGTATTTTCGCCACAGGAAGACGACTTATGAGGATCAGTACAAGCCTTCGCGAGATTTCATCTTTATTCCTGAAACTGGGGAGTATTTCTTTTGGCGGCCCGGCTGTAATCATCTCAATGCTGGAAAAAGAGGTAGTGCGTAAAAAGCAGTGGATGGACCATCAGCATTTTCTGGACCTGGTGGGGGCCACCAACCTGATCCCCGGGCCAAATGCTTCTGAAATGACCATGCATTGCGGCTATGAGAGGGCAGGGCTGAAAGGATTGCTCGCAGCAGGACTTACTTTCCTTTTGCCTGCCGTATTGATTACTACAGTTTTTGCCTGGCTGTACAGGGATTATGGCCATCTTCCAACGTCGAAGCATTTATGTATGGCATCAAGCCGGCAGTTATTGCCATCATTATTTCGGCCATGGTCCCGCTCGGCAGAAAAGCCCTGAAATCTGTGATAACGGCTGTCCTTGGAGCTGTTTCTTTAATTGCATGCCTTTTTGGCTTGAACGAAATAGCGGTTTTATTCGGATGTGGGATCGCAGGAATAGTAATCTACTGGATTAAATCCCAAAAACCAGGTGCAGGCAGCTTCTTCCCGCTTTTATTACTGCAGGCCGGGGCAACGGTCCCTTACCTGAAAATCTTCCTCATATTCCTGAAAATAGGAGCAATACTTTATGGCAGCGGGTATGTTCTTTTTGCCTTTCTCGACACGGAACTGGTAAGCAGGGAAATCATCAGCAGGCAGGTGCTCATGGATGCAATTGCCGTTGGCCAGATCACCCCCGGACCTGTCCTTTCGGCAGCAACTTTTATCGGCTTCCAGATAGGTGGGATCTGGGGGGCATTGCTTGCAACCGCCGGAATTTTCCTGCCATCTTTCATATTTGTGGCGGCTCTTAATCCGCTGATACCGAAATTGAGAAAATCAGGGATCATGGCTGCTTTCCTCGATGCCGTCAATATTTCATCCGTGGCAATTATTATTGCCGTTGCCATAGCCATGGGACGGGATACATTAACCGATTGGAAATCAGTGATTATTATGCTTTGCAGTATTTCAGCCCTGATAATTTTTAAACGGCTTAATTCAGCTTTTATCGTCGTCGGAGGTGCCGGTTTAGGATACCTGCTTACGCTATTCTAGCCGAAAGTAATCATTGCGATGATAAATTACGGTAATTAAACCTGACAGGTCCGGCCCTTTCCGGACCTGTCAGCGGTTATATTAAAGGAACAATACCTTGATGAGGATCATCAGGACGATGGCTATGATGAATACCCCGAATACTATCCAGTTGTTAGATATTTTGCGTTTCATTTTTAAATCTTTTAAAATTCATGAAAAAATTAATCCCATAGCATATTCTGCTAAGGATCGAAAATGAACTAATTCCCAGTAAATGGGAAAAATAAAAAGGATGGATTCAGGATTTCGCCGGAGGCGGGCGGGTTTTAATGCAGTTTTCTAATCCTGGGGACAAGCCGGCAGGTGGTAAACAGTAAAACGAAGATTCTGCAAATGGGGGATAGCCTGGAAAATACCCGGAAAAGGCAGGAATGGCAGGCTCTGGACCGCTGGCTGCAATACCTTTCCGTTTTGTCTTATCAATGAATTGTCGGGCAGCCGGTTTCGGTACAGATCCCTTTTCTGGTTTTTGATAATGAACAGGATGATGATTAACATCCCATTGGAAATTGAAATCCCTGCCCTCTAAGAAAAGATCTTTCTTAAGGTCACCGGTATAGATCCGTTCAAGTGTAATTCTCTGACAATCATTCGCGCTGGATTCCAGGCCCAGGGAAATTAAAGAGCCTGAAATAAGGAAGCAGCATACGTACAGGATTTTCCTGCCAATCATCATCAGATTATTTTCGATAAAGATATTAAAAAATTATCAGGAAGAGAATCAGTTGCAAATCTGTGGTATTGCATCAGTAGCCGGCTTATACCCTAATTTTTCAGCCTGCTTCACATCCTCACAGGCTGCATCTTTATTACCCGCTAATAATTGCGCCCATCCCCGAAGATAAAATGCAATAGCCTCATCATCTTTTATTTCTATCGCTAAAGTATAATTACGGATTGCTTCATCATAATGATTTTGATAATAGAAAGCTGTGCCAAGGCTGATGAAGGCTTCGGTATTTTTTGGATTCAGTTCAATGGCCTTTCCCAAATCAAATATTGCTTCATCATATTTTTTTTCTATCATAAAGACACTTCCGCGGTTAAAGTAGGCTTTTTCAAAACCGGGATTTAATTCAATAGCTTTACTGAAATCGGAAACCGCCTCTTCAGATCTGTTAAGTTGACGGAGGATCAAGCCGCGGTTGTAATAGGCATCGGTGAATTTTGGGTTCAGTTCAATGGCTTTGCCAAAATCGGCAATGGCCCTTTGGTTTTTCTTTTCATTCATGAAAATATTACCCCGGTTATAATAAGCATTCTGAACGGTCTGGTTTTGATCGATAACATCAGTCCAAAAAGTTGTTTCATCATGCCAGATCCCGCACCTGGTATAGGTTTTAACTGAAAAGAATATCGTAAAAGCACTTAACAGGATGATGCTTATCAATTGCAGCTTTTTGTTCCATAATAAGATGAAACCCTCGCCGGCAAGGAAAAAAATCCCGATTGAAGGGATGTAGCAATACCTGTCGGCCATCACAGCGCCTCCGACTGTCAATAATTGCAACACCAGAAATATTGTTACGGCATAAAACCCAAGGCTGAAAAATACTTTTTTTGTGAACCGGAGAGAGTAAATGACAAGGGCCGCCAGCAGTATCAGGAAAAATATACTTGCATAATGCTGGAAAGAAATATCGATTGCGCCACCTTTCACGGGGTAAGGA